>URKW01000162.1 GCA_900548615.1 uncultured Eubacteriales bacterium | reverse complement strand
CCCTTTTGGACACTTTTGGGGCCGCGGCCAAAAGTGTCTCGCCCCGCAGGGCGAAGCTTTCCTCGCGCCGCAGGCGCGAAACACCCTCAAATACCGAAAGGAGAACCCTATGAACACCAACTGGAATGATCCCAATTTTCAGGGCTTCCGGGGTCAGAATCCCTTCCACCGGGAGGGCCATACCCCCAAGCCCCGTAAGGCCGTCGGCACCCCCTTTGGCCGCACGGTGCTGAATCTGGCGGTGACGCTGGTCTTTGCGGCGGCGTACTTCTATGTCGTCCTGCCGCCCATTAATCTGAAAGCGCCGGAATTCTACGTGTTCACGCTGCTGGTATGCGGCGTGTACGGCCTGTGCGCCGTGATGACCTCCGGCTTTCAGGGGGATGGCGTAAAGGGCTACTTCAAATTCCTGAAAAAGCAGTGTCTCATCCCGTTGGCGCTGGCAATTTTGCTGGTGGTCACGGCGCTGATCGGCAGCGCGGTGGGCTGGCAGGTGTTCCGGGCAGGCAGCTACCGTGATCTGCTGACGGTGGAAAGCGGCGACTTCGCCACCGAGGTGGAGGAGATCTCCTTTGACCAGATCCCCATGCTGGACAAGGACTCCGCCGCCAAGCTGGGCAACCGCAAGCTGGGCGAGCTGGCGGACATGGTGTCCCAGTTCGAGGTGGCCGACAACTACACCCAGATCAACTACAAGGGCCGCCCCGTCCGCGTCACCACCCTGCAATACGGCGACATCATCAAGTGGCTGAATAACCGTTCCGCCGGTCTGCCCGCCTATCTCATCATCGACATGGTGACACAGAATGTGGAGGTGGTGCGGCTGGAGGAGGGGATCCGGTACACGCCCGCCGAGCATTTCGACCGCAATCTGTACCGCTATCTCCGGTTCCACTATCCCGCCTATCTCTTTGACGAGCCCGCCTTCGAGATCGACGAGGAGGGACGCCCGTGGTGGGTCTGTCCCCGCATCGACCGCACCATCGGTCTGTTCGGCGGCACGGATATCACCGGCGCGGCGCTGGTGAACGCCGTCACCGGCGAGACGGTGTACTACGACGTGGCGGATATCCCCACGTGGGTGGATCACGTCTATACCGCCGATCTTATTATCCAGCAGTACGATTACCACGGCACCTATATCAACGGCTTTTGGAACTCCCTGTTCGGACAGCGGGAGGTGACCGTCACTACAGAGGGGTATAACTACATCGCCATCGGCGACGATGTATATATGTATACCGGCATTACCTCCGTGGTGTCCGACGAGTCCAACGTGGGCTTCATTCTGTCCAACCAGCGCACCAAGGAGACGCGGTTCTACGCCGTGGCCGGCGCGGAGGAGTACTCCGCCATGGAGTCCGCCCAGGGTCAGGTGCAGCAGATGAAGTACACCGCTACCTTCCCGCTGCTGCTGAACGTGGCGGAGCAGCCCACCTATTTCATGGCACTGAAGGACGCGGCGGGACTGGTGAAGATGTACGCCATGGTCAACGTCAGCCAGTACCAGATCGTGGCCACCGGCGGCACCGTGGCGGAGTGTGAGAGCAACTACCGGCAGATGCTGCTGAACGCCAACCTTATTCAGCCGGAGGACAGCGCCTTGCCGGACGATCAGCTGGCGCTGACCGACGCCCACACCGGAGCTGTCACCGATATCCGCAGCGCCGTCATGGACGGGAACACGTGGTACTATCTGTGCATCGACGGCGTGTGGTACAGCGGAAAGGCCGCGGACACACCGGAGCTGATACTGCTGAACGTGGGTGATGTGGTGACGGTGCGCTGCTACGCGGCGGCAGGCGGGATCGCCCAGCCGATCTACAGCATCGAATCCAGCGCGGATCAGTCGTCTCCCGTGCCGGACGGCGTGGAGGATACACCGGAGGATGCCGCGTAAATGATAAAACCGGGCCGATGGGCCCGGTTTTTGATATGTTTGATGTTGGGGAGTTTCGCGCCCCGGCGCGACCTACTTTTGTCAACAGTGACAAAAGTAGGCAAAAACACCGGAAGGAAC
>URKW01000161.1 GCA_900548615.1 uncultured Eubacteriales bacterium | reverse complement strand
CACCCATACGCAGCCGCCGTGGAGGTCAGCGATCTCCCACACCAGAGAAAGTCCCAGCCCCGCACCGCCGTACTCCCGGTTACGGGATCTGTCTACCCGGAAAAAGGGCTGGAAGATGCTCTGCTGATACTCCTCCGGGATGCCGCAGCCGGTGTCGGAGACACGGATCCGGAGCTTTTCCGGCTCCTGTGTGACGCAGACCCGCACCGAGCCGCCTGGGCGATTGTATTTGACGGCGTTTTCCGTCAGGTTGAAGAGCAGCCGGTAGATCAGCGCGTCGCTGCCGGTCATGACGCCGTCGCCATCCGCCGTCAGCGTGATGCCGCGCTTATCTGTCAGCGGCGCGAGGTCTGTGAAGATCTCCTCGACCATGGGGGCAAGCTGAAGCTGCTCGTTCCGCGCCACCTGCTGCAAATTGCTCATCTCCAGCAGCGTCTTGGTCATCTGCGTCAGCCGCTCCGTCTGCTCCCGCAACAAAGAAAGAAATGCTGCTGTTTCCGGCAGTATGTCGGGGTGCTCTGCGGAGAACAGTTCCAGCTGCGCCTGCATCAGCGCAAGCGGCGTGCGCAGCTCGTGGGCAGCGTTGCCAGTGAACTGCCGCTGGGCGGCAAAGGCGTTGTTCAGCCGTTCAAGCATCTGATTGAAGGAATGGCTGAACTGGCGGAACTCCGGCAATACGTCCTCGTTGATCTTCATGTCTGCCAGGTTGCTCATCTGCACCTGCTCGACCTGCGAGGCAAAGCTGCGCAGAGGCTTGAGGGCGCGTCCGCTGACAAAATAGGCGAGGATGCCGCTGAGCAGCGTTACCGCCGCCGTGATGTACCAGTTGGTGGTGCGGAAGCGCCCTTGCGCCCCATCGACAATGATTGTCAAATCCTCGTCAGGTGCTACGAGTTGCGGGTCAAAGCTCACTTCGCCTTCACCATCGATAAGAACAGTGCCACCCTGAAAAGTGTTCGCAATCGTGTCCATATAGTACATGCCGGAGGAACAGAGCAGCAGATTCATGGAAATACAGGTAACTCCGATGAGCAGGACGCTCATCAGCGTGATGCGCCACTGCAAAGAAAGGTGCTTCATGCTTCCTCGCCTCCCATCAGATAGCCTTCGCCGATGCGGTTGCGGATGGGGTCATAGCCCAGTGCGGCACGCAGTTTTTTGCGCAGAGCGGAGATATGTACCCGGATGGAGTTGCTAAAGCTGTCCACGCTGTTGTCCCAGACATGATCCATCAGCTCCTCCTGACTCACCGGTCGCCCCTGATGTACCATTAAATATTCCAATATCCCCGTTTCCTTGCGGGTCAGCGTCAGGGCCTGAGCATTGACGGAAGCGGTGCGGGAGCGCGTGTCGAAGGCTAAATCCCCGCAGGTCAGCAGCACGTCCTGCTGCGTGAACTGCCGCAGGGTCAGGCTGCGGATACGGGCCTCCAGCTCAGCCAGATGAAAGGGCTTTGCAAGATAGTCGTTGGCGCCTGCGTCCAGCCCCTTCACCTTGTCCTCTACCTCGCTGCGGGCGGAGAGAATCAGGACTCTCGTCTCCCGGTCTGTCTGCCGCAGGGTGCGCAGCACCGTCATGCCGTCCTTGCCCGGCAGGTTCAGATCCAGAAGCACCAGATCGTAGCGCTCCACGCCAAGAAGCTCCAGCGCCTTCTCCCCGTCGTAGCAGCAGTCTACACTGTATGCCAAACGCCGCAGGCTGCGGACGATGGTCTCGCACAGAGCGCGTTCGTCTTCAATAACCAAAAAATGCATGAAAGCCCTCCTTTATAAGCTTCATTCATTCGATTGTCTTCAGTATAGCAGAAACAGATAAAGTTTGTGTTAAATTTCTGTTCTTAACAGGGACTTTAACTCTTCCGTGCTATGATGGAAACACAAAACGGAAAGGGTGATGAAACTTGAGTCACGGAAAGAAGGCGGCGGCGCAGATCACGCTTCTGCTCGCCGGAGCCGCCATGCTGTGCTTTGGCGTATGGCGGGGCGAGGCGGCGACGGTGCTGAGCAAAGCAATCAAATTATGTCTGGAGTGTGTGGGCATTGGGTAAAAAG
>URKW01000160.1 GCA_900548615.1 uncultured Eubacteriales bacterium | reverse complement strand
ATATCCGTGCAAAATTTGCCTTTTACGGCGTGTGTTTTCTTATGTGGAGCCGGCCTAAGAGCGTCTCTTTTTTTGCCATCAGGCGGGAAAAATGTGCGGCGTGGTGAAGCAGCATCGGGTTCGTCAAACATTTTGTAGGGGCGGACGACTCTGTCCGCCCTAACGATAACTGCACCGGTTACAACAAACGCTGCGTAGGGGCGGGGTTCTACCCCACCCGCCGTTTTGTCATTGCGAGCCAGTGCGTACACTGGCGTGGCAATCCGTATCGAATGCAAGCAATTACGTCATTTCCGGTCGTTCGTCGCCGTAGAAGAACACCGCCACCGTGCCGGGGCCTGCGTGGCTGCCGATGATGGTGCCGATATTGCAGATGCGGATGTGACCCTTCACGTGGGGGAACCGTTCACCCAGCGCGTCGGCCAGCTGCCGCGCCAGATCGGGACACTGGGAGTGGCAGATCCAGCACCGCTGGTCGTACTCCGTGCCACCCTGGGCGTGCTGCTCCATGGCGTTCACCGTGGCCTCGATGGCCTTGTGCTTGCCCCGCACCTTGTCGTAGGCCTTGATGGCGCCCTTGTTGTCCAGCCGCATCAGCGGGCAGATGTTCAGCACCGTGGCGATGGCCGCTGCCGCGCCGGACACCCGGCCGGTACGCCGGAACTGGGTCATGTCGGTGGAGAAAAACTGGTGATGCACCTTGTTGCGGTTGTCCATGGCCCACTGATACGCCTCGTCAATGGTGGCGCCGGCGTCCCGCATGTCCGCCACGGTGTCCACCAGCAGTCCATAGCCGGAGGACGAGCACAGGGTGTCCACCACCAGCAACTTCTGCCGGGGGTACTTTTCCCGCAGCATTTCCGCCGCCAGAAATGCGTTGTGGATGGAGCCGGACTGGCCGGAGGTGAAGCCCAGATGCAGCACGTCGCCGCCTTGCTTCAACAGGCCGTCAAAAAATTCCACATACTCCGCCACATTGATTTGGCTGGTCTGGGGCAGCTTGCCCGCCGCCAGCATTTCGTAAAACCGGGGCAGCGCCTGAGGATCCCGCCCCATGTCGTCCACATAGGTTACATCCTCCACCACATAGGTGTAAAACAGCACCGGAATGCGGCGGCTTTCCAGATATTGATAGGGGACATCTACCGTCGAGCAGCAGCTTAATGTGAAGTTATCGGACATAGTGTTGATTCTCCTTTCTCCTAAGCGATATTATAGCAGTTTTCTTAGCGTTGTCAATAATGCCCAACGCTAAGAAAACTAATGTGGTGCATTAGGAGGAAGGCGATTTCCCCATATTGCCAACCACCCTCAAACGTGCTATACTATATCAGTACGACAACATCCGCCGTTTCGGCGGTTTTCGGAGGCTTCTATGCTGATTTTCGTAAAAAAAGACACACCGGAAGCGGCGATACGGTCGCTGGTGATCCAGCTGAGCCGTCAGGGCATCGGCACAGCCCGCGCCGACAGCGCCGGACGAACCATGCTGACGTTGGTGGGGGAGACCTGGACGCTGGACGAGCAGCGCCTGCTGGCGCTGCCCTATGTGGCGGAGGTCAAACGGCTGACGCCGGTGTGGCGTCTGGCGTCCCGCCAGACCCACCCGGAGGACACGGTGGTGTCCGTGGGTGACGCACAGATCGGTAAGGGCTTCTGCCTGATGGCAGGCCCCTGTGCCGTGGAATCCGCCTTGCAGATGCAGGGTGTGGCGCGGGCGGTGAAGGCTGCCGGCGGGCTGGTGCTGCGGGGCGGTGCTTACAAGCCCCGCACATCGCCCTATGCTTTTCAGGGCTTCGGCGCGCCTGCGCTGGAGCTGCTGGCCCAGACCGGAAGGGAAGTGGGATTGCCCACCGTGTCGGAGATCACCGACGCGGCCCAGCTGCCCCAGTTTGAGCAGGTGGACATGTTACAGGTGGGCGCACGGAACATGCAGAATTACGAGCTGCTGCGTGCCTTGGGTCAGCAGTCAAAGCCAGTGCTGCTGAAGCGAGCCGTGGGCGCCACGGTGGAGGAGCTTTTGCAATCGGCGGAGTACATTCTGGCGGGCGGCAACCCCAACGTGGTGCTGTGCGAGCGGGGCGTCCGCAGCTTTTCCAAGACCAGCCGGGCGGCGCTGGACGTCAGCGCTATCCCGGTGTTGAAGCGGATGACCCACCTGCCGGTAATCGTGGATCCCAGCCACGCGGCAGGGGAGGCGGCGCTGGTGCCGCCGCTGGAGGTGGCTGCCGTGGCAGCCGGGTGGCGTGAAT
>URKW01000159.1 GCA_900548615.1 uncultured Eubacteriales bacterium | reverse complement strand
ACCGCAGGTAACGGGTCGTTTCTTATTTCATGTTGAGAACATCTTATCCGCAAACGCCGCCAGCCGCTCGTCGATGCCCGGCAGCTTCACCGCCGCGCCGGCGTCGTTGGCGGTCTCCAGCATGCAGAACCGGGGCGGCAGGCGGAAGGCCTTGTTCATGCACAGAGCCGAGATCAGCTGCTGGGCCACGATATCGCCGCCGGAGTAGCCGGACACAATGATGGCGTACAGATCCTTGTCGTAAAAGGGCGTGGTGCGGAACAGCGCCGTCAGCCGGTTGATGCAGGCCGTCAGGTTGGCGGCCAGCGCGTCATTATAGTTGGGGCACAGCCACAGCACGCCGTCGGCGTGGCCGATGGCGGGATATACCTCGTCCACGATGACGCCGCCGTAGAAGCACCGTCCCTCCTCACCGAAGTGCAGGCAGGTGCGGAACTCGCAGCCGTTGCAGTCGGCCACGGTGCCGTTCCGCAGGCTCACTACTTGGGCGTCCACCCGGCCCTGAAGCCGGGGCGCCATCCGCTCCCACAATGCGATGGTGTTGGAGGTCTTGCGGTTGGAGGCGTGGAGCACCATCAGGTTGGGATGCTGTCGCACCGGCGGCGTGTCCGCCATCAGGCGTTCCACCAGTTCACCAGCGCAGGAGGTGTAGGCGGTAAGATAATCCGTGTGCCGCAGCATGGCCCGGATGTGGAAATTCTCCAGCGAGCCGGTGGCCTCGATCAGCGGCGCGCCCATAAAGGCGCAGCCTGCCTGATTGGCGGCAAACACGATCTCCCGCGCGGCGGACTTGGTGTACAGCTCGCCGTCGCCGTCCACCAGCACCGCGCCGCAGCAGCCCTCGAAAAACCGCTTGTCCTGCCGGATGGCGGACAGCATGGCGTACCAGCCCAGATTCACGCCGCCGTGCAGCAGCGAAATGGCGAACAGCACCCGCCGCCCCTCCATGGGATGCAGCTGATCCGGCCGCTGAAGCTTCACGTGGGGGCGGCCCTCCAGCGCGTGAGCCAGCACCGCCGACAGCCGGGAATTTTCCTCAACCCGAGGACAGATGACCACCAGAGGTTCCATTCCCTCCGCCTCCTTCTCAAATGATCTTCCGCAGAATATCCTGTGTCTCCGTCAGGCGGGCAAACAGCCCGTCCGGCAGCGGGATATCCTCCGTTTCCAGCCCCGTGGGGGTATAGCGGTTCTTCACGCCCATAAAGATATCGCCCAGACACACGCTGCCGTAGTGCCACTCGCCCCGCAGCGTCAGCAGTACGCTGATGGCCGCCGAGGACAGTGCCGGCGCCACATAGGGCTTGAAGCCCAGCTCCCGCATTTTCAGGTTGGCGGTCAGCGCCAGCTCCGTCAGCTCACGGGACAGTGCGTCGTCGTAGTGCTCGATGGAGTTGGCGATGACGAGACCGCTGCCGTGGGGGCCGAAGGCCCGTCCCTCCGTCAGAAAGGCGGCAAACCGTTCATCCTGCTTGGCGTAGTAGGCGGCGCGGGCGTTCATCACGCCAAGGCCGTAGCCCTGCACCTGCTGGGGCAGAAGGCCCAGACCGTCGTACACGCCGCTTTCGTCCCGGTTGGAGGCCAGCAGCGCCGCGCGGGACAGGGGATCTACCGGGTCGGAGATCACGCAGAACAGCCCGCGGAACCGGGCGTCCCGCGCTTTGCGGGCGTACAGCTCCACTAGTCCCCGGTTGGCCTCAAACTGGGCCATGCGCACGTCCTTCACGCCGCTGCCTACGGCGGGGATGCCCTTGGACGCCACGAACAGGAACGCGTCGCAGTCGAAAAGCCGCTCCTGAGGCACGATTTCCACAGGCGGCATGGCGTCGTACCGCCACGGCAGCGTCACCTGATTCAGCTCAAACTCCCAGCGCTTTGTGGCGGCCTCGTTGATATCGCAGATGCCGATGGCCGACACCGTGTCGCCGCCCAGCAGCTTCAGCCCCATGGCGATGGTGCTGCCCACGTCGCCGATGGCCAGGATGTGGACGCGCTTTTTGCCCTGTGTGGGCTGCCACGCCGCCATCTCCCGCCAGCGGGGATGGTCGAAGTTCACCGCCCGCAGGCCGCGGGCGATCCACTCCGCCGCCTCGATGGGCGGAGCCTGCGTCACGGAGATGCGGCGGCTGTCCAGCCACGACACATCCTCCGCCGCCGCCGTCAGCTGGGACAGGGACACAGCGGAAAAGGCCGCCCGTCCGCTCTCCGGCCCACGGCGGAACAGAAACACCGGCTGTTCCGCCGCACCCTCCGCCGCC
>URKW01000158.1 GCA_900548615.1 uncultured Eubacteriales bacterium | reverse complement strand
ACCTTCCACACCGGCGGCGTTGCCGGCGGCGACATCACCCAGGGTCTTCCCCGTGTTGAGGAGCTGTTCGAGGCCCGCCGTCCCAAGAAGATGGCTACCATCGCCGAGATCGGCGGCAAAGTGCGCTTCGAGGAGGCCGCCAAGGGCAGTCTGCTGAACATCATCATCACTGCCGACGACGGCGACACCCGTACCTACGCGGTGCCCCACACCGGTCTGCAGGTAGCCGACGGCGACGTGATCGAAAAGGGCAAGCAGCTGCAGGACGGCGCGCTGAACCCCCACGACGTGCTGCGTATCCGCGGCGCTTCCGCTGTTCACAACTATCTGATTCAGGAAGTCCTGAAGGTGTACCGTCAGCAAGGCGTGGATATCAACGATAAGCACATCGAGGTCATCGTCCGCCAGATGATGCGCAAGGTGCGCGTGGAGGAATCCGGCGATACCAAGCTGCTGTCCGGCGCTATGACCGACATTCTGGATGTGGAGGACGCCAACGCCGAGATCCGAGAGCGTATCGCCGCCGGCGAGACCAACGAGAACGGCGAACCTCTGCAGGAAGCCACCTACACGCAGGTGCTGATGGGCATCACCAAGGCATCTCTGGCCACGGATTCCTGGATGTCCGCCGCGTCCTTCCAGGAGACCACCAAGGTGCTGACCGAGGCCGCCATCAAGGGCAAGGTCGACCATCTGGTGGGCCTGAAGGAGAACGTCATCATCGGTAAGCTGATCCCCGCCGGTGCCGGTCTGGGCGCTTACCGCGAGCTGGCACAGGAGCTGGTGCCCGATCCCGACCCGGTGGAGGAGGAGACCGCGCCGCAGGAGGTCATCTTCACCAATCAGGTGGCCGCCGCCAACGTGGAGTAAGCATCTGACACCCTGACTCTGTCTCTGAAATGCCCTCCGGCAATGCCGGAGGGCATTTATTCTCCGAACTGCACACATTTCCACGAGGGATTTCGGAGAAAATCACAAATTTTTGGCAGAAATCCACTTGACGCTGTTTCTCTGCTATGCTATAATTCTAAATTGCGCGGGCATTGCTCCGCGAACTTTGTCATACCGCATCAATGGAGGGAGCAGCGCGCATGGAAGCACTGGCGGCCAAGGAAAAAGTAGTGGGCCTGAAGCAGGTTCGCAGGGCTGTGGCTTCCGGCAAGGTGCGCAAGGTCTATCTGGCCTGCGACGCCGATCCCCGGCTGACCGAACCGGTGGAAGCGCTGTGTCAGGCGGCGGGTATCGCCGTGGTGACGGATTACACCATGGCCCAGTTGGGCCGGGCCTGCTCCATCGCCGTGGGCACCGCAGCTGCTGCGGCGCTGGAGGAGTAACGCCTCCAACAATTTTGTTCCTTGCGGAATAAAATTCCTTTATTCCGAGGAAAATACAGGGAGTTATTCCCGCAATTTTGAAGAAAGGAGTACCTATTGCATGCCTACTTTTAATCAGCTGGTCAAGCAGGGTCGGAAAAAGGCTACCTACAAGTCCAATTCCCCCGCTATGCAGAAGGGCCTGAATACGCTGAAGAACAAGGAGACCAACCTGTCCTCCCCTCAGAAGCGTGGCGTCTGCACCGCAGTGAGAACCGCGACCCCCAAGAAGCCCAACTCCGCTCTGCGTAAGATCGCCCGTGTCCGTTTGACCAACGGTTACGAGGTCACCGCTTACATTCCCGGTGTGGGTCATTCTCTGCAGGAGCACTCTGTGGTCATGATCCGCGGCGGCCGTGTAAAGGACCTGCCCGGCGTCCGTTACCACATCATCCGTGGTACGCTGGATACCCAGGGTGTTCAGGGCCGTATGCAGGCTCGTTCCAAGTACGGTGCCAAGCGTCCCAAGCAGAAATAAGCGATCGACCAAAAGCATTAAAAAGAGCTTTGCCGAAAAGGTACTATATTTATATACCTCTTTGGCAGGCCGTACAGCAGCCCTCGCACGCTGCTGAGTACCTATGAAATCATATTATTATGAAGGAGGGAAGCATAGTGCCCAGAAGAGGTAATGTTCCCAAAAGAGAGATCCTGCCCGATCCCATGTACGGCTCCGTGCTGGTGACCAAGCTGGTCAACAGCATCATGCTGGATGGCAAGAAGGGCGTGGCTCAGAAGGTCGTGTATGGTGCCTTTGACATCATCAAGGAAAAGACCGAGAAAGAGCCTCTGGAAGTCTTTACCCAGGCTATGGAAAACATCATGCCCAGCCTGGAAGTCAAGGCCCGCCGTGTCGGCGGTGCCACCTATCAGGTTCCCATGGAAGTTCGTCCCGCCCGCCGTCAGACCCTGGGTCTGCGCTGGCTGACCAACTACTCCCGCGCACGCGGTGAGCGCACCATGGCCGAGCGCCTGGCAGGCGAGATCATGGACGCCGCCAACAACACCGGCAGCGCCGTGAAGAAGCGCGAGGATACCCACAAGATGGCCGAATCCAACAAGGCATTCGCCCACTTCCGCTGGTAA
>URKW01000157.1 GCA_900548615.1 uncultured Eubacteriales bacterium | reverse complement strand
CACTCCTGAAACGCCTGAATGGACAGGCAGAGATTGACCTCGTTGGCGGTGACATACGCGCCGATGTTGGGCAGATTCGCCGTCTGGATGGAGTCCAGAAAGACGAGAAAGCTTAAAATTTTGTCGTAGGCCATGCGCTCGGCGGGCAGCAGGCGGGGATAGTCCTTCACATCCTGCGAGAGATTGATCTCCTCCGGAATCCAGAAATTGTTCATGGCCTGCCGGTACCAGTCGCTGACCCACGGATACTTCATGTTGTTGAAATCGTTGAGGTTCGTTGTGTTGCCGCCGATCATACGCCGCAGGCGCACGTCGATGTCTCCCTCCGGATTAAAAAGCGGCTTTTTCTTCAGTTCTGCCATGGTACTGCTCCTCCCTATGACGCGCAGCTTTCGCAGTCCTCCACCTCAAGGGACTTGCTGCGGATGTAGTAGATCGTCTTGACGCCGCTGTGCCACGCATCCAGATACAGCGCCAGTACCTGCCGCATGGTGTAGTCGTTGGTGATATACAGGTTCATGCTCTGCGCCTGATCGATGTGCCGCTGGCGCACGCCTGCGGCCCGTACCGACCAGCTTTGGTCGATGAGGTGAGCCGCCTTATAGTACCACCATGTATCCAGCGACAACTCCGGGGCCACGCGAGGCAGGATGCTGCCCTTCTTCTCCTCCAAAAAGAAGCGCCTCATGACAGGGTCGATCCCGGCGGAGGTGCCGGAGAGGATAGAGGTGCTGGAGGTGGGGGCGACGGCCAGCAGGTAGGCGTTGCGCATTCCCTGCGCCGCCACCGTTTCGGCAAGCTCCCGCCACTTGTCGGAGGCGTAGCCCCGCTTCTCAAAATACGCGCCGGTCTGCCAGTCGCTGCCCTCAAACAGCGCATAGCTGCCCTTTTCCCGTGCCAGTGCCGTGTCCGCCCGGATGGCGGCATAATTGATGCGCTCAAACACCGTGTCGGCGAAGGCGAGATGCTCCTCGCTCTCCCAGCGGATGCCGCGCTTTGCCAGCATGTGGTGATAGCCGCTGACGCCAAGGCCGATGCTTCGGTATTTGTGGTTTGTGAGCCGGGCGTATTCCAGCGGGTAGAAGTTCAGGTCGATGACGTTGTCCAGCGCGCGGATGGCCGTCTCCACCGTGCACTCCATGTAGGCCTCGTCCTCCACGGGAAGATTTCCGAGGGAGAGGCTGGCCAGATTGCAGACCACGAACTCGCCGGGGCGGGTGACCGTCACCACCACCGTATCGCCGTTCTCCGTCCGCACCTCGGTGCTGATATGCTCGATGGGCGCCATATTCTGGGCGATCTCCGTGCAGAGGTTGGAGCAGTAGATCATGCCCGCATGGCCGTTGGGGTTCATGCGGTTGACGGCGTCCCGGTTAAATGCGAAGGGTGTGCCAGTTTCCACCGCCGAGCGCAGCACCAGCCGCACGATGTCCTTGACGGTGACGGTGCGCTTTTCGATGCGGGGGTCGCTGACGCAGTCCAGATACCGCTTCTCCCACTCCTCGCCCCAATAGTCCTCCAGCGCGTAGCCCTTGATGGTGAGGATATCGTGGGGACACATGAGCTGCCACGGCGCGTCAAGATTTTTCTCCGCCAATTTCCAGAACAGATCGGGATAGCACACGGCAGGAAACACGTCGTGCGCCTTCATGCGGTCGTCGCCGTTGTTGGTGCGCAGCTGCAAAAACTCAGCGAGATCCTTGTGCCACGCATCTAAGTAGACCGCCACTGCGCCCTGCCGCATGCCCAGCTGATCCACGGCAACGGCAGTGTCGTTCACCAGCCGGATCCAGCGGATGACGCCGCCCGCCGCCCCCTGAAAGCCCCGGATGGCGCTGCCGGTGGCCCGTACCTTGCCAAAGTACAGCCCCATGCCTCCACCGAACTTGGACACCTTTGCAAAATTGTCAACGGAGCGGTAGATGCCGTCCAGACTGTCCGGCACCGTGTCGATAAAGCAGCTGGAAAGCTGGTGATGGGGCTTTCGCGCGTTGGACATGGTGGGGGTAGCCATGGTGACCTCCATGCGGCTGAGCATATCGTAAAACCGCCTGACCCAGCCCATGCGGCCGGAGGCCTCGTTCATGGCAAGGTGGAGCGCGATGCCCAGGAACATCTCCTGCGGCGTTTCCAACGGCTCACGGCTGCGGGACTGGATGACGTATCTCTTGAGCAGCAGGTCAAGGCTGGAATAGGTGAACAGCGTGTCCCGCTCCGGGCATAGAAAGCCCTCCGCAGTGTCGATCTCCTCGCGGGAATAGCGGGCGAGGATATAGTCGCCGTACAGCCCCTTATCCGTCAGATAGCGGAGCTTTTCATACAGGCCTTTCACACCGCGCTCTGTCCACCGCGAGGCATTGCGCTTGGAAAAGGTGTGATTCAAAAGCCGTGCCGCGATGAACTCCCATTTGGGCGCCTCCACCGTGGTCAGCTCCACCGCTGCCTTGGTAAGGGCTTCCATTTTCGCTTCCATGGTCATGGCGGGCTTGCAGAAGCTCTCAAATTTCAGCTGCAAGGCGCTGAGGGGATAAACCTCTTCCTCGAAATCCTTCTGGATCTGCCGCAGGAGGTCCTCGAGGGCATCATCCTCCACCTCGCGGGCGAGGTCTGCGCGGACGCGGCGCAGGGCGGCGCGCTTTTCACGGTACA
>URKW01000156.1 GCA_900548615.1 uncultured Eubacteriales bacterium | reverse complement strand
CTACAAGAATAAGAAGCGAATCGACAATGACCGTGAGAATTGGGTGGTGTTCCAGAACGTCCATGTGGCGATCATCGAGCGTGCTGTGTATGAGCAGGTGCAGCAGAAGCGGGGCAAAATCCGCAAGCGCCGCACCAACAACGGAGAACACAATATGTTTTCCGGCCTGTTGGTCTGCGCCGACTGCGGCAGCAACCTTCACTTTCACTTCAATCAGGGCAATCCGGAGATCAAGTATTTCAACTGCTCCAACTACAAGGGCAACCGCGGCACCTGCACCTCTACTCACTATGTCCGTGTGGACTTCCTGGAGGAAGTGGTGCTGGGAGAGATACGGCGCTTAACGAAATTCGCCAGCCTCTATGAGGATGAGTTTGTAAAAGCGGTGATCGGTCATTCTCAGCAGGCGGAACAGACAGACCGCAAGCTGAAGGAAAAAGAGCTGAAAACGCTCCTTGCCCGTGACGAAGAATTGGACGGCCTCTTTGAGCGCATCTATGAGGACAATGTTTCCGGCAAGCTCTCCGATGACCGCTTCGCAAAAATGTCCCGGCGGTATGAGGACGAGCAAAAGGAGCTGTCGGAGAAAATAAAAAAGCTCCGCTCCGAGATAGAGAAGCAGAGCAGCCGTTCCATGACAACGGATATGTTTATCGGTCTTGTTCGCAAGTACACCAGAGCGAGGAAACTGACGCCCCGGATGCTGAACGAACTGGTTGAGAAGATCGAAGTATTCAATGCGGAGAAGATCGACGGCGTATGGGAGCAGCGGCTTCGCATCCACTATAACTGCGTCGGAACGATTGAGATTCCAACGGTGCTGCCCCTGCCGATCCCGGAAGTGTCCATAAATACAAGAAAAGGCGTAGTCGTCAACTACGCCCCCTGTGAACTCGCTGTATAAAAAGCGAGTGTTCTTACAGCCTTTCAAATGCTATAAGAACACTCGCCATGGTGCGCGAGGCGGGACTTGAACCCGCACGCCCGTAGTGAGCACTAGAACCTGAATCTAGCGAGTCTGCCAATTCCACCACTCGCGCAAACAACGTAGTTGATTATAACCGACGTTCTTGTGTTTGTCAACACCTTTTTTCGATTTCTTTCAACTTTTTTGAGAGACTGGTGCGAGCGATGGGACTTGAACCCACACGTCCTTACGAACACAGGCACCTCAAGCCTGCCTGTCTGCCGATTCCAGCACGCTCGCAGATGTTCGCCTCTCAAAGGTACTTGCTCATTATACCAGACAACCTATATTTGTCAAGCCCCAAAATTACACCTGCGCAAGTACCTGCCCGATGGGCCCGTCAATGACCAGATCGGCGCCGATATCCGCGCCCACGGTGCCCTTGTTGATGACCACCAGCTTACGGCCCCGGTAGTAGCGCACCAGTCCCGCCGCCGGATACACCACCAGCGACGTGCCGCCGATGATCAGCATGTCCGCGTTGTGGATGTACCGCAGGGCCTTGTCCATCACGTCCTCGTCCAGTCCCTCCTCATACAGCACCACGTCCGGCTTGATGTCGCCGCCGCAGGTGCATTTGGGCACGCCGGTGCTGTGCAGGATGGCGTCCAGCCCGTAGAACTTATGGCACCGCTCGCAGTAGTTCCGCAGCACGCTGCCGTGAAGCTCCAGCACCTCATGACTGCCCGCCTTCTGGTGCAGGCCGTCGATATTCTGGGTGATGACGGCCTTCAGCTTGCCCTCCTGCTCCCACTGAGCCAGCTTCCGGTGGGCGGCGTTTGGCTGGGCGTCGGGCGCCAGCATCTTCGCCCGGTAGAACTCATAGAACTCCGCCTTGTGGGCCATGTAAAAGCTGTGGCTCAGCATGGTCTCCGGCGGATAGCGGAACTTCTGGTGATACAGCCCGTCCACGCTTCGGAAATCGGGGATGCCGCTCTCCGTCGACACGCCCGCCCCGCCGAAAAACACAATGTTATCGCTGCCGTCCACCAGCTCCTTCAATTTACGGATCTGCTCGTCCATTGTACGCTCCTCCTTACTCTACATAGGAATTTTCCACTTTGATAATGGCCCGGTAGCGGCCCTCCATCCCCTCCACCAGACGGCAGACCTGCTGAGCCACCTGCGGCCGGGTCAGCTGCTCGTCAAAGGGGGTCACCACGTCGAAGATCAGGTTGGTATGGGTCGTGCCGGGAACGATACGGAAATCATGGATGGTCAGCCGGGGATCGATGGTTTTCACCAGCGCCGCTACCTGCTCATGCAGCGCCGTCACCGCCGGGTCGCCCACCACCACGGGATCCATGTGGATCACCGCCTCGCAGCGGAGCTTCCGGGCCAGCTCCATCTCGATATCGTCGATGGCGTTGTGCATCTCCAGCAGCTCCCCGTCCGCCGGGACTTCGGCGTGCAGGGAGATGATGCGCCGCCCCGGGCCGTAGTCATGCACCACCAGATCGTGGACGCCCACCACCTGCGGATGGGCCATCACCAGCTCCTCGATCCGACGCACCAGCGCCGGGTCAGGGGCCTGCCCCAGCAGAGGGCTGATGGTGTCCCGTGCCGCCTGCACCGCCGACCACAGGATGAACAGCGCCACCACAAGCCCCACCCAGCCGTCCAGCGGCACACTGATGAACCGGCTTGCGACAGTGGCCAGCAGGACGGCGGGGGGGGGGCCCCGGGTCATCCCTT
>URKW01000155.1 GCA_900548615.1 uncultured Eubacteriales bacterium | reverse complement strand
GCCAGACCCTGGGGGGAGGGGCAAAAAAAGCCCGCCCCCCCCCGCCGCAGCAGGAACACCGTGCGCTGCTCCACACGGCGGGCGGCTTTCTTCTCCCGCACCGGCAGTTGCCGCTGCAGGCCCTTTTCGCAGGCGGTGCAGAACGTCCGGGCGGGACACTGCTCGCACAGGGGCGCTCCGTTGGGCAGGCACACCATAGCGCCCAGATCCATCAGCGCCTGATTGAACGCGCCGGGGCGGTCGGACGGGATCACCTCCGCCATCCAGCGGCGAAAGCGGGCGCGGGTTTTCGGCTCCAGCACGTTGTCGCCGCAGCCGGTCAGCCGTGCCGCCAGACGCAGCACGTTGCCGTCCACCGCCGGGACGGGCTGGCCGAAGGCGATGGAGGCGATGGCGCCCGCCGTGTAGTCGCCTACCCCCGGCAGGGCGGTCAGACCCTTGTATGTATCCGGGAACACGCCGCCGTGCCGGGTCATGATGACCTGCGCGGCCTTTTGCAGATTCCGGGCGCGGCTGTAGTACCCCAGCCCCTGCCACAGCGACATGAGCTGCTGCTCCGGCGCGTCGGCCAGCGCCGCCACCGTGGGCAGCGCCGCCATGAAGCGGTCAAAATACGGCAGCACCGCCGTGACGCGGGTCTGCTGTAACATAATTTCCGACACCCACGTGCGGTAGGGGGACACCTGCTCCCGCCACGGCAGCACCCGGCGGTTCTCATCGTACCACGCCAGCAGGGGAGGGGGCAGGGCTTTCAGTTGTTGGGGGGTTGCTTCCATGGCGTTTCCTCTCATAGGCTGAACCGCTGGGCATAGCCGCAGCGGCGGCACAGATCCTCGGCAGGCCGGCGGCGGGAAAAGCCCTCCCGGATGGCCTGTGCGCGGGGTGTATTCAAAATATCCGGCAGCTGTTGGGTCAGCAAATTGCCCAGCGCCATGCGGCCCTCGCCGTCCAGACAGCAGGGCACCACCGTGCCGTCGCACAGCACGGCGATCTGCTGGCGCAGAGCGTGGCAGAACTGGACGGGGCCCTCCGCCGCGTCCGGCGACGGCCAGTCGAATTTTTGGGCGGATTCCAGAAACAGGCCCGGTGCAAGGCGGCGGTTGCCCGCTCGGTCAGGCGGCAGGTTTTCCACATTTGTGCCGGTGGCGGTGGATAAAAAGGCCAGAATCTCGCCGTTTCGGGCCTCCGCGCCGCCCTCATTCCACAAACGCAGGGCGCACAGCACGCCTTTTTCGCTGGCGTCGGCGCAGAATTTCCACACACCGTGGAGATAGTCCGCCATGTCGCCGCCCTCGTTCCCCTCGAAGCTGTGGAGGGAGACGCTGACCTTGTGGAGCGCCGGGGCGGACAGCAGGGCGGCGGTCTTTTCCGCCAGCAGCGTGCCGTTGGTGGTGAAGCACACCCGGAAGCCCAGCTCATGGGCGATGGCCAGCAGCTCCGGCAGCTGCGGGGGCAGCAGCGGCTCGCCCATCACGTGGAAATAGAGGTAGCGGGTGTGGCCCCGGAGCTTTTCGGCCATCAGGCGGAACTCCGCCGGGGACAGGAAGCGTTTTGCCCGCTCCGTGCCGGGGCAGAACACGCAGGAGAGGTTGCACACGTTGGTGATCTCCACATAGATGCGCTTGAACATAGGCAAACCTCCCTTCATCCATGGTATTGTACCACAGAATGGGGGAGGATGCATAGGAAAATTTATTTTTGGGGGTTCGCCCTGCGGGGCGAGGGCGGCCTCCGGCGGGCTACTTTCGCCATGCGTTGCAAACCCAGATGAATGCTACGGCGGCGTAGCCGCCGAGATCGGCGTTAAAAACATGCCACCGGCATGTTTTCTTAACGTGTCGACATCGGTCACTGGCTCGGAATGACAGGGTTTCGCGTTCGGAAGCGCGGAACATCCTACCTCACTGCCCATAAGATCAACCCGTACACTGCGCTGGCGGCGGTGCCGAACACGATCACCGGCCCGGCCACGGTGAACATCTTCACCGCCGTGCCGGTGACCACGCCCTCGGCCCGGAAGTCGATGGCGGGGGAGGCCACCGCGTTGGCAAAGCCCGTGATGGGCACCAGCGTGCCTGCCCCGGCATGGCGGGCCAGCTTGTGGTACAGGCCCAGCCCCGTGAACAGCGCCGACAGAAACACCAGCGACACCGATGTGGCCGTGGCGGCGTCCTCCAGCTTCAGGCCCAGAAATCTGTACCAGTCGCTGAGGGCCTGGCCCAGACAGCAGATGGCGCCGCCCACCAGAAACGCCAGCGCCACGTTTTTCCACAGGGGGGATTTGGGGTTGATGCTTTTCAGATACTCCTGATATTGCTTGGGTGACATGTCCATGATTTCCACGGCCTTTCAATGTTTTGGGGATAGTTTGTCCCGCCGGTGGAAAATCATGCATTGATAAAAATTGTCATTTGGCGTATAATAGGTGGTTGAAAAGCTTTCGCGCCTGCGGCGCAGGGGATGTTTCGTGGCTCCGGCCACGAGTTACTTTTGCCCTTGGCGGCAAAAGTAACCAAAAGCGCCACTTAAACCTACGGTTTAAGAATCCGCGCACGCTATACCTTGTTTTTAATTTGCTGCCTTATACCTCGCGTTCACAGAATACGGTTGATTTCGTTTCGTGTGACGAATCGACGTTCTTCTTGCGCCGCTGCCGCTCACGATTGCGACGGTAGACACTAAAGCGTTGTTCGGCGTAGGCATTAGCGGCAGCGGCGCTG
>URKW01000154.1 GCA_900548615.1 uncultured Eubacteriales bacterium | reverse complement strand
CGCCGCCGAAATGGCGGCGCTCCTTTCTTTCAGGAGGAACTACTATGCTTTCTCAATGGTTACAGCAGGCCCGGAATGGTCAAAGCGTCTGGCTCAGCGATGTGCGGGAACAATGCGCCGCACTGCCGGATCACGTGGCCGTCACCGTGCAGCTGACGCTGTGCGACGGCTCGCGGCGGGACTTCTCCCTGCCCATCCCTCACTGGGCGGACGGGGAACAGCGGCAGTTCGTGCAGCAGTACGTCACCGCCTTTGTATTCAACACCCTGTCCGCTCTCAGCGGACGGGAGATGGCCTTCTATCTGGACTTGCGGGAAACAGAAGTCGTCGCGCTGCTGGGCGAACTGAACGATATTTTTCAGGTGCACAAGACCGCCCGCAGCGGCTACGGCAAGGTGGTCAATATCGCCAACCGCCTGTGCCGCCCTTTTGGCGGCGGCACGTTCTCCTTCGCCGTCCGTGACCGGAGCGCCTACGTTCCCGCCCCGCCGGAGGTATCTCGCGGCGGCGACCTGCTGCCCCGGCTGCAGAGGTCGGTGGAGCGATGCGGCAGCGGCGTATGCTGCGGCATCGATATCGGCGGCACCGACATCAAGGCGGCGGTGGCGGTGGACGGACGGCTGGTGTGCGTGAAGGAATACGACTGGAACCCCGCCGCCAGCCTCGTGGCCGAGGGGATCACCGGCCCCATCGTGCTGCTGGTGCAGCTGATGGCCTGCTGCGCCGCCGGAATGACACCGGCGCTTCAGGCGGCGCTGGACAAGGACGCCAGCGACGAGGAGATAACCCGCGCCGTGGCCCAAAGCGCCAGCGTGCCGCTGGACGTGCTGGGCGTCAGCTTTCCGGACGTGGTGATCCGCGACCGGATCGTGGGCGGCGAGAGCCCCAAGACCAAGGGCATGCGGGAGAATCCCGCCATCGACTATGAAACTGCCTTCGCCGGTCTGGGCGGTCTCGTGGATCAGCTGCGGCCGCTGTGTCGGGAGGGCGCCGCCCTCCACATGACCAACGACGGCCACATCGCCGCCTTTACGGCGGCGGCGGAGCTGGCCTTCAGCGGCGGAGCGCCGGATTTCAGCGGCGGCGTCATCGCCCACGCGCTGGGCACCGACTTCGGCGTGGGCTATCTGGACAGCGACGGCAGCATCCCGGAGATGCCGGTGGAGCTGTACGACTTTCTGCTGGATCTGGGCAGCCTTCCCCAGCGGCAGCTGCCGCCGGAGGATCTGCGCTCCACCCGCAACGAAAACTCTGGGCTGCCCGGCGCACGGCGGTATCTGGGGCAGGCGGCGGCCTTCCGGCTGGCCTATGACGCCGATCCGGCGCTGCTGGAGGGCTTTATCGAGGAGCGGAACGGCATCCTCGCCATCCGTCAGACTCCGGAGGACATGCGCAAGCACTGTCTTGCCCACCTGATGGAGCAGGCGGCGGCGGGAAATGGCGCGGCTCAATCCGTGTTCCGCCAGATCGGCCGGAACGTGGGCCAGATCAGCCGGGAGATGCGTTTCCTGATGCGGCCCCGGACAGACGTGCGGTATCTGTTTGGGCGGTTTGTGAAGCACCCGGCCTGCTTCCGGCTGCTGCAGGAGGGCTGCCGGGAGATCGTACCCGATCTCCGGCTGGAGGCGGCGGACGAGGAGCTCACCTGCACGGCGCTGATGCGCCAGCTGCCCTCCCACGGCGTGACGGTGGCGCAATTCGGCCAGGCCATCGGCGCCATGTACTACGCGGCGATATAGCATAAGAGGGACGCACAGCCGTGCGTCCCTCTTGTTTCGTCTCTTTTGGCAGCATAATCGCAAGTTTTTGCGCCAGTGATCACAGTATAAACCCGCCGTCCACCGTCAGCACCTGGCCGGTGATGAAGTCCGCCTTCTCCGACGCCAGAAACGCCGCCGCGTGGGCGATGTCCTCCGGCGTACCAAGACGGCGCAGAGGCGTTTCCTCCGCCAGCTGGGGCAGTACCTCCGGCGGCAGCGCGTCCAGCATGTCGGTTTTGATGACGCCGGGCGCGATGCAGTTGACCCGGATATGGGTGGGCGCCAGCTCCGACGCCAGCGAACGGGTCAGGCCGATCAGCGCCGCCTTGGTGCAGGAATACGTCACCTCGCAGCTGGCGCCCCGCTGGCCCCAGATGGAGGAGACGTTGAGAATACAGCCCTCGTGGGCGTGGAGCATGGCGGGCAGCACCGCCTGAATGGCGTGGTACGCGCCGTCCACATTGGTGGAGAAGTACCGGTGCCACATCTCGTCGGTCACGTCCTGAAACTGCGCCTGTCCCGCCACACCGGCGTTGTTCACCAGCAGCGACACCGGGCCCCATTTCTCCTGAATGGCCCGCACCATGGCCTGCACCTGCTGCCGCTGGGACACGTCCGCCTGATACGTCATGATGGCATGACCCTCCGCCGCCAGCTCGGCGGCCAGCGACTCGGCGCAGTCCTGCCGCACCCGGTAGTTGACGCAGACCCGCCAGCCCTGACGGGCCAGCTCACGGGCCACCGCCCGGCCAATGCCCCGGCTGGAGCCGGTGACAAGCGCGATCTTCTCCATACATCGTTTCCTCCCTGTGGCTGTGTTTTTCCCTATTGTACCTGAAATGGAGGGAGGATGCAAGGCTTTGTAGGATGACGCGGTGCGGTGTTATGGCATATTGTGCGGGCGGATATATGCTGTTCGTCAGAACGCTGTAGTGTCGATCGCGGCGGCTATGCCGCCGTAGCA
>URKW01000153.1 GCA_900548615.1 uncultured Eubacteriales bacterium | reverse complement strand
GGCCAGCTCAAGGTCGCGCCGGAGCACGTTTCGGATCAGGTCCTGCGCTATATGGGAAAGCCGCGCCACGCGGTCTATGAAAAATTCTGCCGCAAATATGCCGCGCTGAACGAAAAGCTCGGCAAAAAGCAGTATCTCGTGCCCTATCTTATGAGCTCCCACCCCGGCTGTGGCCTGCGCGAGGCCGTGGAGCTGGCGGAATATGTCCGCGACCTCGGAACAGGTGCAGGATTTCTATCCTACGCCCTCGACGCTCTCGACCGTCATGTACTATACGGGCCTCGATCCCCGGACGATGGAGCCGGTCTATGTGCCGACCGACCCGCACGAAAAAGAAATGCAGCGCGCGCTCATCCAGTACCGCGACCCGAAGAACTATGCCCTTATCCACGAGGCCCTTGTCAAGGCCGGGCGCACGGACCTCATCGGCTATGGCCCGAAGTGCCTCATCCGGCCGCGCCGCGGCGAGGCAGAAAAGGCGCCGCACCCGGCGCAGAAGCAGCCCGCACAAAAGCGCCCCGCGCAGAAGCGGGAGAGACCCGCAGAAAAGAAACCTGCGGCAAAGCCGCGCAAGGCGCAGCCCGCCGCAAGGGAGCCTCGCAGAGCGGAGCGCGGGGAGGTGTTCGGCAAGCCGACGGCCGCCCAGCTCCGGCAGGCGGAGCGCTATCTGAAGACCCGAAAGAAAAAGCAGGCTGTCAAAAAACCAACCAAGCCAAAAGCTTCAGGGGGAAGAAACGTGTGAAAGACTAACTATTAAAAGTCAAGCCCGAAATGCGGAGGAGCGGCAAAAATTTAGACGGTTCAAAAGGGGTATAGCAAAGCTGACGTCCTTCTGGACGCCTACTTGAGCTTATGAAAAATCGGGGTTATGCTGCGGCGCAGTATGGCCGCTGAGATTTCTCCATTGCAAAAATCAGACGTACCAATTTCTTTGCCGCATGAGAGAGCGCAACGTTGTAGTGCTTCCCCTCGGCCCGTTTCTTGGCAAGGTAAGCGGCAAAGGTCGGGTCCCAATGACAGACGTGTTTTGTGGCATTGTAAAGAGCGTAGCGCAAGTAACGGGAACCTCGTTTTTCCATGTGCGAGTAGGCTCCAGACAGTGAAAGCTGCCCGGACTGGTAAGTGGAAGGTGACATCCCTGCGTATGCGAGGATTTTATCTGGCGAGTCGAAGCGAGAGAAATCACCTATTTCAGCCAGGATAACCGCTCCCATACGGACACCCATGCCTGGGATCGTAGTAATGGGAGACTGCATTTCGTCCACGATGGCTTGAATGGCAGTTTCAATATCTTCGATTTCGGCGTCCAATTCACGAATCAAGCGAATCGTGTGCTGTAATTCAAGAGACTTGGCGGGCATGACAGAGCCGACTGAGGAGCGTGCCGCATTCCGAATGGTCTCGGCCATCTCCTGGCCATAGCGGCCTTGAGAAGCGTTTTTCAAAACTGCTTTCAAATGCGTCATGTGCGTGCTGGAAATCTGTTTGGCGCCAGGAAATTCGCTGAGAAGTGCGTAAACAGAGGCCGAATGCAGTGACGAGACCAACTTTTCAAGCTCTGGGAACAAGATTGTGACCAGACGGGAAACGGACTGCTTCAGCTTTGCTCGTTCACGAACTTTGTCAAACCGGTATCTTGTGAGTGACTTTAGCTCCTCGTTGTGGTATACTGTGTCTGTGTAGGACTTGAGGTCCACATCAGACATGAGCATAGCCGCAATGGTTCGCGCATCGACACGGTCTGTCTTCGTTTTGCGAAGGCTCAGGCTTTTTCGGTAGAGATTGGTGTGCAGCGGATTGATGACATAGGTGGGTAGACCTTTGTCAAGAAGAAATCCGAGGATGTTGTAGCTGTAGTGTCCGGTAGCCTCAAGCCCTACTTTTATTTTATCCTCCGGACGAGTACTGCGGCGGATTGCCTGCAAGAGCGTGTCGAAGCCCTCTGCGTTGTTCGGGATGGTGAATACATCTGCCAGGATTTCACCTTCCGAGCTGATGATGAAGCAGTCGTGCTTGTCCTTGGCCACGTCAATTCCTACGCAAACCATGAGAATACCTCCGATGTGTTTATTTGATGCTGATTCCACAGAACTCTTTACTCTTGTAGCCTTGTTCCACATAAACCGTCTGGCGGTATCTAACTAATTAACAATACTGTAAAGGGCTGTGGTTGGAGCCTTTCAAAAACCGTCTAGCGGTAGGGAACCGAAACCAATCCACAGCATCCCTTACAGTGTAGCACAGCCCTTGGATAGGGGCTATAAAAACTACTACTCTATAATACAAGGAAACCGTCAGGGTTTCCTTTCGCGTTCAATAACCCGCCGCAGCGGCAGAATTGCAAAATAATACTACAAAATTTCATTTTGCAATTCTGAAAGCAGCTTGGCGAAAAATCCCGAAGGGACTTTTTTGACAAGCTGAGCTCCGCTGCGTTTACCGCGGCGGAGCAGAAAATACGCTGGAATACGCTTCAGACTGCTGCGGGGACGGCCGTTCCATCCGGAACGCTGACACGGCGGATCTCCGCGCCGATCGCGGTGAGCTTGCCGATGAGGTTTTCGTAGCCGCGCTCAATGTATTCAATGTCCTCGATCGTTGTCGTGCGGTCGGCGGCAAGTCCGGCGATGACCATGGCAGCGCCCGCGCGCAGGTCGCAGGCGCGCACGGTGCAGCCGTGCAGCTTTTCCACGCCCGTGATGATGGCGACCTTCGTGTCGACCTTGATGGACGCGCCCATGCGGTTGAGC
>URKW01000152.1 GCA_900548615.1 uncultured Eubacteriales bacterium | reverse complement strand
AATATGCCACTGGCATATTTTCTTAACGTGTCGACACCGGCATGTTTTCTTAACGCCCCGACCCAAAAGTGACCAAAAGGACAACCAGAAACCCAGGTTTCTGGACTTCCTGCGCGCTACAATGCGTACAGACTTGTGATTGCCTGCCACACGTTTACATAAAATTTTCTGTTTCGTTTCATTAAAAGGATCGTCTCTGCTTCTGCACCGCTGCCGCTGATGCCTGCGCCGGACAGCGCTTTTGGTTCTACCGTTGACAACGTGAGCGGCAGCGGCGCAAGAGGAACAGACGATTCGTCATACGTACCGATAACCACCGTGCCCTGTGAACACGTGGTATAAGGTATCATAATTGGCAAAAGTCATAGCGTGCGCGGATTCTTAAACCGCAGGTTTAAGTGGCGTTTTTGGGTACTTTTGCCGCCACGGGCAAAAGTACCTCGCCCCGGAGGGCGAAACACCCCCTCTCTTAAAAACAATAAAGGGGACGGCTGCGCCGTCCCCCTCCTATTTCATGCCAGATTCTTACACCTGCTCCTCGTCGGTGCGGTTGCGCCAGGCAAGCTCCTGCTCCAGCTCGAACTCCAGCTTCTTTACCCGCTCCTTCAGCTCGTCGTAATGCTCGCTCTGGACATAGTACTTGACGAAGGAGAAGGTGGCCTCGGCAAATTCCTCCTCGGTATAGGAGGGCAGCAGGGAGCCGCCGCTGCGGCGCAGGCCGCTAACGTTGATGACCACCAGACGGCGATGCTGCTCGCTGAGCTGGAACAGCTTCAGCTTTTCGGGGATATCCAGCTTCAGGTCGTACTGCTCGTTGACCAGATTCAGCAGACGGGCCTGCTCCGGCTTGGCGGAGACGATGACGCCGTGGCGGGAGAACAGATCCTTCAGATAGTCCACGGACACCTCCTCACGGGTGATGGTGCCCTTACCGATGCCGGTCAGCATGGTGTTGGACAGGTTCAGGCTCACGTAGACCTCGTGGCCGGTGGTGGGATAGCTCATATGAAACCTCCTGCGTTTCCGTTGGATGTAGAGGGCCTGCGCCCTCCCTTCTTTATAGGTTCATATTAGCAGGTCGGTGGGAAAAATGCAATAAAAACTTACAAAAATAAGAGAAAATTTTTGTGTAATTGTGCTAAATGTATGGAACGAGTGATACTTTTGGTCGGGGCGTTAAGAAAACATGCCGGTGTAGCATCTATCTTGGTTTGCACCGCACCATCTTTTAGCCTCCGATCGCGGCGGCTATGCCGCCGCAGCATCCATCTTGGTTTGCACCGCACCATCTTAAATTCTCTCCCCCAGTCGCCTTACGGCAACAGCCCCCTCGTCAGAGGGGGCCAAGGACAGGTTATCGGCAGTCCGTGCACACGGGAGATTTTGCGCCAGCTTTCACACCCCCGTCAGATCAAACGGCGGGGTGTACTCCGCTCGGGCGGCGGTGCGCTCCTGGGTGAAGCCGTCCAGAATGCCGCAGTTCTCCATGTACGCCACGGCGGAGCGGTACTCCGAGCGGGTCACGTGGCGGGCCAGCGAGCCCTCCGCGCTCTCCTGGGGCGTGTACTGGCTCATGAGGGAAAACAGCACCTCACCGGGCCGGAACGTCTCCGCCACCCAGTCGATGCAGCGGCGGGTGTTGTCCATGTGCCCCGGCAGCACCAGATGGCGGATCACCACGCCCCGCTTCAGCAGGCCGTTTTCCAGCACACAGGGGCCGGTCTGGCGCACCATCTCCCGGATGGCCAACCTGGCCACAGGGAAGTAATCCGGCGCGGCGGACAGCGTGCCCGCCAGCGCGTCGTCGGCGTATTTCAGGTCGGGCAGGTAGATATCCACCTTGCCCTCCAGCTGCCGCAGGGTCTCCACCGACTCGTAGCCGCCGCAGTTATACACCACGGGGACACTCAGCTTTGGCTCCAGCGCAGGCAGGATCCACGGCAGGAAATGGGTGGGGGTCACCAGATTGATATTGTGGGCGCCCTGGGCGATGAGCGTCTCGAAGATCTCCCGCAGGTGCGCCGTGGTGATGGCCTTGCCGTAGCCTCCGGCGGAGATGGAGCCATTCTGGCAGTAGGCGCACCGGAGGGTGCAGCCGGAGAAGAACACCGTTCCGCTGCCGTGTGTGCCGGAGATGGGCGGCTCCTCCCACATATGCAGGGCGGCGCGGGCCACGCGAATACCCGCGGGCATGCCGCAAAAGCCGCGGCCTTCCTCCTCCGTCCGCTCCGCGCCGCAGCGGCGGGGACACAGCGTGCAGATCATTTCCGCAGCCGGTGGAAATCCGGCCCCAGATCGCCCGCCATCCAGTGGCGGCGGCACAGCCCGATATACTGGTCGTTGGCGCCCAGCACCACCTGCTCGCCCTCCTTCAGCACGTGGCCCTGATCGTCAAAGCGGGCGTTGAAGGCCGCCTTTTTGCCGCACCAGCAGATGGTCTTGACCTCCTCCAGCTTGTCCGCCAGCACCAGCAGGTGATAGCTGCCGGGAAACAGGTCGCCCTTGAAGTCCGCCCGCAGACCGTAGCAGATAACGGGGATATTGCAGTCGTCCACCAGATGCACCAGATAGTAGACCTCCTCCTTGGTGAGGAACTGGGCCTCGTCCACGATGATGCAGGCGTATTTTTGCAGCTCCTGGTCGGCCATGGCCTGCATCTCGTGGAAGTAGACGCAGGGGTGCTTGAGGCCGATGCGGGAGGACACCATGTGGTCGCCGTCCCGTGTGTCCAGCTGGGGTTTTACCAGCAGGGTTTCCTGACCCCGCTCCTCGTAGTTGAAGCGGGCCATCAGCGCGTTTGCGCTTTTGCTGGAGCCCATGGCTCCGTATTTGAAGTAAAGCTGTGCCATTGTGTGTTTCTCCTTCTCTATCTTCTGTCCTTTTGGGGGTTCATTAAGCGGGGGTAGGGGATATTTCGTCCCTGCGGGGACGAGGTACTTTTGGCCGTTGTCCCAAAAGTACCCAAAAACGCTGCTTAAACCTGCGGTTTAAGAATCCGCGTACGCTGTTCTGCGTAAGCTATTGCACCGGCTCAAGTTTTGCGGTGGAAATCCAGATGGATGCTACGGCGGCATAGCCGCCG
>URKW01000151.1 GCA_900548615.1 uncultured Eubacteriales bacterium | reverse complement strand
CCCCGCCATTTCGGCGGCGCTCCGAGCATTAAAAAGCCAAAAAGCCTCGCAGAGTTCGTGCCGCGCACGGCACGAAAAATTCAAATCATTTTTCTGCCGTCGACACGTTAAGAAAATATGCCGGTGGCATATTTTTAGTGTCGATCTCGGCGGCTATGCCGCCGTAGCATCCATCTGGATTTGCGCCGCACTGTCATTAGGTGCGCGCAGCCGACCGCAATCCCTCTCGAGGAAAATCGCAGATTTTCCTCGAATTTACAAGACATGTACCTCCTCCGGGTCGAACACCAGCTGGCACGCCTCGCCCACCTGATAGATGCGCTTGTTCTTGGGGTTGTGCTCCGCCAGCTTCACCAGCGTGTCGCCCACCATCACGTGATAGTTCTGGTAGCTGCCCATGAAGCAGGACACGATCACCTTGCAGGGCAGGCCGCCCTGATCCGCCAGATGGCCGGACTCTGGCCGCAGCACCACGGTGTAGGTCTCGCCCTCCTTCAGATCGTCCCGGCCAGCGATGGGCATTTCGTGCCCCTCGATGGTCAGCAAGGCGTGGGTGCCGTTGTGGCCGCTCATGACGCCCTTCAGGAAGTTGGCCTCGCCGATGAAGTCCGCCACGAATTCGTTGACCGGGTGGTAGTAAATTTCCTGGGGGCTGCCCATCTGCTCCACCACGCCGTTTTTCATGATGATGATGTTGTCGGAAAGGGCCATGGCCTCGGACTGGTCGTGGGTCACGTAGATGGCGGTGATGCCCACCTCCTGCTGGATACGGCGGATCTCGGTACGCATGGAGACGCGCAGCTTGGCGTCCAGGTTGCTGAGGGGCTCGTCGAACAGCAGGACGGACGGCTCGATCACCAGTGCGCGGGCCAGCGCCACACGCTGCTGCTGGCCGCCGGACAGCTGGTTGGTCATGCGGCCCTCCATGCCGGTCAGCTCCACCAGATCCAGGATTTTCATGACCCGTTCCTTAATCTCGTCCTTGGGAACCTTCCGCAGCTTCAGGCCGTAGGCCACGTTGTCGAATACGTTATAGTGGGGCAGCAGAGCGTAGCTCTGGAACACCATGGCGGTGTCCCGCTTGTTGGGGGTCAGGGCGTTGATGGCCTCGTCGCCCAGATAGATTTCGCCCTCGTCGGGGCTTTCAAAGCCGGCGATCATACGCAGCGTGGTGGTCTTGCCGCAGCCGGAGGGACCCAGCAGCGTCACAAAGCTGCCCGGCTCGATGGTCAGGGAGGTGTCCTTCACCGCGTAGAAGTCCTTGCCGGTTTTGGGATCCTGATAAATTTTGGAGATATGCTCCAGACGGACGCCTTTTTTCACTTTATCCATTTATTTGCCCTCCTTGAGCTTTCTGCTGGTGCCGAAGTACTTCATGAACAGGTTCATCAGCAGCACCGCGCCGTAGGTAATGACGATCAGGATGGTGGCGAAGGCGCAGGCCAGACTGTAGGAGCCCTTTTCGGCGAATTCGTTGATCTGCACGGTAATCAGCAGGAACTGCGGCGTCACCAGCAGAATGATGGCGGAGATAGCGGTGATGCTGCGGACGAAGGCCGTCACCAGACCGCTGAGGAAGGAATCCTTGATCAGCGGCAGCGTCACGGTCATGAACACCTTGAAGCTGTCCGCGCCCATGTCATAGGCGGATTCCTCGATGGATTTGTCGATCTGCCGCAGGGCGGAGATACCGCTTCGCGTACCGGTGGGCAGCGAGCGCACCACGAACACGATAATAAGGATCAGTCCCGTGCCGTACAGGCCCTGCAAAAAGCCGCTGCCGAACACGCCGCTGGAGAAGCCGCGGATATAACCAACGCCCAGCACCGTACCGGGCACGGCCATGGCCAGCATGGACACCGCCTCGATAAAGCCCTTGGACTTGAACTTCCGCTTCACCACCAGATAGGAGATGATCATGCTCAGCAGCGCCGTGATGGGCGCGGAGATCAGGCTCAGCACGAAGGAATCCCGGAAGGCCTGGAAGCCGTGATACCGGGAGAATACCAGACCGAACCACTTGCCCGTCAGCGGGAAGAACTTGAAGCCCCATGTGGGGAAGAACGCGCCGATGGGCACGCACAGGTACATGAGGATGACGAAGCTGGCGGCCAGTGCGCACAGCACAGTCAGGGGGATCTTGACGCTCTTGTCCTCGATCAGCATACGGGCGCGGGACGCCTTACCGGTGAGGGTGGCGGCGGTCTTGCGCTCCAGATAGTACTTCTGCACGATGAACATGGCCAGCGTGATGCACAGCAGCACCACGGCCATGGCCGCCGCGCCGGGCTTGTCGTAAGAGCCGGTGATCTGCAAATAGATGGTGGTGGCCAGCGTGTCGTAGGAGCCGCCGATGATCATGGGGTTGGCGAAGTCGGCAATGGATTCGATGAACGTCACCAGAAACGCGTTGCCAAGACCCGGCAGCATCAGGGGCAGTGTCACGCTGGTGAACACCTTCCAGCGGGAGGCTCCCATGTCGCGGGCAGCCTCCTCCAACGAGGGATCAATGTTCTTCAGCAGGCCCTTCAGCATCATATAGCACACGGGGAAGAAGGTCAGCGTCTGCACGATGACGATGCCCCAGAAGCCGTACACGCTGTTGTCATAGATGCCCAGCAGGAAGCGGGTGATGATGCCCGCCTTGCCGAACAGCATGATCATGGACAGCGACAGCACGAAGGGCGGGGACACCACCGGCAGCATGGACACCACCTTGAACAGTCCGCCCACGAATTTGCCCATGCGGACATAGACCTCCACATAGGCGAACAGCAAGCCGATCAGGGCAGACAGAATGCCCACCAGAAAGCCCACCTTCAGCGTGTTGGTGATGGCTCTGGTAAAGGTCGGCATGGCGAAAATGCGCTGGAAGATGGACACGCCGAAGGTGCCGTCTCCCACAAAACTATCCACCAGCAGAATGGCCAGCGGGTAGAGGATAAACAAAGTCAGAAACGCGATCAGCACGACGATGGTGGTCACCATGATAGGATCGGCCATCAGCTTTTTTCGATCCAGCGCCGCGCTTTGGGTTCTTGCCATAGACAGCTCCTTTCTCATCCCGAAAGGAATGGTAGGTGAAATAGTCGAAGCAGTAAAAAAACAAGCGGGGCGGCGGCACATGCCGCCGC
>URKW01000150.1 GCA_900548615.1 uncultured Eubacteriales bacterium | reverse complement strand
AACAGGGTCAACGTTTACAGCGCTGACGAGCCGCAGCCCGCCCAGAAGGACCCGCTGCCCGGCATTGAGCGTGCGCTGGGCAAGACCGGCGGCACGCCCGGCAGCGAGGCATAAGTGCTATGGGAAAGTTTACCGGCGTACTGATCGCCAGCGATTTTGACAACACCCTCATCTACACGGAAAACGCTCTGAAGGGACTGGAGCCCATGCCGGAGCTGCTGCCGGAAAACCGGGAAGCCATCGAGTATTTCATGGCTCAGGGCGGCACGTTTTCCATCGCCACGGGCCGTGCGCTGCCCTCCTTCAACGGAGTGCGGCAGGGTCTGCCCATGAACGGCCCCACCATTCTGTTCAACGGCGCGGCCATTTATGATTTTCAGAAAAACGAATACCTGTACACAGCCTTTCTGCCGGACACGGTGCGGCCCCATATCACGCAGGTGCTGGACGCGTGGCCGGAGGCGGCAGTGGAGCTGTACCACGATGACAACGCCATCTTCGCCCTCCACGCCAACGAGCTGACCATGGCCCACCTGCACCTGACCCACGAGGCCACCACCCTGCTGGACGCTATCGAGCAGGCGCCCTCTCCCATCAGCAAGGCCCTGTTTGAGATCGTGCCGGAGAAGCTGGACGGCCTGTACCGCTATGTCAGCGCCCAGCCCTGGGCTTCCCAGTATGAGATCGTGCCCAGCAGCGTCTACCTGCTGGAGCTGACCGCCAAGGGCGCCAGCAAGGGCGAGATGGTGCAGCGTCTGGCCCGGCGGCTGAACGTCTCTATGGAGAACGTCTACTGCGTGGGCGACCACGCCAACGATCTGGGGATGCTGGCTCTCTCCGCCATCCCCTTTGCCCCGGAAAACGCCATTGAATCGGTGCGTCAGGTGCCCGGTATCCACATCCTGCCGGACGCCCGTCACGGGGCGATCGCCGCCCTGATCCGCGAGCTGGATCAGCGGTATTGAGGGCGAATTGGATATTTTTGAAAACGCTTGTTCATACAATGTTCACTTGACGCTGCGCCGGGAACAGAGTATGATAGCTTTTGGAGAAATTTAAGAACTTTCAGGTGAGTATCCCATGAAACAAACCCAAATACCCCCCACACCCCCGCAGGACAAGGAGCCGGACAATAATAACAGATCCCTCTCCTCCCTGTGGAACCTGTGGGTCGATAATTTGAAGGAGTGGCACTTCTATCTGGTCGAGGAGCATGGCCACCACCAACGGGCGGATATCTCCGGCTGGATCGACAAGCTGCGGCAGCGGATCCGGTCGTTCATGACCTCGCTGCGGCGGGACATGCGGCACCAGAAGAACGCCAGCCGCCACCGGAAATTCCCGGAATCGGATTACGGCATCGCCCAGTTCTGCCTCTATGTGGCAGGTAGCATCCCCCGCGTGACCTCCGCCATCCATGAGCGCCTGACCCTGCGCCGCCGCAAGCATATCGACGCGGCCCACGCCTTCCAGAAGCAGGTGGATAAGGTAAAGACTCATCCCGTGGCCTTCCTCAGCGGCGCGCTGGTGGTGGTGGCGGTGTGCGCACTGCTTTCCCTTTACACCATCGGCACCACCGCCGCCTATGACGGCAACGACCTTGGCACCGTATCGGGCATCCGCACCGTCAACGCCGTGGTGGACGATCTGGAAAATATCACCCGCGAAACGCTGGGTGACGAAAGCTACACCGTGGACATGGACAAGCTGGACACGCAGGTGGGCGTTGTTCGCCGCCAGTCGGTGGAGAGCCGCGAGGAATTCACGGACAACCTCTCTGACGAGTTGGGCATGGTGGAATACGCCTACGCGCTGTACATCGACGGCGAACCTGTGGCCGCCACCACCTTCCCCGGCGCGCTGGACGAGCTGCTGGATCAGCTGAAGAAGGGCTATATCACCGCCAACACGGTGGATTCCTACTTCGTGGAAAACGTTGAGATCAAGCAGGAGTACGTGGACGCGTCGCTGGTGATGAATCTGGGCAACATTGCCGAGATCCTCAACGCCACCAAGGCCGGCGAGGTCACGTATACCGTGCAGGCCGGTGACAGCTATTACTACATCGCCGAGCTGTACGGCATGTCGGTGGACGACCTGCTGGACATGAACCCCGGCTATGATCCCAAGCTGCTGCGGGTGGGCGATGTGCTGACCATCTCCAACGCCGTCCCCTACCTGACCATCGTGAATGTGGAGCGGCAGAACTACGTTCAGGACATCCCCTATCAGGTGGAGTATCAGGACGATACCACCATGTATCAGGGCGATTATAAGGTGCTGTCCGCCGGTGAATTCGGCAAGGCGGATGTGACCGCCAACGTCACCTATATCAACGGTGAGGAGACGGCTCGTCAGATCGTGGCCTCCGTCACCCTCAGCGATCCTGTTACCGAGATGCAGGCACGCGGTACGATCCCCCGTCCCACCTGGTTCCCCACCGGCAGCTTCCGCTGGCCCTGCAGCGGCACCATCACCTCCTATTTCGGACGCCGCAACACCGGCATCCGCGGTGCCAGCACCTATCACGAGGCTATCGACATCGCCAACAGCTACGGTACGCCGATCTATGCCTCCGACGGCGGCACCGTTACCTATTCCGGTTGGCGGGGCGGTTATGGCTATCTGGTCATCATTGACCATGGCAACGGCTATCAGACCTATTACGGTCATAATAGTTCGCTGGTCGTCTCAGTGGGCGAGCATGTCTATAAGGGACAGCAGATCGCCCGCATGGGCTCCACCGGTGTGTCCAGCGGCAACCACTGTCATTTCGGTATCCTGATCAACGGTACGTTTGTCAACCCCTTGAACTATCTGTAAACAGAAACCTTTCGGGAAAAGAGGAGAATTTCATGAAGCATTTTGTTTCCGCACTGCTGTGCACCGCGTTGTGCGCACTGACCGTCGTCCCCGCATGGGGCGTCACCCCTGCTCTGACCGGCGACACCAGCAACATCCCCCTGCTGATCGTGCTGGCCGCCGTGGCCGTCATCGCCATTGTGGTGCTGCTGATCATGATGAACAAGAAGAAGCGGTAACTGTACAAAAAGGGAAGCCCGGTCGCATGACCGGGCTTCCCTTTTCAGACTGTCAAATAGTCTGTCATTGCGAGGAAGGTAAAGCCCGACGCGGCAATCCGTTTCTTTTCCTGTTTTGGAGGTA
>URKW01000149.1 GCA_900548615.1 uncultured Eubacteriales bacterium | reverse complement strand
CGCCTGCGTTTACCTTGCCGAGAAAAAAAGAACGGCTGGAAGCCGCCGCCCCGCTGTCTGATGGGGGCGTCAACTATCACATCACCGACGATGCTCTGGGCGCAGCGCCGCCCAGCCAGCGTTATGCCAACAACGTGGCGGCTATCCGGCTCTTGAAGCAGTTGGAGGCGGAGCGCCGTGCCGCCACGCCGGAGGAGCAGGAGACTTTAGCCAAATATGTGGGCTGGGGTGGTCTTGCCGACTGCTTTGACCCCAAGCACAGCCGATACGAGGAACTGAAAGGGCTGCTATCCGAGGAGGAATATGCTGCGGCGCGGGAATCCACGCTGACCGCCTTCTACACGCCGCCTGTGGTGATCCGCAGTATCTATGCCGCGCTGGGACAGATGGGTTTCCGGCAAGGCAACGTGCTGGAGCCTGCCTGCGGCATCGGCCACTTCCTCGGTATGCTGCCGGAGAGCATGGCGGAGAGCAAGCTCTACGGCGTGGAGCTGGACGACATTTCCGGCCGCATTGCCCGCCAGCTTTACCCCCGCAGCAGTATTTCTGTGCGGGGCTATGAGAAGATGGATTTCCCCGATAACTTCTTCGATGTGGCCGTGGGCAATGTGCCTTTCGGCCAGTTCAAGGTGCAGGATCGACGCTATGACCGGCTGAACCTGTCCATCCATGAGTATTTCTTTGCCAAAACGCTGGATAAGGTGAGGCCGGGCGGTGTGGTGGCATTCGTCACCTCCAGCTACACCATGGACAAGCGCACCGGCAACGTGCGGAAGTACATTGCCCAACGTGCGGAACTGCTGGGCGCGATCCGTCTGCCCAGCGACACCTTCAAGGCGGCAGCGGGTACGGAGGTGGTGTCGGACATTCTGTTCCTGCAAAAGCGCGACCGCATGGTGGACATCGAACCGAATTGGGTGCAGTTGGGGACGAACGACGACGGTATCCCCATGAACCGCTATTTCCTCGACCATCCGGATATGGTGCTGGGCGAGATGAAGATGGTGTCGGGGCCGTATGGCCCGGAGCCCACCTGCGCGCCGTTTCCGGATCAGCCGCTGGACAGTCTGCTTTCCAACGCCGTGCAGAATATCCACGGCGAGATCGCCGCCTATGAGCGCGAGGAGGAGCTGGAGGGCGAGGATCAGTCCATTGAGGCAGACCCCACCGTCCGTAATTTCTCCTATACGCTGGTGGACGGGAAGCTCTATTACCGTGAAAACAGCCGCATGAATCCGGTGGAGGTCTCCAAGACCGCCGAGAGCCGTATCCGCGGTATGATCAGTTTGCGGGATTGTGTGCGGACGCTGCTGGAGTACCAGACGGAGGACTATCCGGAGAGCGTGATACGCCAGCAGCAGGCCGAGCTGAACGACCTCTATGACCGCTTCACCCGCGACTACGGGCTGATCAACTCCCGCGGCAACGCCATCGCCTTTGACCAGGATAGCTCCTATTTTCTACTGTGCTCGCTGGAGGTGCTGGACGAGGAGGGCGGCCTGAAACGGAAAGCCGACCTGTTCACCAAGCGCACCATCCGCAGCCACCGGCCTGCCGAAAGAGTGGATACGGCGGTGGAGGCGCTGGCCCTTTCCATCGGGGAGAAAGCCCGCGTGGACATGGCGTATATGGGGCAGCTCACCGGCAAGGACGAGGATACCCTGTTCACGGATTTGCAGGGCGTCGTTTTTCTGAACCCTGACTATGGGGAAAAGGGCGGCGAGAAATACCTGCCCGCCGACGAGTACCTGTCCGGCAATGTGCGCCGGAAGCTGGCGGAGGTGCGGGCAAAAGCGGAATCCGATCCGCAGTACCTTCCCAATGTGGAGGCATTGGAGAAGGTGCAGCCTGTGGACTTGACCGCCAGCGAGATCTCCGTGCGGCTGGGTGCCACATGGCTGAATCCGGAGTATATCCGGCAGTTCATCTTTGAGACGCTGGACACATCCCGCCGTGCACGGTGGGACATTAAGGTGCATTACTCCCGAATCACCGGCGAGTGGCGCATCGAGGGCAAGAGCAAGGATAGCTATAATGTCAAGGCGTACAGCACCTATGGTACGTCGCGAGCCAGTGCCTACGACATCATCGAGAGCAGTCTGAACTTGAAGGACGTCCGTATTTTCGATTACCAGTATGACCCGGACGGACGGCGTGTGGCGGTGCTCAACAAAAAGGAAACAGCCATTGCACAGAGCAAGCAGGAGCTTTTGAAGGAGGCGTTTTCTGAGTGGATATGGAAAGACCCGGAGCGGCGGGAGAAGATCTGCAAGGCGTACAACATCCTGTTCAACAGCAACCGACCCCGTGAATATGATGGCAGCCACATCAACTTTTCCGGCATGAATCCGGAGATCACCCTGCGGAAGCATCAGGTGAACGCCATCGCCCACATTCTCTATGGCGGCAACACGCTGCTGGCCCATGTGGTGGGTGCGGGTAAGACCTTCGAGATGGTGGCGGCGGCCATGGAATCCAAGCGGCTGGGTCTGTGTCAGAAATCTCTCTTTGTGGTACCGAACCACCTGACGGAGCAGTGGGCCAGCGAGTTCTTGCAGCTCTATCCTGCCGCCAATGTGCTGGTGGCCACGAAAAAGGATTTTGAAACAAAAAATCGCAAGAAGTTCTGCGGACGCATCGCTACCGGCGACTACGACGCCGTCATCATCGGACACAGTCAGTTCGAGAAGATACCCGTCAGCATCCAGCGGCAGCGGGCCATTCTGGAGCAGCAGATGGATGAGATCATCCTGGGCATTCAGGAGGCAAAAAATGCCCATGCGGAGAACTTCACCATCAAGCAGATGGAAAAGACTCGTAAGGGCTTGCAGAATAAGCTGGACAAGCTGAACGACCAGAGCCGGAAGGACGATGTGGTCACATTTGAGGAACTGGGCGTTGATCGACTGTTTATCGACGAGAGCCACTACTATAAAAATCTGTTTCTCTATACCAAAATGCGGAATGTCAGCGGCATTGCACAGACGGAAGCACAGAAGTCCAGCGACCTTTTCATGAAGTGCCGGTACTTAGACGAGATTACAGGCGGACGGGGTGTGGTGTTCGCCACCGGTACGCCCATCTCTAACAGCATGGTGGAGCTATACACCATCCAACGGTATCTGCAAATGGGAGCATTGCAGGAGCAAGGCTTCCAGCATTTTGACGCATGGGCTGCCAACTACGGTGAAACGGTCACGGCTATCGAGCTTGCCCCAGAGGGCTATACTTTAATAGGACGATAAAATTAACTGTCCTAAATTGAAAATACAT
>URKW01000148.1 GCA_900548615.1 uncultured Eubacteriales bacterium | reverse complement strand
GCCGAGCGCCTCGGACACGCGGGCAAGAAGGTCGCCCTCGTCGAGGAGCAGTACCTGGGCGGCACCTGCCTGAACCGGGGCTGCATCCCCACCAAGACGCTGCTCCACGCCTCGCAGGTCTACCGCGACGCGGTGGACGGCGCGTCCATGGGCGTCCACGCGGCGAACGCCACCTTCGACATGGGCGAGATCTTCGCCTATAAGCGCGGCGTGTCGGAAAAGCTGCGCAATGGCATCCACGGGCTTCTCAAGTCTGCCAAGGTGGATTTAATCGAGGGCGTGGGCCGCATCGCCGCGCCCGGTCAGGTGGACATCACCGCCGCTGACGGCGCGGTGAGCCGCTATACCGCGGAGCGTATCCTCATCGCCACCGGCTCCGTCAACGTCCGGCCGCCCATCCCCGGGTTGGATCTCCCCGGCGTCATGACCTCCGACGAGCTGCTGGAGGGCTGCGACCGGCTCTATGACTCGCTGGTCATTATCGGCGGCGGCGTCATCGGCGTGGAGTTCGCTACCTTCTACCGCAATCTGGGCTGCGCCGTCACGCTGGTGGAGGGCATGGATCGCCTGCTGCCCAACATGGATCGTGAGCTGGGCCAGAACCTCCAGCAGATCATGAAGAAGCAGGGCGTCGAGGTGCTGACCAACGCCATGGTGCAGTCGCTGGAGCAGACGGAGAGCGGCCTTGCCGTCCACGTGCTGCAAAAGGGCGCCGAAAAGACCGTCACCGGCGAAAAGGTGCTGTGCGCCATTGGCCGCCGCGCCTATTGGGACGGTGTGTTTGCCGAGGGTATGAATCCGGAGACGCGCGGCAAGAGCCTGAAAGTGGACGAAAATTTCCAGACCAGCATCCCCGGCGTGTACGCCATCGGCGACGCGTCCTCCGTGGTGCAGCTGGCTCACGTGGCCGCCGCGCAGGGCACCGCCTGCGTGGAGCGCATGTACGGCGTGGCCGACCACGTTGACCTGAACGTGATCCCCAGCTGCATTTACAGCACGCCGGAGATCGCCGTGGTGGGCATCACCGAGGCCGAGGCCAAGGAGCGGGGCATTCCCGCTGTGGTGGGCAAGTGCACCATGTTCGGCAATGCCCGCACCGTCATCGAGGATCCGGGCCGCTGCTTCATGAAGATCGTGGCTCACGCCGAGACCTATGAGATTCTGGGCGCGTCCCTCATGTGCCAGCACGCCAGCGACATGATCTCTCAGATCAGCGCCGCCATGGTGAACCACCAGACGGCGGAGGAACTGCGCCGCGTCATGCGGCCCCATCCCTCCTTCGAGGAGGCCATGACCGAGGCGCTGGACGCCCTGGCGTCCAAGCTGGCCTGACGTAGAAAGACATAAAAAGAGACGGGGCGAAAGCCTCGTCTCTCTTTGCATGTCAAGGAATCTGCTTCGCCATGCGACAGTTCCCCTCGCAATGTCATTGCGAACCGGTGCTCACACCAGTGAAGTCGGTCACTGCACACGTTTACCGATGCTCCTGTGCGTAATCTCATGCGGGGCGCTCCATGCGATCCGCAACAACGGCTTTGCGGTCAGAACCACTTTTTCCGCTTGAAGTACCAGACCAGCCCCGCCACCACCAGCGCCGACACAGCCACCACCGCCGGATAGCCGTACCGCCACTCCAGCAGCGGCATGCCGGTGAAGTTCATGCCGTACCACCCGGCGATCAGCGTCAGCGGCAGGAAAATGGCGGTGACGATGGTCAGCACCTTCATCACCCGGTTCTGGGCAATGTCCACCTGCGCCTGATACTCGCTGCTGATCTGGGTGGCGTATTCGTGCAGTAGCCGCGTCTCGCCCTGCAGGCTCTCCACCTTCCGCAGGAAATGCCCCAGCCGCTTCTTGCTGTGGCTGCCGAACAGATCCTCCGCCTCCTCCAGCAGAGACGAGGCGAAGTCGCTGAGCTGGGCGTAAAACCGGTTGGCCCGGTTCAGCTCCTTGCGTATCACGCTCATCTGGTGCAGGAAGCGTCCCGTCTCGTTGTCCAGCACCGCCTGCTCCAGATTGGTCAGCCGCGTCTCCAGCTGCTGGATATAGGGCAGGTCGTCCCGGATCAGGGCGATCAGCAGCGCCACCACAAAGGCATCGGGACTGCCGGGCGGCTGCGTCCGCTGGGTGGTCAGATGGGCAATGCAGTCCGCCGCCGCGTGATCCGGATCGGACAGCAGCAGGCAGTCCCGCGTCCATGTGAAGCCCATGTGGCGGGCGCTCTGGCTGGCGCGCACAGGCGTGCGCAGATGACCGGTCACGCCGTCCCGGTCGATCCGCAGCCAGCAGAACTGGGATTCGTGGGGATCGGCAGGCGCCGCAGGCGGCGTCAGCCATGAGGGCAGGGGAGCGCTGTGCAGTTCGCTTGGCTCCAGCACCGCCAGAACGCCCTGCCAGTCCTCCGGCGGGGCGCTCAGCGGCTGCAGGCCGTTGTCAAAACGATAATAGTAGGGCATGGGGATCGTCTCCTTTATATCAGCTGTCCCGGCGGGCCAGAACACGTCCGGCGGCGGAACGTTCCTCCTCCGTCAGCTGGGGATCGGCGGCCATGCGCCGCAGCTTTTCGGCGGGGTACTGGTTCATCCGCAGCTCCAGCTGGCGGGCTTGGCGCTCCTCCGGCGGCTCCGGCAGAGGAAGCTCCTCCGGATAGCGCAGCTCGATCCGGCGGCAGATGGGGCAGACCCACACCTCCACCGTCAGGGCGCTGTCCCGGATGGCGGCGGGGAGGGGAGCGGCGTCCCGCGACACCGCGAAAGCGCCCCGGTCGATCAGCCGCAGCGCCGTGTCCGGACAGCGCAGGCAGCGGGGGATAGAATGGTCACTTGTCATGGGGCGTCCTCCTTTGTCATTGGTCATAGCGGCGACGGTACAGCAGGTTTTTGGCGGCCTTCCTGGCGTCGGGTACGTAGTCTTTGCCGTCGATGACCTTTTGCAGCTGCTTTTCGGTGTAGTCCCGGAAGGTGCGCTCGAATTTCTCAACAGGGGAGAGGCTGTCCTGAAGGGCCTGCTGCTTCTCGAATTCCTCCACCGGGGTCAGCGGGGCGAAGAAGGCTGCGTAGCGGCAGTGGGGACAGACGTATATCTCCGTTTCCAGAAAGCTTTCCGACACGGACAGGGGAGAGGGCTTGACGCTCAGACTGCCGGAGCGGTAGGGCTTCAGCTCGATCTCTGCGTCGCGGCAGATGGGACAGAGACGTTGGATATTGTCAGGCATGAGGGACTCCTTTCTTTTATTAGGGAGGGGAGTTTCGTCCCCTCAGGGACGACCTACTTTTGTCAACAGTGACAAAAGTAGGCAAAAACACCGGAAGGAA
>URKW01000147.1 GCA_900548615.1 uncultured Eubacteriales bacterium | reverse complement strand
CCGAGATCGGAGGCTAAAAACATGCCACCGGCATGTTTTCTTAACGCCCCGACGCCGCTGCCGCTGATACCTACGCCGAGCAGCGCTTTGGTGTCTGCCGTTGAGAACGTGAGCGGCAGCGACGCAAGAGGAACAGACGATTCGTCATACGCAGCGACAACAGTCATCTCCTGCGACCGCGCGGTAAAAGGTCACAAATTCACAATGTAAAACAGCGCGCAGGAAGTCTTGAAACCTGCGGTTTCAAGCGGCCCTTTTGGACACTTTTGGGGCCGCGGCCAAAAGTGTCTCGCCCCGCAGGGCGAAACACCCCTTGCGCTGGCACACGGAATACAAAAAAGGCGGCCTGAAGCCGCCTTTCTGCTTCGTTATTCCGGTTTGTCCTCCGCTCCCTCATCCGCACGAGCGGCAGCGTGGGATTGCCGCAGCGCTTCCTTGCGCTCCACGTAGGCGCTGGCCTCGGTGGGCATGCCGCGCCGTGTCAGGCGGCGATCCATCAGCCACTTCACCAGCATCCGCAGACAGGCGAACACCGGCACGCCGAAGAACATGCCCAGCACGCCGAAGAAGCCGCCGCCCACCAGAATGGCAACAATGACCCAGAAGCTGGAAATGCCGGTGCTGTCGCCCAGGATTTTCGGGCCGATCACATTGCCGTCCAGCTGCTGGAGCAGGATAATGAAAATGATGAAATACAGACACTTCAGCGGGCTCACCAGCAGGATCAGGAACGCGCTGGGAATGGCGCCCAGAAACGGCCCGAAGAAGGGGATCACATTGGTGACGCCCACCACCACGCTGACCAGCGGGGTATAGGGCATTTTCAGGATGGAGCAGCCGATGAAGCACAGAATGCCGATGATCAGCGAATCCAGCAGCTTGCCCCGGACGAAGCCGGAGAACACCTGATTGGTGTTGTGCAGGCCGGTCAGGATCAGCTCCGCTTTTTCCTGCTGGAAGGTGGCGTAGATCATCTTGCAGCAGCGGGCCAGACTTTTCTCCTTCATGGCCAGCAGATACACGGAGATAATGATGCCCACGATCAGGTTCATGGCAAAGGTCACCAGACTGCGGATACCCGTCCAGATGCCGCCGGTCAGGGCGGTAGCCAGCTCCTGCGCCTTGGGCAGAATGGTATCGGTCAGGGTGTTCAGGGCGTTATTGTAGTACTCCGTCACCACGTCGTTGGCCCAGCTTCCGATCTCCGGATTCGCCGCCAGCCACGTGTCCACCCAACGGTATACCTTATAATAATAGTACCGGGCGTTGCGGATCAGCATGGTAACGCTCTCGATCAGCTGAGGGATCAGCACGCTCATCAGCCAGTACAGCATGGCCAGCACCACGGCCCACGTCAGCAAAATGGCAGCCGCCCGCAGCAACCCCTTGCCGCGCTTGAGCTTTTTGTCCCGCAGTCCCTTGCATTTGCCGATGCACCACAGAATGCCCCGCTCGAACCACTTCACCAGCGGCGTCAGCAGGTAGGCCATGGCCAAGCCGTAAAACACAGGCGCCAGCACCTCGGCCAGCTTGCCCAGAATGTGCTGCAGCGTGCCGCCCTGATAAAAGGCGTCGTAAAACACCAGAATGGCACAGACCGTCAGAAACGCTGTCAGGCCCCATCGCCAATAGACCTTTCCCTTCACGCTGCCGCCTCCTTTGCTTTTTCTTTATCATACTCACTTTTTCCCTATTTTGCAAGGGTTTTCCACAGAGGAATTGCATTTTTCCACCAACTGTGGCATAATGGGGGAACGATCTTTTTCGGGAGGCTTTCCATGAAAACACTGCTATTCATCGTGAATCCCCGCGCGGGCCGTACCCGCTCCATGGCCCCTATGTTTGACGTGGTGGCGCGGTTCTCTCAGGCGGGGTATCTTATCAAGCTGTTCATCACCGAGGGTCCCGGCGACGCCAAGCGGGCGGCGGCGGAGTTGGGTGGCCAGTTCGATCTGGTGGTCTGCGCCGGCGGAGACGGCACGCTGAATGAAACGCTGTGCGGCCTGATGACGCTGCCCCAGCGTCCGCCCGTGGGCTATATCCCCCACGGCAGCACCAACGATTTCGCTGCCAGCCTGCGCATTCCCGCCCAGCCTATGGCGGGGCGCAACGCCATTGCCGCCTGCACACAGCCCCGGCGGCTGGATCTTGGCCAGCACAACGGGCGGTATTTCGCCTATGTAGCCTCCTTCGGCGCTTTCACCCGCGCCTCCTACTCCGCCACGCAGGCGGCCAAAAACGCGCTGGGCCATCTGGCCTACATCTTCGAGGGTATGGGCGATCTGGACTCGCTGCGGCCCTACTGCTGCCGCATCGAGGCGGACGACGAGGTGTTCGAGGACGAATATATATTCGGTGCTGTATGCAACTCCACCTCACTGGGCGGCCTGATGAAGCTGGATCCCAACCACGTGAAAATGGACGACGGCAAGTTTGAGCTACTGCTGCTGCGGATGCCGAAAAACGCCGTGGAGCTGAGCGGACTGATCGCCTCGCTGACCCGGATGGAATACGACGCGCCGGGCGTGATCTTCCGCCACGTGGAGCACGTGACACTGACCACCGACGATATCATTCCCTGGTCGCTGGACGGCGAATACGCCGCCAGCCAGCCCAAGGTGGAGATCCTGAACCTGCATCACGCCATCGAATTGATGGAGTAAGCTTACGACCAAAGGCCCCCTTGTGTAAAGGGGGCTGTCGAGCGTCAGCGAGACTGGGGGATTGTCAACGTTAACAGACAACCCCTCCGTCAAAAATCAAAGATTTTTGCCACCTCCCCTTACACAGGGGAGGCTTTTATTTTGCGATGCCCAACATAAAACAAAGACCGGAGCGGCGGGCTCCGGTCTTTGTTATGCATTTAATTCTGTATCAATATACAGCCTTCGCCTTAGCCGAAGAAAGACATGACCTGACCGTACAGGATCAGCAGCATGCACAGCGGGGTGATGACCTTGACGCAGACCTTGAAGAAGCCGTAGGCGCCAAACTTCTGACCTTGTTGTTCGGCCTCTTCCTTGACCACCTCGGGGCCGATCTCCCAGCCAATCATCAGGGACATCAGCAGTGCGCCCAGAGGCATCATGATACCTTCAGACAGCATATCCCAGAAGTCCAGCCAGTCGGCTGCCCATGTCTTGGGATTTTCGATGCCCAGCAGCGCTGCGGGATGGATACCTGCACCGCCCAGACAGTCGGCGCAGACCAGAATGCAGCCCAGACCGACAGCGGCAGCGGCGATCAGGGTGTAAGCCTTGCGCTTGTCGCCCTTGCCCTCAATACGAGCCTTGTCGACGAAGTGAGCCACGATGACCTCCAGCAGGGAGATGGAGGAGGAGATAGCGGCGAAGACCACCA
>URKW01000146.1 GCA_900548615.1 uncultured Eubacteriales bacterium | reverse complement strand
CAGCGAAAGAACACCCCGCCGCAGGCGATGCCTGCGGCGGGGGTCTTATAAAAGCCTCGCAGAGTTCGCGTCCGCAGACGCGAAATAATTTAATCATTTTTTGCCGCGACATGTGCGTGGCAAAAAATACTTCTCGGCCCAGCAAGTGCCAAAGGCGCGCAGCGGGCCGCAAACCTTTTGGCAGCAAAATCGTGAGATTTTGCGCCAGTTTTTAATATGGTATCGTCGCCATGGCCGCCGCGTCACGGGGGTCGAGGAAAATACCGCCTGTCAGGGGCAGCGCCGTCAACAGCAGATAGGCAACCCCCAACAGGATGGCCAGCAGATACCACAGCAGCTCGCCACCCGGTAAGCGCCGCCGCAGCAGAAAATGGTACAGCGCCATCGCTCCTGCCGCCGCGCCGCAGAACAGTAGCCACAGGGGCAGGACGCCCCACAGAAAGCGGCACAATAGCACCATCAGCGCCGTGGTGGTCAGCAGCGCGGCGCAGTGTCCGCCCCGCGAGGCGCTCTCCAGCGGCTCCAATCGCCACAGCAGCAGCGCCGCCGTCAGATAGGGCCAGAACACCAGCTTGCCCAGCTCCCAGGGACTCTCGTTTATCGGAGACAGCACCTCCGTGGCGGGACAGGGCAGGGCGGCGGCTAACCCCCGCGGCGGCAGGACACCCCCCGCGGCGCCCGGGGGGCGCCTGCCGCCGCCAGAAACGCCCACAGATACCGCAAGCGCCGAAACATACGCATCGCTCCCTTTCCGGATCGTTATGTCTATTCCTATGCGGAGCGGCGGTAAAGCTTGACAGTTTCCGGCCACAGGGGATATAATAGAAGTGCTTGTCCGTCTTTTTATGATAAAGAGGTAACGTATTTCATGAATATTCGATTGATCACCCGCACAGTGGGCTATATCCTGTGGGTCGAGGGCGGCTTTCTACTGCTGCCGCTGCTGGTCAGTTTGGGCTATGGCGACGGCTGCTGGGAGGCTTTCCTCTCCGCAGCGCTGCTGTGCGGCATTTTGGGCGCGCTGGCGTATCTGGTGCCGGTGAAACGGGGAAGGATGCAGGGCCGTGATGCCTACGCCGCCGTGGCGCTGGCGTGGGTGGCGCTGACGCTTACGGGCACGTTCCCCTACCTGCTGTCCGATACCATTCCGTCCTTTGTGGACGCATTATTCGAGACCGCTTCCGGTCTGACCACCACCGGTGCCACCATTCTGGACTCGGTGGAGACCATGCCGCCCAGCATCCTGTTCTGGCGCAGCGAGACCCAGTGGATGGGCGGTATGGGCGTTCTGGTGCTGTTTCTGGCGCTGATGCCCCATCTGGGCGACGGCGCCTACTATCTGATGAAAGCGGAAAGCCCCGGCCCCATCAAGTCCAAGCTGGTGCCCCGTGTGGGCGGCACCGCCAAGATTCTGTACACTATCTATATCGTGCTGACGGCGGCGGAGGCAGTGGCCCTGCGCATTGCGGGCATGTCTTGGTTCGACGCGGTGAACCACTCCTTCACCACCATGGCCACCGGCGGCTTCTCCGTCCGCAACACCTCTATCGCCGAGTATCAGTCCGACGCTATCACATGGGTCATCGTGGCCTTTACATTTCTGGCAGGCATCAACTTTTCGCTGCTGTACGCCGTTGTGCGGGGCCGGATCAGGGACGCCCTGCGCAGCGAGGAGCTGCGGTGGTATCTGCTGATTTTAGCGGCTACCATCGGCCTGATCTGCGTCGACCTGCATGTGGAGCTGGGACAGGGCTGGTACGAATCCGTCACCGACGCGGCGTTTCAGGCTACCACCATCATGAGCACCACCGGCTACGCCACCAAGGACTTCACCCTGTGGCCCACCTTCAGCCGGTGTATTCTGGTGTTGCTGATGTATGTGGGCGGCTGCGCCGGCTCCACGGCAGGCGGCATGAAGATCAGCCGCCTGATGCTGCAGGTCAAGAGCCTGCGGCGGGAGCTGGATCACATCATCCACCCCAACCGGGTGTCGGTTATCACCATGGACGGCCAGAGCGTGGACGAGCGGGCCGTCAATTCCGCCCACATGTTTCAGGTGGCGTACCTGCTGATCCTGATGGCCGGTACGCTGGTGGTTTCGCTGGATGTGCTGGGCTTCACGGAGTCCTTTGTGGCATCGCTGACCTGTATCAGCAATGTTGGTCCGTCGCTGGGTGCTCTTGGCCCCATGGCCAACTTCGCGCCCCTGTCGTGGTTCAGCAAGCTGGTGCTGGCCCTTATTATGCTGATGGGCCGTCTGGAGCTGATGCCGCTGCTGGTGCTGCTGAGCCCCTCCACATGGCGGAATAAGTAAATAAAAAACTGACCGGTCGCGGGCGACCGGTCAGTTTTTTATTTACCTGCCGCGCAGCAGCGCGTACAGCTGGGCGTCTTTATAATACACCGTGCCGAGCCCCACCATGACCTGCACGATATCCTGCGGCTCACCGGCGCTGACGTAAACCTCGCCCTGATCCAGCAGAAACGTCACGTACCGGTCAGCGCCGTCATAGCCCGCCGCCAAGGCGGCTTCCTGACTGATATTGTGCTCCGCCGCGCCGTTCAGGGCAGCCGCCAGCTGCTCCGCCGTCACATCGGCGGCTGCTGCGGTGTTCAGATCGTAGATATCCTCCGGTCGCAGCGCCGCCATCAGGCGCAGCGCCATGGCGTCATACTTCCGCTGCTCCTCCTGCCGCTGTGCTTCCTGCCGCTGTTTGCTGCCGTCCAGATCCGCCTGCTCCACGGCGCTGAGCATTTCCGTGACCCACTGGCGATCCTCCGGAAAATCGGCGTGGTATTCGCCTGTGCTGTCCAGAAACACCAGTCCCAGCAGCGTATCGCCCTGATACCGGGCCACCGCGTACTCCCTGATGGTGAGACGCATCTGACTGTCCAGCGCCAGCATATCCACGGGAGACGCCTTTTCCGGCTCCCGCATCGTCAGCGCGCCGTCCAGCCGATACCAGTCCGCCCGGTTTTCTCCCGTCTCGTACTGCCACACCTGCGCAAAGCCGGTCAGCACACAGCCGTCATAACCCGCCGGATCGTCCGCCCGTTCTGCCAGCAGCGCCTGCAATTTCCCATCCACCTGAGACTGGAAGGTCTCATAGGCGGACTGGTCGATACGGGTGCTGCCGTCCCGGCTGCAGCGCACCAACTCGTACAGGTCACTGTCGTTGAAATAGGCCGTCCGCTGGCAGCTCTCCCGCGCGGAAAGCCGCTCGGACTGGACGACCACCACATTCTCCGCCAGACCGCAGCTGAGACGGAGAACGTCGGCGGGAACCGACACCGTGACTTCCCACTGACAGCCGGACACGCTGTAGCCCAGATCGTAGCAGGCCTCGGATTCCGTGATCTCGTGTGTCGCCGCGTTATTCAGCGCCTTCCACATCTGC
>URKW01000145.1 GCA_900548615.1 uncultured Eubacteriales bacterium | reverse complement strand
GGCGGGTATCGGCTGGCTGCTGTTCAACGACCTGTGCTCGCTGAACAAGGACTATGTAGAGGTCAAGATCACCGTGGACAAGGATGACAGCGTGGGCGACGTAGCCAAAAAGCTGAAGGACGCGGGATTGATCAACTACCGCGGCTTCTTCAAGTTCTGCGGTCTGTTTTTCCACGCAAAGAGCACCATCGACCCCGGCGAGTGGAAGCTGAACAGCGATATGGACTACCGCAGCCTGATCCAGAACATGCACGACTATGAGGCCGACAAGGTTAACAAGGACGGCTGGATCGAGGTGGTCATCCCCGAGGGCAAGACCGTCAACGAGATCATTGATATCATGGTAGAGGCCGGCATCTCCACCCGCGAGGAGCTGGAGGATGCCTGCGCCAACTTCGAGTTCCAGAGCTACAGCTTCCTGAAGGACGACATGCTGGGCAAGGTGAACCGCATGGAGGGCTTCCTGTTCCCCACCACTCAGGCCTTTGACCCGGAAAAGACCGCCGTGTACGATATCGACACCATGCTGACCAACTTCGTCACCCAGTTTGACGACGACATGATGGCGGATATCAACGCCAGCGGCTACTCCCTGCACGATATCGTCACCATTGCCTCCATCATCGAAAAGGAGGGCATTGGCGACGAGACGGAGCGGAAGAACATCGCCTCCGTCCTCTATAACCGTCTGGAGACCACCGACCGGGAGACCTACGGCTATTTGCAGCTGGATACCACCATCTACTACGCCCTGTCACTGGAGGGGAAGGACAAGACCGCCTTTGACAAGGATCTGGACAGCCCCTATAACACCTATAAGTATCCCGGTCTGCCTGTCGGCCCCATCTGCTGCCCCGGTATGGAGTCCATTAAGGCGGCCATCTACCCCAACGACACCGAGTATTTCTACTTCGCCGCCGGCAAGGATGGCGTGAACCATTTCTTCAAGACCTATAACGAGCATCTCGCCTTTATCAACAGCGATATGTACCAGCCTGACTGATGGAACGAAAAAAGCCTGAATTGCTGTCCCCTGCCGGGGACTGGGAAAAACTGAAAATGGCCGTGGCCTACGGCGCCGATGCGGTGTACCTTGCGGGCACCGCTTTCGGCATGCGCTCCTTCGCCGGTAATTTTACCGACGAGGAGTTGCCCCGCGCCGTAAAATATGCCCACGACCGGGGCGTAAAGGTGCACGTCACCGTCAACACCATGCCCCGCAGCGGTGAGGTGGAGCAGCTGCCCGCCCATTTGGAGCGGCTGAACGACGCGGGGGTGGACGCGCTGATCGTGGCGGATCTGGGCGCGTTCACGCTGGCGGGGAAGTACGCGCCCCGCTGTCAGCGGCACATCAGCACCCAGCAGTCTATCGCCAACTATGCTTCCGCCGCCGCGTGGTACGACCTGGGCGCTACCCGCGTGGTGCTGGCCCGTGAGCTGAGTCTGGACGAGATCCGCACCATCCGGGCCAAGACCCCCAAGGAGCTGGAGATCGAGACCTTCTGCCACGGGGCCATGTGCGTCAGCTATTCCGGGCGATGCCTGCTGAGCAACTACATGACAGGCCGGGACGCCAACCGGGGTCAGTGCGCCCAGCCTTGCCGCTATCAGTACGCCTTGATGGAGGAAAAGCGCCCCGGCGAGTATTTCCCGGTGTTTGAGGACGAAAAGGGCACTTATATCATGAACTCCCGGGACATGTGCATGATCGATCACCTGGATGATCTGATGGACGCCGGGGTGGACTGCCTGAAGATCGAGGGCCGGGCCAAATCCGGCTACTATGCCGCTATCGTCACCGGAGCCTACCGCCACGTGCTGGACGATGCGGCGGCGGGGCGACCTATCGACCCCGTCTGGCGGGACGAGGTGGAGCACGTCAGCCACCGGCACTACTCCACCGGCTTTTTCTACGGTCAGCCGGGGCAGTATTACGACAACGCTCGGTACATACGGGACTGGCAGATCTGCGCCGTGGTGACGGACTGCGACGCAAGCGGTCTCGCCACGGTAAGTCTGCGGAACAAGTTCGCCGCCGGTGACCAGCTGGAGGTGGTGGGCCCCGATACCCGCCCCTTTACCATCACCGCCCCGGTGATGACCGACTGTGACGGCCTGCCGCTCCACGAGCCGAAAACGCCCCAGATGGTGTTTACCATGCAGCTGCCCAAACCTGTTCCGCCCCTGAGCTTCCTGCGCCACGCAGTGGAGCTGAGCGCAAAAGTATAAAAAAAGACGCCGACAAGGTTCCCTGCTGATAAGACAGTAAAATCAAATTTCTTGGAACAGGCATGATCTCGGTCATGCCTGTTCCGCTTTTAGCAGTTCATCCACGGGAATGTAGCCCACAAGGTCGTACTCAATATGTACCTTTTGTCTGCGCTTGCCGCTGGACTTGTCAGGTGCATCCACATAGACCGCCTTCACAAGCTCTCTGAGGGCATAAGCTACCCTGCAAATATGTCATTCACGCAGTCGGTCCGCGCTGGTATGACGGACGGCATGGGGAGCGCGAACGGCTGATCTCATGCTATCGGACTTCGCTCATGCTGGCGAAGGAATACGGATGTGAATCGATTGCGTTCCCGCTGATTTCCTCCGGCATTTTCGGCTATCCAAAGGATCAAGCCCTCAAGGTTGCGATTGACACCATCAGCAGTTTCCTTCTTGAAAACGAAATGACGGTGTACATCGTCATTTTCGACCGCAATGCCTATCAGATCAGCAGCAAGCTGTTTGCCGACATTGCAGCGTACATAGACGACCGTTATGTGGATGAGCATACCGATGATCGTTCCGAGCGGCTGCGCAGAATGAGTGCCTTCCGGATGGAAGAGCCGATGCCTTGCGAGTCCCCCGTTTACGATGAGGCTATTGAAAAGCTCACAGCTCCTATGGCAGTCAGCTCCGAAAAGGCAGCAACTCTTGACGATGCACTGGGACAGATCGATGAGAGCTTTTCGGAGATGCTGCTGTGGAAGATTGATGAACGCGGCATGACGGACGCACAGTGCTAATGAGGATCACATCGCCGTCCACGGGGAAGGATGTGTATTCCCACGGATAGAGGTCATAGGTCGCAAGCGCCTCGCTGCCCTCCTCCGACAGATCGCTCAGGGACACGAAGCGGTCCTGCTGGATGTGAACCTGACGGAAAGCATTGGCAGACTCATTTCGGATGGTCCTTTTGCAGAACGCATCGAAGGTGTGCTGCTTGTGCCGGTAATGGTGTTCAAGGTCCATTTTCTCACCTCCCTTCGCGCCGGAAGGCAGGTCGTGGTTTCCCCTTTCACCCCTTACTGGTTTTCCAAATGCCCCTTTTGGCCATTTTTTCGGAAATTTCTCAAAAATATTTTTTTCGCGGCTCATGCTGCGCTCCTTTCGTCCTGTTCGGGTGGATGTTCCTTCCAGAACGAAGGGCGGCGGGGAGCGGCAGCCCACGGCGAAAAAGTGCCGGGAACGACA
>URKW01000144.1 GCA_900548615.1 uncultured Eubacteriales bacterium | reverse complement strand
CCGCCATCCAGTGGGGCACCAGACCCGATCCCTTCGGTTGGACGTGCCGCGTGTCTGAGTAAGACGATCGATATAACTATGGAACCCTATACGCCCGCACGCCCCACGTGCGGGCGTATATACGTTCTGCATCTGCACGCTTCTGCATGTTTATCGGTACATTATTTCCTTTTATCGGTACATAAACCGCCTTTATGGGGGCGGATTTTCCCCTTTACCGGGTTGATTCCGGCCGCTTATTGGGGTATACTGAATTATTCACACGAAAAAGGAGGTCTGCCGTATGTCTCTCTCCCCCATCCGCGCCCTTACGCTGGAGGTACCGGAGTCCATCAATCTGCGGCAGGCCGCCCGCTATCTGGGTACGCCGGGCGAACCGGACAGCGCCACGCTGGCGCTGCTGGAGCGGTGCGCCCCGCCCCTGTTACACGCCGCCATGCCGAAAGCCGTCTTGCGGACGGCGGATACCGCCGCATGGGACGAAGCCGGCATTCTGCAAGGAGCGGATATCCGCCGCCATCTGACGGAATGTCCGCAGGCCATTTTGCTGGCGGTGACGCTGGGGCCTATGGTGGACAGTCAGATCCGCCGCTCCGCCGTGGGCGATGTGGCGGCGGGAGCGGCGGCGGACGCGCTGGCCTCGGCGCTGGCGGAGCAGATGGCGGACGCCGCCGAAGGCCAGCTGCGGCAATGGGCGGCAGAACAGAGGCTTTTCCTCACCGGGCGGTTCTCCCCCGGCTACGGCGACTGGCCCATCAGCCTTCAGCCGCTGCTGGCGGAAACGCTGGACACGGCGCGGCAGATCGGGCTATATGTAACGGATACCTATTTAATGACGCCGCGCAAAAGCGTGACAGCGCTGCTGGGCGTCAGCGATCACCCGGTCAGGGGACAACTGGCGGGCTGCGGACACTGTGTCCTCCGGGCCAGATGCAACTATCGAAAGCGAGGGATCACCTGTGCAGAGCAATGAACTTTTCACCCAGCGCCACACCATTCTGCTGGACGGCGGCATGGGCACCATGCTGCAGGCCGCCGGGCTGAAGCTGGGCGCACGGCCGGAGGAGCTGAACATCACCGATCCGGAGACCATCCAGCGGATCCACGGCATGTACGCGGCGGCAGGCAGCCGCATCATCAACACCAATACCTTCGGCGCGTCGGGCCACAAGCTGGCAAAAAGCCCCTACTCCGTGGAGGAGGTCATCGCCGCGGGTGTGGCCTGCTGCAAAAAGGCCTGCGCCCCCTACGGCGCACTGACGGCGCTGGATATCGGCCCGCTGGGCGAGCTGCTGGAGCCCAACGGCACGCTGCCCTTTGAGACGGCGGTGGCGGAATTTGCCCGGATCGTCCGGGCGGGCGCGGCGGCAGGCGCCGATCTGGTGATGGCGGAGACCTTTACCGATCTTTATGAATTAAAGGCCGCCCTGCTGGCGGTGAAGGAAAACTGCAAGCTTCCGGTGCTGGCCAGCATGAGCTTTGAGGCACGGGGCCGCACCTTCACCGGCTGCACGGTGGAGAGCTTTGCCGCCACGGCACGGGGACTGGGCGCGGACGCGCTGGGCATCAACTGCTCGCTTGGCCCGCAGGAGATCTTCCCCATGGCGAAGCGGCTGGCTGAGTCGCTGCCCGGCGACTTCCCGGTGTTCGTGAAGCCCAACGCCGGTCTGCCCCGCGCCGACGGCAGCGGCTACGATATCACGCCGGAGCTGTACGCCCGGCAGATGGAGCCTTACCGGGAGCTGGGACTGTTTGCGGCGGGCGGCTGCTGCGGCACCACACCGGATTTCATCCGGCTTTTGAACGATGTGTTCCGGGACTGCGTGCCGGGACGGGCGGCCCACGCCATGCCCTCGGTGATCTGTTCTCCCGTGGAGTGCGTCACCGTAGACGGCGTGACCGTGGTGGGCGAGCGCATCAATCCCACCGGCAAAAAGCGGTTCCAGCAGGCGCTGCGGCAGGGCGACATGGACTACGTGCTGGAGCAGGCCGTGTCTCAAGCCGAGGCCGGAGCGCAGATTCTCGACGTGAACGTGGGCACCCCGGAGGTGGACGAGCCGGCCATGATGGAGCAGGTGGTGAAAACCCTGCAAAGCGTGGTGAGCCAGCCGTTACAGCTGGATTCCACCAACTTCGAGGCGCTGGAACGGGGCCTGCGGGTCTATAACGGCAAGCCCATCGTCAACTCCGTCAACGGTGCGCCCGCCGTGCTGGAGCATGTGCTGCCATTGTGCAAAAAGTACGGCGCGGCAGTGATCGGCCTGACGGTGGACGGGGCGGGCGTACCCTCCGGCGCGGGGGAGCGGGTAGCCATTGCCCGCCGTATCCGCGACGCAGCGCTGGACGCGGGCATTCCCCTTGAGGATATCTACATCGACTGTCTGGCGCTGACCGCCAGCGCCCAGCAGGAGGACGCGCTGGCCGCCGTGGAGGCGCTGGAGCGGTGCAAGAAGGAGCTGGGAGTGCGTACCATTCTGGGCGTGTCCAACATCAGCTTCGGTCTGCCCTGCCGGGCCTATCTGAACACCATTTTCCTGACGCTGGCCATCCACGCGGGGCTGGATCTGGCCATTATGGATCCGGCCAGTCAGGAGATGATGGCGGCCATCTACGCCTACAACGTGCTGTCGGGGCGGGACAAGCAGTGCGCCGCCTATGTGGAGCGGTATGCGGGCCGTGTGCCCACGGCCACGGCGCTGGCCAAGATCATGCAGAGCGCCTCCACCGGCGGCGTCACCTACGGCGGCAGCGCCAACGCCGCCTACGCGCCGCTGATGAAGGCGGTGGAGCAGGGGCTGAAGGGCGAGGCGGCCACCGCCGCCCGGACGCTGCTGCGGGAGAAGGAGCCGCTGGAGCTGGTGGACGGGGCGCTGATTCCGGCGCTGGACGCGGTGGGCGCCAAGTACGAAAACGGCACGCTGTTCCTGCCCCAGCTGCTGCAGGCCGCCAGCGCCGCCCAGAGCGCCTTTGACGAGGTGAAGACCGCCATGGCCGCCAAGGGCGGTGAGGGCGCGGGAAAGGGACGCATCGTGCTGGCCACCGTTCACGGCGACGTACACGACATCGGCAAGAACATCGTGAAGGTGATTCTGGAGAACTACGGCTTCGAGGTCATTGATCTGGGCCGGGACGTGCCGGTGGAAGCGGTGGTGGACGCCGTGCGGGACAAGGACGTGCATCTAGTGGGACTGTCGGCCCTGATGACCACCACATTGAAAAGCATGGAGGAGACCATCGCCGCACTGCGGCAGGCCCAGCTGCCCTGCAAGATCATGGCGGGCGGCGCGGTGCTGACGCCGGAATACGCCAAGAAGATCGGCGCGGACTACTACGCCAAGGATGCCAAGCAGAGCGCCGACATTGCCAAGAGCTTTTTCAGCGTGGGGTAATTAGCTTGCCAAAAAAGCTTCGCAGAATTCGCCGCCCGGTATGGCGGCGAACAGATTAAATCATTTTTTGCCGCGACATGTGCGTGGCAAAAAATACTTTGCGCGGAGAGAGTG
>URKW01000143.1 GCA_900548615.1 uncultured Eubacteriales bacterium | reverse complement strand
GCGATGCCGTCGAGCTGGAAGCGGCCGAGGCTCTTGTTGTAAGCGGCCATCTCACGCTCGCCCTGCAGGACGTTGACCTCGACAGAGGTCTGGTTGTCGGCCGCGGTGGAGAACACCTGGCTCTTCTTGGTCGGGATGGTGGTGTTGCGCTCGATGAGCTTGGTGAACACGCCGCCGAGGGTCTCGATGCCGAGGGACAGCGGGGTCACGTCGAGCAGGACCACGCCCGCGACGTCGCCGCCGAGCACGCCGCCCTGGATGGCAGCACCGTCGGCCACGCACTCATCGGGGTTGATGCCCTTGAAGCCTTCCTTGCCGGTGAGCTTCTTGACCATTTCCTGCACGGCGGGGATACGGCTGGAGCCGCCCACCATCAGCACCTTGGCCAGATCAGAGGGCTTCAGACCGGCGTCGGACATGGCCTGACGCACGGGGCCCATGGTGGCGTCCACCAGATGGCCGGTCAGCTCGTTGAACTTGGCGCGGGTCAGCGTAACGTCCAGATGCTTGGGGCCGGTGGCGTCGGCGGTGATATAGGGCAGGTTGATGTTGCTGCTGGTGACGCCGCTAAGCTCGATCTTGGCCTTCTCGGCGGCCTCCTTCAGACGCTGCATGGCCACCTTGTCGCCGCTCAGGTCGATGCCGTCGGTGCGCTTGAACTCGCTGACCAGATACTTCATGATGCACTGGTCGAAGTCGTCGCCGCCCAGACGGTTGTTGCCGGCGGTAGCCAGCACCTCGATGACGCCGTCGTCGATCTCCAGAATGGACACATCGAAGGTGCCGCCGCCCAGGTCGTACACCATGATCTTCTGAGCCTGCTCCTTATCCACGCCGTAGGCCAGCGCCGCGGCGGTAGGCTCGTTGATGATACGCTTCACGTCAAGACCGGCGATCTTGCCGGCGTCCTTGGTGGCCTGACGCTGTGAGTCGGTGAAGTAGGCGGGAACGGTGATGACCGCCTCGGTGACGGTCTGGCCCAGATAGGCCTCGGCGTCGCTCTTCAGCTTCTGCAGGATCATGGCGCTGATCTCCTGCGGGGTGTAGCTCTTGTCGTCGATGGTGACGCGGTGGTCGGTGCCCATCTCACGCTTGATGGAGGAGATGGTGCGGTCGGGGTTGGTGATGGCCTGGCGCTTTGCCACCTGGCCTACCATACGCTCGCCGGTTTTGGAAAATGCCACCACGGACGGGGTGGTGCGGTTGCCTTCCGCGTTGGGGATAACGACAGCCTCGCCGCCTTCCATCACGGCGACGCAGGAATTGGTGGTGCCAAGGTCGATACCGATAACTTTAGACATAATGCTTGCCTCCTGAAATACTTTATATATATTTATTTACTTTACTGATTTGATTCAAGTGCGCTCGGGGATAATGATGGCCGCGATGATATAGGCCAGCAATCCGCTGCCGCCCAGCAGGCTGAACAGCACCCAGCCCAGACGCACCAGCGTGGGGTCAATATCGAAATAATCCGCGATGCCGGAGCAAACGCCCGCCAGCATCTTGTTTTCCGTGTTGCGGTACAGCTTCTTTCCGTTCATAAGGGTCGCTCCTTTCAGTTGGCTACCTTCACCATGGCGAAGCGCAGCACCTTGTCGCCCAAGGCGAAGCCCTTCTGGAACACCTCTACCACGGTGTTTTCACCGACGCTTTCATCCTCTACGTGCATCACGGCGTTGTGCTTTTCCGGGTCAAAGGGCACGCCCTGCGATTCGATCTCCGTAACGCCCAGCTTGGTCAGCGCCTCGGTAAACTGCCGCAGGATCAGCTCCAGACCCTGCCGGTGTACGTCGGCCTCGTCATACTGGGCAATGCCCCGCTCCAGATTGTCGTACACCGCCAGAAAAGGCTTGATGGTGTCGGCCTTGGCGTCGCTGTAGACGCTTTCCTTCTCCTTGGCGGTGCGCTTGCGGTAGTTGTCGTACTCCGCCGCCAGACGCAGGTATTTGTCGTTCACGTCCGCCACCAGCTTGGCAAGGCCCTCCATCTTCTCCATCTGCTCCTTTGTGACGGTGAAGGTCTCCGGCGCTGCCTCCTCGGCAGGGACTTCTTTATCTTCGGTTTCTTCCGTTACAGGGGCGGCGGTCTCTTGCTCCGGCTCCTGGGCGGGGATATCCTTTTTCTTCTTGTCGCTCATTGTATCTCATTCTCCTTTGGGGGAAGTTCATGCTTTCCAAACATACGGGTCAGGCTCTCGGCAAAGTAGCTGAGCCGGGCCGCCACCGTGGCGTAATCCATTCGGGTGGGGCCGACCACGCCTACAAGACCCCGCATGCCGTCGCCGATGTCGTAGCTGGCCACCACAACGCTGCTCTCCTTCAGGGCATCGTTGACGTTTTCCGGCCCAATCAGGATCTGCATGGCGCGTCCGTCCGCCGGGACGGGCAGCTGCTCCTTGCTGTCCACCATAAAGTGCATCAGGTCGTGAGCCTTGTCAATGTCCCGGAACTCCGGGAATTTCAGCAGCTGGCTGGCGCCGTTGGTGAACACCTCGTGCTGCTGGGACTCCTTCAAAAGCTCGGCGGCGTACTCCACCACCTGATTCAGCAGCAAAAACCATTGCCCGCTGACCTGATCCGACAGGTTCATCAGATGGGCGTTCATCTCCGCCGAACCGATGCCGGTAAAGTGGGTGTTCAGCAGGTGGCTGATTTGGGGCAGCGTCTCCGCCTCCAGCGGGAGACTCAGCTGCATCAGGCGGCTTTTCACCCGGCTGTCCGACAGCATCACCACTGCGATCACCGACGCACTGTCCACGGCGATCAGCTCGAACCGCCGTACGGTGGCGTCGGCGGTGTGATCCGCCACGGCGTAGGTGGGGTAATCCACAAAGCTGGACACCATCTGGCCGGTCTTGGCGATCACCTGATCGGTGCCCTTCAGCTCCTGCCGCAGCGTGTCGTTGATCTGGGCGGCCTCCTCGGCGGAGATGGGCTTGCGCTCCATCAACTCGTTGACGTACAGCCGGTAGCCCAGCGGAGAGGGGATCCGTCCGGCGCTGGTGTGGGGCTGCTCCAGATAGCCCATGTCGCTCAGCTCCGCCAGCTCGTTGCGGACGGTGGCGGAGCTGACCTTTTCCGGCATCCGCTCGGCGATGGCCTTGGAACCCAGCGGCTCGGCGGTGTCGATGTAGCTCTCCACCACGATCTTCAATATTTGCTTTTTCCGCGCTGTCAATTCCATAGCATTTCTCCGTTTAGCACTCGTTCTTCCTGAGTGCTAACTTAGTGTACCACCGCCCGCCCGGAATGTCAAGAGTGGGAGAGTTGAATTATTTGTGAACAGTTTCATAGAAAAGAACCGCAGCGCGGCAATGATCGGGCTACATGATACCGTTAACAGGCACAGCGGGATGATCTACTTGGTGTACCGTGCGAGTACTCCTTGCCTCTCCCTTTGGGAGAGGTGGCCGAGCGCAGTGAGGTCGGAGAGGGAGGGAACGTTAAGAAAACATGCCGGTGTCGACACGTTAAGAAAATATGCCAGTGGCATATTTTTAGTGTCGATCT
>URKW01000142.1 GCA_900548615.1 uncultured Eubacteriales bacterium | reverse complement strand
TCGAGGTGGTGGTCCGGCGAGCCCGGGCTGTAAACCCGCCCCCAGCCGATACCCGCCAGCAGGCAGGAGCCCAGCACCACGCAGGCCAGATACAGCGCCAGACGCTGGTTGGCCCGCTTGCTTTTCTTCTTTTTCTTCTTTGGGCCACCTGCCGCGCTCTGGCGGCGCACCTCCTCGGCGTTGTAGTAGGCGGTCTCGTAATCGTTGTTTCTATCGTTGGGCATAGTTGTTGATTCCTTTCTTGCGCCGTTGGCGGCATTACAGCAGGTCGCGGAGCTTGTCCAGCACCTCGGCATGGATCTCCTCGCGGCTGCGCATCACGCCGTCTCTGGCGCAGTCGATCCGCGTCCAGCCGCAGTATTCCGTCACAAAGGCGGCGTTCTCCCGGCAGCGGCGCAGGTATTCCTCGTCCTGCTCATGTACGTCGGCGGTGGTGTGGGTGGCCTGCTCCCGCTGGCGCATCATCCGCTCGCTCAGCTCCGTGGGCAGGTCGAGATACAGCACCCGGGTGGGGCGGGGCAGCTCCAGCAGGTCATACTCGAAGTGGAACAGCCAGTCCAGAAACGGCCTGCGTTCTGCCTCAGGCAGCTTGGAGGTCTGGTGCACCGCGTTGGAGGTGGTGTACCGGTCGGCGATCAGCAGTCCGCCCTGCCGGTAGTACTCGCCCCAGTCCTGCTTATAGGAGGCGTAGCGATCCACCGCGTAGAAGGTGGACGCGGCGTAGGCGTTCACATCATCGGGATGGCTGCCAAACGCGCCGCCCAGATACAGCCGGATCAGTGCCGAGGATTCCTCACTGTACCGGGGGAAGGACAGGCGGCGGAACGGCACGCCCTGCTCCGTCAGTGTCCGGCACAGAAGCTCGGTCTGTGTGGCCTTTCCGGAACCGTCGGTTCCCTCAAAAACGATCAGCTTTCCCATAGATGTCCTCTCTTTCGCGGTGGTCATACAGGAGAAGTATACCACCATTCTACCCATTTGTAAAGAAAACATCACCAACCGCGGCAGGAAAATGGAAAAGAGACGGCAGCGCCGTCTCTTTTTTCTTCACTTCATCTGGTATGTTCCGTCAGCAGCAATCTCCAGCGTCATGCCGAAGAACGCCTGCAGCGCCTGTACCATGCAGGCCGTGTCTGCCGCGCCAGCCGTCTCAAAGCAGGAGTGCATGGCCAGCTGGGCAAGACCGATATCCACCGTGTTCAGTGATACCTGCGTGTTGGCGATGCTGCCCAGCGTAGAACCGCCTGCCATATCCGGCCGGTTGGCGTACCGCTGGAAGGGCACGCCCGCCTTTTCGCACACCGTCTGAAACAGCGCCGCCGACACTGCGTCGGTGGTGTAGCGCTGGCTGGCGTTATACTTGATGACCACGCCGCCGTTCATCCGCACGGTGTGGTTCCTGTCGGCGTATTCCGGATGGTTGGGGTGTACCCCGTGGGCATTGTCGCAGGACAGCAGAAAGCTGCTGGCCGCCATGGTGCGCAGTGTCAGACCCAGCCCATCGCAGATACGCTCCAGCGTCTCCGCAAGGAAGGTGGAAGCCGCGCCCTGCTTCGTCTCGCTGCCCACCTCCTCATTGTCAAACAGGCAGTAGACGCAGGCGCTGCGGCTCTCCTCCGCCGTCAGGAAGCCCTGCAGCGACGCGAAGACGCATTGCAGATCGTCCAGTCGGGGCGCGGAGATATAGTCCCCCCATGCCACGCCGGGCTGGGGATTATAGAGAAACAGGTCGTGGGTCAGCAGAGCGTCCTCCGCCACTCCTGCCGTCTCGGCGATCCGGCGGCGGAAGCCGCCCTTTTCGCCGCCGTACAGCGGCTGCATGTCCACGGCAAAGTTATACTTCATGCCGTTGTTGGCGTCCCGGTTCATGTGGATGGCCACGTTGGGGATCAGCGCCACCGGCTCCTTCAGATCCACCAGACGCATGGCGACGCCCCGCTCTGTCCGCACCATGGCCCGCCCCGCGATGCTGAGGGGCCGATCCATCCAGCTGGCGCACAGCATGCCGCCGTAGCCCTCCACGCTGAGACGGGTATCGCTCTCGCCGGGAAGCTCGGCGTTTTCCTTGATTTTGAAGGAGGGGCTGTCGCCGTGGGCTGCGGTCATCATAAAACCGGCAGGCCGTCCGTGGGGCAAGCGAAACGCGATCAGGGACGAGCCGTTGCGCTGCACGTAGTACCTCCCGCCCGGCTCCAGCGTCCATTCCTCCGTCTCACGGAGGGGACGGTAGCCCTCCCCCTCCAGCAGCTGCGCCGTGTGGGCCACCGCCTGAAAGGCGGTGGGGCAGGCGGCAATATAGGAAAACAGTTCCTGATTCATCTTGATATCCCCCTTATTCCGTTACGATGGTCTGGATGGCCTCGGCCTTTTCCTCCTGTGTTACCAGAAAGAACGCCCAGCCAATCAGCGGCAGCGCACACAGCGCGCCGCGAACACCCCAGAGGTGGGACGCGCCTACCCCCACTGCCGCGCCGATATGGAAGCACAGCAGCGTGGACAGGAAGAAGCCCATCCGCACCAGTTGCTCCCGGTTCTTCGTACACAGATACTCCGCCAGCGCCAACGACGCCTGCTTGGTGTTGTTGGTGGAGAAGATGGTGGAGCTGTAGAAGTTCCGTGCGCCCCGGAAGCTGCTCCACTGGAAGGCCATGGCGAAAAAGATGGGGTACAGCGCTATCACGATCTCCGTCTCCGCCGGGATGAAGCATTCCGCCATCGCCGCAGCCGCCGTAATGATAGGCGACAGCCGCCGCACATTCACGCTCCACCAGAAGGGCAGCAGCACCGTCAGCATGGTAGCCGCCGCATACAGCAAAAACGCGCCCAGATGCTCCAGTACGTTAAAGCCCCGGCCATACAGGGCGTCGATGACCAGCTCCAGCAGGTTCACCGTCTGGGCGCTGCCCATGACGCCGCCCCGGCTCATAATGGCGTAAGCTCCGAAAAAGCCGCCCACACAGGCAAAGGCCAGATGGCGGTACCAGTCGATATTTTTCCGTTTATAAAGAGGCATGACAGTTTCCTCCGTGCAAAGCTACCCATCAGTATAACATACTTTCTCTGGGGGGCAATGGTGAAAACGACGAAAAAGCGCAAAAAATACCGTTGACAACGACGAAAGATGTGGTAAAATAAGGGCAACATTGCGATACGGCCATGAGGAAACGAGTCCGGTCATGCCACCCAGAGCGAGAAGGGGACGGTGCAAGCCCTTCGGGAACGGCAGGCGGGACAGCCACTTCCGAGTCTGCGGCGACGAGCCGCACGCTTCGTCCCCGTTACCGGACGGACTGAGATGACGGCACAGCCGTCAAATTAGGGTGGTACCGTGAAGCGTCGCTTCGCCCCTATGTGGGGCGGGGCGTTTTTGTTTTTTGGAGGTGAGACATGGGTTATCACATCATCGACATGACGTCCGATCCCCGGTGCGGCCAGTTCGCCTACTTCCGGCAGATGGCCTATCCCTTCGCTGGGATCACGGCGGAGATCGACATTACGGACTTTATGGCCTGTAAGGGACAGCGGCCCTTCTTCCTCAGCTTTCTCTACGCGGTGACGCGGGCCGCCAACGCCGTGCCC
>URKW01000141.1 GCA_900548615.1 uncultured Eubacteriales bacterium | reverse complement strand
ACAGTGACAAAAGTAGGCAAAAGCACCGGAAGGAACCTCCGGTTCCTTCACCTCCCGGCGCGCTATGCTCTATATGAGATCGTGACTGCATTCCGCACGTTCGCGTAAGATTTCCTCTTTCGTTTCGTAAAAGGATCGTCTTTGCACCCGCGCCGCTGCCGCTGAATATTACGCCGAAGAACCATATGCGTCTGTCGTGCGGGCCAATGTGGGCATCGGCCCCTACGGAGTTCTATCGTTCCCATTCGCAATTGGCGGCCTTCAGCCCGGGCTTCTTTCCCCCTTGCGCTCTCACCGCCACTGTGCTACAATAGACCAAATTTGAAAAAGGAGGCTTTCTCCATGGAATTCAATGTACAGCTTCAATTAGCCGGGCTGCTGGAATGGATGCACCAGCAGATGAATGCCTGCCACGGCAAGACCGCCGTCATCGGCATCTCCGGCGGAAAGGACAGCTCCACCGTGGCGGCGCTGGCAGTGGCGGCCTACGGCAAGGAAAACGTCATGGGCGTGCTGATGCCCGACGGCGTACAGCCGGATATCGACTACTCCAACGGTCTGGTGGACGTGCTGGATATCCCCCACGTGACCATCAACATCCACGACGCCGTACAGGGCGTGGTGAAGGAGATGGAGCGGGTGGGGCTGACCCCCAGCCGTCAGACGCTGGTGAACCTGCCCAGCCGCATCCGCATGGCCACCCTGTACGCCGTGGCACAGACGGTGGAGCAAGGCATCGTCATCAACACCAGCAATCTCAGCGAGGACTGGGTGGGCTACTGCACCATTTACGGTGACAGCGCCGGCGCCTTCTCCCCGCTGGGCATGTACACCACCGAGGAGGTCATCGCTCTAGGCCGTGCGCTGGGCCTGCCGGAGCGGTTCCTCATCAAGCCACCGTCCGACGGTCTGACCGGCCTCACCGACGAGGACAATCTGGGCTTTACCTATCACGCTGTTAACGAGTACATCCGCCGGGGCGTGGTGGACGAGAAGATCAAGGCCGACATTGACCATAAGCACGCCGTCAGCCGCTTCAAGTTCCAGACGCTGCCGGTGTATCAAAACGGCCTGCCCATCGTACTGGAGGAACCGACAGATTATTATAATCCGGATAAGAAGTGATGAAAAAACCGCCTTTGGGCGGTTTTTCTTTACCGGGAATCTCATGGGCGGACAGGGTCGTCCGACCCTACATTGTCATTGCGAACCAGTGCTCACACTGGTGTGGCAATCCGTATTCCCCCTGATCATAAAAGGATACGGATTCCCACGACAATGACATCGGTCACTGTCTCGGAATGACAGAAACGCAATCTTTCACAAAATAAGGATGTGAGGCGGCGGTGCATCCTTTCTCCTTTCTTCACCTTGTCTTTCCCGCCGGTATGTGCTATGCTGGAGACGGGAGCGCTGCGCTTCCAAGGAGGAATCTATGAAACATATGACATTCCGCGAACGGCGCTACCGCCGGGCACACCTGGACTGTGTGCGCCACATCACGCTGGACCCCAAGGGCCCCGGCGTGGTACGCATCCATATGATCCCGCCCAGGGACGACACGCCGGACGCGCCCTTTCTACTGCTGCTCAACGGCGCGCAGCTGGTGCCGCTGAATCTCAGCTGGGCCATCCTGCTGGCCAACCTGATGGATCAGCTGCAAGCCTACGAGGGGCAGGATCTGGCGGAGGATCAGTGGGAGGCCCTGCTGACGGCGGCGGTGGAGGAGACTCACCGCACCTATCCCCGCACCAAACGGCAGACGCTGGCCTCCGACCTGCACCTGATGCTGACCAGTCTGGTCGCCATCGCTCAGGGACGCGAGCCGGAGGCGGAGGTGGGGCTTCTCTCGCTGTCGGACTACGCGCCGGAGATGACCGCGCCCCACCGCATGGATCTGATGGTCAGCGCCATGGAGAAGGATGGCGGGTGGCACTGCAATCAGAAGTGCCTGCACTGCTACGCGGCGGGACAGCCTATGGGCGAAACGCCGGAGCTGTCCACCGAGCAGTGGAAAACCGCACTGGCGCTTCTGCGCAAGGCAAATATCCCTCAAGTGACCTTTACCGGCGGCGAGCCGACGCTGCGGAGCGATCTGGTGGAGCTGGTGCAGGCGGCGGCGTGGTTCGTCACCCGGCTGAACACCAACGGCCGCTTGCTGACGCCGGAGCTGTGCGCGGGACTGTACGAGGCCAGCCTTGACAGCGTGCAGGTGACGCTGTACAGCGCCGAGGGCAACATCCACAACCAGCTGGTAGGCACCAACGGCTTCAACGACACGGTGCAGGGCATCCGCCATGCGGTAGAGGCCGGGCTGATCGTGTCGGTGAACACGCCGCTGTGCTCTCTCAACACCCACTATGCCGACACGCTGCGGTTCGCCCACAGTCTGGGGGTGCGGTACGCCACCTGCTCCGGGCTGATCCCCTCCGGCAGCGCCTGCGGACAGGAGAGCCGGGCCACCGCCCTGACCCCGGAACAGCTGACAGACATTCTCCGTCAGGCGGTGGACACGGCGGAGGAGCTGGGCATGGAGCTGGACTTCACCTCCCCCGGCTGGCTGGACGAGGAGACGCTGCGCTCCCTCGGCCTGAATTTGATCCCCAGCTGCGGCGCGTGCCTTTCCAACATGGCGGTAACGCCGGACGGCAAGGTGGTGCCCTGCCAGAGCTGGCTGTCGGACGAGCCGCTGGGCGACCTGCTCCATGACGACTGGGCGGATATCTGGAACAGTCCCCGCTGCGCCGCCATCCGGGCGGAGAGCGCCAAGCTGGAGCACATCTGCCAGCTGAAGGGAAAGGAGGCGGCGGAATGAAAAAGCTGTTGACTCTGCTGGCGGCGCTGGCTGTGACGCTGGCGCTGGCCGTGACCGCGTGGGCGGATTACGACTACATCGACCGCTATGATATTACCGTCACCCCCGACACCGACGACGGCAGCCTGAGCATCACCGTGTCCATGGACTGGACGCCGCTGGAGAAGCTGCCCTACGGGCAGGAGCTGAAGATCGGCATTCCCAACGGCTCTCTCCGGGAGGAGACGGCTCTGACGGACAACATTGAGCGGCTGACATACGACAACAGCTACATGTACGTGTATTTTGACCGGGCCTACAACGCGGACGAGACGTTTACCTTCGCCTTCTCGTGGGTGCAGGAGTTCATGTACACGCTGGATGGCGATGCGGTGTCCTACGACTACACCCCAGGCTGGTTCGACGAGGCGCAGATCGGCGTGATGACCCTGACCTGGAACGACCCGGCGGGGGTCGAGGGCGATTACAGCGCCACCGCCAATCCGCTGGGAACGGAGGAGCAGCACGACGGCATTATCCTGACGGCCTACGGCGTGGACTACGGCAAGACCATGACCATCAACGTCCGGTACGACAGCTGGCCTACCGTGCTGGATCAGGCCTACAGCGCCGACAACATGCCTGTTGACTACGTGGACTACGACGACTGGTACGACGAGGACGAGGACACAAGCATGGCTGCCCTGTTCCTGACGCTGATCATCACCATCTTCATCGTTTGGGCGGTGGTGTGGATCCTCCGGCAGCTGGGCGACGGCTACGCCGGCGGCTTCGGTACCCGGTATGTGTTCGTCAACCATCTCTGGTACCCTGCCGGGCCTGACGGCAAGCCCCGTCCCGGCAGCGTGGGCACCAAGACGCGGCCCCGCCCGCCCCGCAGCGGCGGTGGCGGCTTTGGCGGCGGAAGCCGGGGCGGC
>URKW01000140.1 GCA_900548615.1 uncultured Eubacteriales bacterium | reverse complement strand
CCCCACCACTATTGTCCCATGTGTGTCCAGCCGTCTTTAGTTTTGACGGTTACGATAAAACAGGAAGCCGGCCATTGGCCGGCTTCCTGTTTTATCTCGTTGTCAGAATGCTTACTCCACCGTGACGCTCTTGGCGAGGTTCCGGGGCTTGTCGATATCGCAGCCCCGCTCCAGTGCGATGTAGTAGGCCAGCAGCTGCAAAGGCACCACACCCAGCTGGGGCAGCAGCATGGCTTCCGTTTCCGGTACGGTCAGCACGTTTTTCACACGGCTGTGCATCCGCTCCGTTCCGGCGGCGGTGGTCAGCGCCAGCACATTGGCGCCCCGGGCCTGCACCTCCACCACGTTGCTCATGGCCTTGTCGAACAGGGGCATATAGGTGGCGGCGGCGATCACCGGCGTGCCCTCCTCGATGAGAGAGATGGTGCCGTGCTTCAATTCGCCGGAGGCATACGCCTCGGAGTGGATATAGGAAATTTCCTTCAGCTTCAGGCTGCCCTCCAGCGACAGGGCGTAGTCCAGATTCCGTCCAATGAAAAACACCTGATCGTGTCCGGCCAGCTCTCTGGCGGCGGCCTGAATGTACCTGGTGTCGGAGAGAATTTCCTCCATCTGATGGGGGAGCGCCTGAATGCCCTGCACCATGGCGGTATAGGTTTCCAGATCGATGGTGCCCATAATGTCGCCGAAGTACAATCCCAGCAGGTTCAGCACCACCATCTGGGTGCTGTAGGCCTTGGTGGTGGCCACGGCGATCTCCGGGCCTGCCCAGGTGTACAGCACGTCGTCGGACTCCCGTGCGATGGAGGAGCCAACCACATTGACGATGGAGAGGATGCGGGCGCCCCGCTTCTTGGCTTCCCGCAATGCGGCCATGGAGTCCAGCGTCTCGCCGGACTGGCTGATGACGATTGCCAGATCACCGGGGCCGATGATGGGGTCACTGTACCGGAACTCGGAGGCCAGACACACCTCCACGCTGCGGCGCAGCATCCGCTCCAGATTGTACTTGCCCACCATGCCCACATGGTAGCTGGAGCCGCAGGCCACAATAAAGATGCGGCCGATATCCCGAATTTCCCGGTCGGTCATGGTCAGGTCGCTGAGCACCACCCGGCCTTCCTGAATACGGCCGGTGATGGCCTTGGAGATGGCGGTGGGCTGCTCGAAGATCTCCTTCAGCATGAAGTGGTCATAGCCGCCCTTTTCCGCCGCGTCCACGTCCCAGTCGATGTAGTGCCGCTCCTTTTCCACCGGGCGGCGGCGCTCGTCATAGATGCGGATGCTGCCGGCCGTCACCACGGCCAGCTCGCCGTCGTCCATGTACACCACGTCCCGGGTGTGCCGCAGCAGCGCCGTCACGTCGGAGGCGATGAAGTTCTCCCCCTCGCCGTAGCCCAGCAGCAGCGGCGCATCCTTCCGGGCGGCAATGAGCCGATCCGGCGTGTCGGTGCACAGGATACCCAAGGCATAGGTGCCCTCCACCGCCGACAGCATACTGGTGACGGCCTCGAACACGTCGCGGCTGTCCCGGTAATACCAGTCCAGCAGCTGGGCCACCACCTCGGTGTCCGTCTCGGAGCGGAAGGTATAGCCCTTTTCCAGCAGCTTCTTTTTCAGCTCCGCGTAGTTTTCGATGATGCCGTTGTGCACCACGGCGAAGCGGCCGCTCTCGCTGACCTGCGGGTGGGCGTTGGTGTCGTTGGGCTCGCCGTGGGTGGCCCAGCGGGTATGGCCGATGCCGATAACGCCGGGCATGGTCTTGCCCTCGTCCGTCAGGTCGGCCAGCGCCTGCAAACGGCCCTTGGCCTTCTGCACACGCAGACCGTCCGGGCCGCACACGGCCATACCGGCGGAGTCATAGCCCCGGTATTCCAGCCGGCGCAGTCCCTCCAGCAGCAGCGGCGCGGCCTGCTGCGTTCCTACATATCCTACGATTCCACACATAGTGTCGTACCTCCTGATACAATATAAAATATCAAAAGGACAAACGCGCAGTGATCTGTCACTTCTTCTCCGGCGGCAGCGGCTTTGTTTTGCGGTCGCCCGCATATTTGTCCGCTGCCTGACGTACCCGAAGGCGGTACGGGAGAGCACCCGCCGAATACTTCGATACTCTCTCCTCCTCGTCGTCCTCTGCATATGAATGACTGCCATAAATGGCGGCTGACGGCAGATTTTTCGTCAAGACAAGGCGCAAAAGCACAGGAATACCGGGTGTATTTCAAGCTTTTGCAACGCCGTATTGGCGAAAAAGATCCGTCAGCAGAGGCGCTGGCGCTGTGTGTCGGGGTGTGGTTCCCGAAAGTCCTCCTTTCGCTCTGCGCTGGGGCGGTGGAAGCGCCCCTTTTTTATTTTATATAAAAGCGGCCACGGATGTGACCAGTTTTATTGCGTTTGGCAATATTTTTTCAAAAAACGTCCATACTCCATTCAAAAGGAGTTGATCGTTTATGATAACCGCGTTTTTCCGCACGGTGCTGCTGTACGCGCTGCTGATCGTGGGTCTGCGGCTCACCGGAAAGCGGCAGATCGGCCAGCTGGAGCCCATTGAATTCGTTCTGATGATGCTGCTCAGCGACCTGGCGTCGGTACCGATGCAGGACTTCGGCCTGCCGCTGTTGCAGGGCATCATCCCCATTGCCACGCTGCTGGCGCTCAGTACGCTGCTCAGCGGCATCAGTCTGCTGAGCGTCCGGTTTCGCTCCCTCATCTGCGGCGAGCCTACCATCATCGTCCGGGACGGCGTTTTGCAGCAGACCGCCATGAAGCGCAGCCGCCTGACGCTGGACGAGGTGCTGGAGGAACTACGGGTGCAGGGCGTATCCTCCCTTGCCGACGTGAAATACGCCGTGCTGGAGACCAGCGGCCAGCTGAGCGTGCTGCTCCGGGCCGACGTACAGCCCGCCACCCCCAAGCAGATGGGGCTGAAGGTGGACGACGACGTGTTCCTGCCGGTCATCATCATCGACAACGGGCGGCTGATGGGGAAGAACCTGCAAAAAATGGGGCTGGACGACAAGTGGCTGCAAAAGCAACTGAAAGCCCACAAGGCCCATCGGGTGCAGGACGTGTTCCTGATGACGGTGGATCGGGGCGGCAGCGTGGTGCTGGCGAAGAAGGAGTCGGTGAAATGAAGGCACTCCGTGTTGCCATTCTGACGCTGGTGCTGCTGATGGCCGCCGGGCTTGCCAACAGCGTCTATCTCACCGCCCGGTGCGATGACTGGACGGCCCGGCTGAACGCCGTGACCTCTGCCGCCGAAAGCGGCGACTGGGCCGCGGCACAGCGGGAGATGTCCGAGCTCCAGACCGACTGGCGGGAGAAGCAGAGCTATCTCCACATCACTCTACAGCACGAGGAGATCAATGAAGCCGATACCCTGCTGCACCAGTGCGCCCTGTACGTGAGGGAGCAGGATAACGACGCCCTCTCTGACGCGGCGGTACAGCTGGCGCTGGAGTTCGACCGTCTGGCGGAGCTGGAGCAGCTGAGTATTAAGAATGTGCTGTAGGCGGTGAACCACTGGTAGAGATCCGTAGGGGCGGACGACTCTGTCCGCCCTAACGGTCATGCAGCAGTCATCGCTGGGGGCGGACAGAGTCGTCCGCCCCTACAAAATGTCAAAGCGCCCTCCTTACTTCTCGTTCAGCAGCTTGTTCAGCTCCGACATAAAGGTGTTGATATCCTTGAACTGGCGGTACACGCTGGGGGAACGGGCCGCGGGCCCCCCCCCGAAACGGTGG
>URKW01000139.1 GCA_900548615.1 uncultured Eubacteriales bacterium | reverse complement strand
GCTCCAGCGTCAGCTCGTCGCCGTTCTCGACCTCGGTCACGGTGACCTGGTCGGGATGCTGGACGAGGCTTCTGGCGATATAGAGCAGCAATTCCTTCATGACGTGCCCTCGGCCTTACAGAACGTCGACCTTCTTCAGCAGGGCACGAACGGTATCGGTGGGCTGAGCGCCGGTCTTGATCCACTCGCGGGCGCGGTCGGCGTCGATCTTGATCTCGGCGGGGTTCACGCAGGGATTGTAAGTGCCGATCTCCTCGATGAAGCGGCCATCACGGGGATAGCGGCTGTCAGCCACGACCACGCGGTAATAAGGAGCCTTCTTGGCGCCCATTCTTCTCAGTCTGATCTTAACCATGGTTTTTTCCTCCAAAATAAATTATTTGTTTGTCATGTATCATAAATGCCGGGGCACTTATTTCAGTCTTTTCTTGCGGCCAAAGCCGTGCATGCCGCCACCGCCGCCCATCAGGCCGCTCAGCGCACCTATGCCCCGCTTGCCGCGGGTCAGCGCCTTGGTCATCTGCTGCATGGTCTCGAAGCCCTTCAGCAGCCGGTTCACATCCGACACCTGCTGGCCGCAGCCTGCCGCGATGCGGCGCTTGCGGCTGGCGTTGAGGATCTGGGGATTCTCACGCTCCTGCAGAGTCATGGACTGGATGATGGCCTTGGTGCGGGCAAACTGCTTGGGGTCGATCTGGTCGGGGTCAAAGCCCTTTGCCATGTTGCCCGGCAGCATGCTGGCGATCTGGCTCAGGTCGCCCATGTTCTGCAGCTGCTCCAGCTGATCCAGATAATCGCTGAGGGTCAGGCGGTTCTTCCGCAGCTTCTCCTCCAGCTTTTTGGCCTGCTTCTCGTCGTACTGCTGCTCGGCCTTCTCGATGAAGGACAGCATGTCGCCCATACCCAGAATACGCGAGGCCATGCGGTCGGGGTGGAACAGCTCGATCATGTCCAGCTTTTCGCCGGTGCCGATGAACTTGATGGGCTTTCCGGTGGTGGCCCGGATGGACAGTGCCGCGCCGCCTCGGGCGTCGCCGTCCAGCTTGGTCAGCATCACGCCGTCGATGCCCAGCGCGTCATCGAAGGCCTTGGCGGCGTTTACCGCGTCCTGGCCGGTCATGGCGTCCACCACCAGCAAGATCTCGTTGGGCTTCACCGCGGCCTTGATGTTCCGCAGCTCGTCCATCAGCGCCTCGTCGATGTGCAGACGGCCGGCGGTATCCAGAAATACCATGTCGTTGCCGTGGTCGGCGGCGTATTTCACCGCCTCCCTGGCGATGGTCACGGGGTCGATCTGCCCCATTTCAAACACGGGAATGTCCAGCTGCTTGCCCACCACCTGCAGCTGGTTGATGGCGGCGGGACGGTACACGTCGCAGGCCGCCAGCAACGGACGCTTGCCGAACTGGCGGCGCATCAGGCCCGCCAGCTTCGCGCCGTTGGTGGTTTTACCAGCGCCCTGAAGGCCCACCATCATCACCACGGTGGGGCCGCGGTTGGCGGTGTTCAGCCGGGCGTTGGTGCTGCCCATCAGCTTGGTCAGTTCCTCGTTGACGATCTTGATGATCTGCTGGGCGGGTGTCAGGCTCTCCAGCACGTCGCTGCCCACGCAGCGCTCCGTCACCTGGGTCACGAAATCCTTGACCACCTTATAGCTGACGTCGGCCTCCAGCAGAGCGAGACGCACCTCGCGCATACCGTTGCGGACGTCGGCCTCTGTCAGGCGGCCCTTGCCCTTCAGGCTCTTGAATACGGCGTTTAACTTTTCAGACAGTCCTTCAAATGCCATATTTACTCCTTTAATCCGGCGGTGTTCTCCATGATCTCCGCCGCCAGCGCCTCCAACTGGGGATTCTCATACTGGCGGTAGTTCAGCGTTTTGATCTTCTGCGCCGCCTCCTCGATGGCGGCGATCTTGGGCTGCATCTGCATGAAACGGCGGATCAGGCCCGTTTTATCCTCGATCTCCTGCATGGACGCCTCGGCCCGGACGATCACGTCCCGCACGCCCTGCCGGGAAATACCGTAATTCTCGGCGATCTCGCCCAGCGAAAGATCCTCGTTATAGTACAGGTCGAAGAATTCCTTCTGCCGCTCCGTCAGGGTCTCGCCGTAAAAGTCGAACAGCATGGTCATGCGGTAGGTCTGGTTTTTCACGGATGACTCCCCTTTCTGTAAAGCGTATCGCCTTTATGTAAAGTTTTGAACCTTTACAACAGCAATTATGATACACGATTTTGGACAAAATGTCAAGGCGAAAATCGCCGGTGAACCTGATTTTTTATGAGAAAAGGAGCGGTTTTCACCGCTCCTTTTCAAAATGGCCTCGCAGAGTTCGCGCTGCGCACAGCGCGAATCATTCAAATCATTTTTTGCCGCGGCGTGTACGTGGCAAAAAATACTTTTCGATTCAGCAAGTGCCAAAGGCGCGCAGCGAACCGCAATCTTTTTTGGCAGAAAAATCGTAAGATTTTTCGCCAGCTCACTCCACCACCACGCCGCGCTTCTTGAATTCCTCCACCATCAGGTCGAGATCGGGCTCGATGTGGACGGGGGAACCGGCGGACTTGATGGCGTTGGCCACGTCCTTCAGGCCGTTGCCGGTAACCACGGACACCACGGTGGCGTCGTGGGGAATCAGGCCCAGCTCGCAGGCCTTCTTCAGCGCCGCCGCGCCGGTGACACCGGCAGGCTCGCCGAACACGCCGCAGGTACGGCCCAGCAGCCGCTGCGCCGCCAGAATCTCCTCATCGGACACGTTGACGGCGATGCCGTTGGACTCCCGGATAGCCGCCAGCGCCTTGTCGGCGTTGCGGGGCACGCCCACGCTGATGGAGTCGGCGATGGTGTTCTCCTCCATGGGCTCCCAGGGCTCGTTGTTCTGGATGGCCCGGTTGATGGGATAGCAGCCCAGAGACTGGGCGGAGATCAAGCGGGGCAGCTTGTCGATAATGCCGATGGCGTACAGATCCTTGAAGCCCTTCCACACACCGGCGATGGTGCAGCCGTCGCCCACGGAGATGGCCAGATAGTCGGGCATCTCCCAGTTCAGCTGCTCGGCGATCTCCAGCGCCACGGTCTTCTTGCCCTCGCTGAGGTAGGGGTTGATAGCGGCGTTGCGGTTGTACCAGCCGTACTTTTCGATGGCGGCGGCGGACATCTTGAAGGTATCCTCATAGTTGCCCTTGACGGAGATGACGTTGGCACCGAAGATCATCAGCTGGGCCACCTTGCCCTGAGGAGCGCGCTCCGGCACGAAGATGAAGGTCTTGATGCCGGCGGCGGCGGCGTTGCCGGCCAGAGAGCTGGCGGCGTTGCCGGTGGAGGAGCAGGCGATGGTCTTAGCGCCCGCCTCCATGGCCTTGGCTACCGCCATGGCGCTGGCGCGATCCTTCAGGGAGGCGGTGGGGTTCTGGCCGTCGTCCTTCACCCACAGCTTCTTGATGCCCAGCAGCTCCGCCAGCTTCGGCTCCTCGTACAGAGGGCTCCAGCCCACGCGCAGCGGCGTGTCGGGAGTGGTCTCCTCCACGGGCAGCAGCTCACGATAGCGCCACATGGAGCGGTTCTCCCGCTTGGCCAGCTTTTCCTTGGTCAGCACGGACTTGATGTAGTCGTAGTCATAGACGATATCCAGAATACCGCCGCATTCGCAGTTGGTCAGGTCAGGCACGGCATCATAGGTCTTGCCGCAGCGGACGCACTTGCCGTATTTCACGTTTTTCATGGTGGTGTTCTCCTGTTACAATATATTTGCCTCGGAAGAGTGGCAGCCAGCTACGAGCCGAG
>URKW01000138.1 GCA_900548615.1 uncultured Eubacteriales bacterium | reverse complement strand
CCATAGGTTATTTTGAATTGGTCATAGGTGGCGGAGGGATCGATCCCGAAGGCTCGGATGATGACGCTGTTATCAAATGGCTGTATGGTGCATTCCACATACTTTACGACCTCCGTTTCCGGAGTGAGCGTCTCCGTGCCGCCCTGCTCATAATAGATTTCGCTTCGTGTGCCGGTGATTCTGCCTCCGCTGTATATGGGAACGGAAACTGCCACAGGCGTATAGGCTGCCACATTGACCGGCTCCGATGTTGTTATCGTTTCGTCCGGCTCATAGTAGGTGCGACGGGCTGTGGTATAACGGTACTGCGGAACGCCATTGATGGTTCCCGTCTGTGTCTTGGATGTGACGACCGTCACGGTAACGGGTCTGTATGTAGCGTAGGTAAAGGGGACGATTTGCTCCGATTCCTTCTCTACGAAAGATACCGGAAACATACTGTCGGCAACGCTGCGAAGCTTTGCCAGCATATCCTCCTTACCGGTATTGCGTTGTTGAAGCGATGCGGAGTAGGCCGCAAGGATATAGCTTACATCGTACCCGGCGGAACCCTGTGCGTAATTGATAAGTGCATCCATAGACAGATCGTAGTCGTATCCGCCGTCCTCAATGATCTGCTCGACTTTTGCGAGGGCTGCGTCATACCCTTCCTCCACAACTGCGGAAATATCTGCGGCAAGGTCGTTATAGGATTCCAGCAGTGTTGTGGGGTTTTCCATGTCCACCATCGACCCATCCAGCCCAAACACGCTGTTTGTGACAACGCTGGGCAGTGAAACGATCAGGACGATAATGACAAGGAAAAAAAGGCAGATGCAGACAAGTATCTTAAACAGCGTGTGACGCATGGCCCATGCCGCCGATAAAATTGCACCCCACGGTCCGCCCGCAGCGGTTCCTGCGGCTATCTCTGCAACCGCCTTGCCGCCCTCCACACCTGCCTGCACCGTCGCGGCTGCTGCATTGGCGCCGGCTTCAGCGCCTTTCACGGCGGCTTGCTTCGCCGTCTCTTTTCCTGCTTCCTTTGCGGCTTTGGCCATCTGCTTGGCAGCTTCGCCGTAATTATCGCTGCCGTCGCCTATCTGCCGTTTATCCGGATCAGCCATTTTCTTTTACACCTCCCCGGTGAGTATCCGAAGCCGCGCATGGCGGCTGGTTTCTTTATTCGCAGGCAGGCAAAACAGCCGGAGGGATGTCATCCGCTCCGGCTGTTGCCCGCTGCATTTATTTCCTGCGCTTCGGCGCCTTTATGCCGCTGTCCGGACGCTTTTCCGGCTCCTTAAAGCGGCTGGGCGTGTTCTTGTATCGAACCGACTCCACGGACACCGTGCGGACGTTTTCACCGTCGTAGACGGGCTTTCCGTCCTCGAACACCGGCTTGCGTTCCACAGCGGGGTCTCCATGGATGGCGATCCACTGCTGCCCTCTGACGTCCTCATATACCTGATAATCTCCGCGCGGTGCGGCGAATCTGGCGGTGTCGTAAAAGGCCGTCCCGGAGCCATCGGTATGGCGGACCTCGAAGTGTCCGTCCTCCCGATGCGTGCCGTCCACATGTGCCACCTGCTGCTCAAAGCCGGGCATGAAATTACGGAAGGCCGCCTGATTATATGCGTCTGCGGCCTCTCCCTGTTCAAAGGCAGGCGCTTCCGCGTGCTGCTGCATAGCGTACCAGTCTACGCCGTTTGCCGCCTGCATGACAGTGTGCGGTGCGTCGGGCTCATTGTAATACGCGCTGTTGTACCACAGGCTGTTTCCGCTCTCGCTGCCGGCTTCCATGATGCCGTCGCCCGTGTTGCGAAGGACTGTACCTTCAGCAGCGCCGGGGAAGGCTGCTGCAACCTGTTCGGATTCGGCGGGGCTGCCGGTAAACCCGGGCGCATCGTAGAAGGCGTTTCGGCCCTCGCCGCTGGCCATCTGATACCAGGTGCTGCCGTCAGAGGCAGTTACAACGGAGTGCGGAGCGGCGGGTTTTTCAAACTGCGCCGTATTGAACATCTCCACACTGCTGACCTTGCCGTCTGTGCCGGTCGCCGTCGTGCTGATGTGTCCGCCGCTGATCTGGGTTCCCTTGAGTGTATGGCCCGCAAGCTGAGGCATGTAGTTGCCAAGGCCGCGGGCGGCGATATCGCCGGCAATGGTGCCGGCTGCTTCTGCGGGACGCGCTGCTACGGAGGAGATGGATTCTCCCGTAAGCATCGCACCGTTTCTGGCAGCTACACCGCCAAAAACGCGCCCGACAAAGCCGACGCCGCCGCCCATGCCCATGCGCGTGCCGCCATCAACGACGGCGTCACGGACATAGCTGTTACCCTTGAATCTGCTGGCAAAGCCGGATGCAAAGCCGCTGGCCGCGGCGCCGGTTCCGGTTGCAGTCGAACCGCCCCTGCCGAACACGCTGCCTGCGCTCTTTGCGCTGTGTCCCACGCCGCTGATCACCCTTGCGGCCATCAGCAGCTCCATGCCCATGCTGGAACCGGTCTGCGCCACATTAAGTCCCATAGTGGCCATATAGCTGTCGAATTTCTGCGCGGTCTTTAGGAATGCCAGGGCGCAGAACAGCCATAGAAAGATAGATCCCTGCCCTGTACTCAGCGCGCCGCCGTTTCCGATATACTGGCCTACCGAGGAGTTAAAGCCCCGGATAAACCACACGTTCATGACCAGCAGGAGAAGCTGCGAGCCTACCATCCTGCACCAGCTTTTAAAAACCTGATTAGTCGCCTTGGAGCCGCCCATGCAGAATGCCAGCGGGGAGGTATAGCACAGCACACCGACCACGATATACCGTTCGACCGCCTCCAGCAGCAGCTTGAAGTAATTCCATCCGAGCGCGATCAGCAGGATCAGAACCAGTATGGGCCCGACAACCGTCACGGTTGAAACGATTGTCAGCAGTCCGTTGCTTAGCACCTGCTCCACACCGGCAAAGGTGAATTCCTCCGCCGTCATGCTTACATCCATCAGTGCCGTATACGGCGCTCTGGCAATGTCGAGCGCCAGCATGAAAATTGGTTTTGCGTATCCGATCAGCAGCGCGAAAATCGCGCCACGCACAACTAATTGCCATGGGTTTTCGGCTTCTGTAATGGGTCCTCCGAACGCACGGAACAGCTGCCAGACCACAATGAGAAAAAGGACTGCCCAGGCTGTGTACTGCATGACGTCAAAGGCCTTGGTGATGAAGGGGAAATACTCCTCCATGGTCACCATGTCTGTTCCCAACGCATTGAGAAAGAGGCCGGAAACCGCGTCCATGATCTGCGAGGCAATACTGGAGATCCATGTCACGATCCCTTCAAAAATCCAGTCTAAGATAGTCGTTCACCTCCTGTCTGATCCCGAACTGTTGTACATCACCCAGTATACTGCCCGCCGGCGATCAACGGCTGCAGGTATGCTACGATAAAGCCGAGTGTGTTAAGAATAATCCAGGTCACAACGACTCGTTTGAGCCAGCTGGTAGCCTCGTCCACCGCACGCTGGTTCCGGCTGACCATCCGCACCAACAACGCAATGGCTGCCACGGTCACGGCGACAATGGTACTGATCCCGACTAGCTGTCCGTAGATATCCCGCATGATCGTGGAAAAGCGATCCCAGATCGTTTCAGCCATTACGGGCTGGACGGAGAGGATCGTTGCCGACGCGGCGCCCACTAACGACCAGTAGGTATTTCTGAGCCGATGCTTAACTGATACAAGTTGCTTTGACATGCTTTTACCTCCTGTTTTTCAATTCGGCACATAAAAAGGCACCGCTCTCGGAGGCTGAATTGCCTCGCAGAAACGGTGCCTTTATGGTGTGCTCCTACTATCGGACGCTAACAGTATAGCATGTTTGCATTTACATGTCATCGGCGCGAACCGTGCCATTTTCTCCGCCTTTTTCTGTGCCAT
>URKW01000137.1 GCA_900548615.1 uncultured Eubacteriales bacterium | reverse complement strand
GGCGGGGCAGAGCCCCGCCCCTACGCTACTTCGAGAGTTTTACATGAGCCATGGCCCGGAAGAGAAGCGCCGACACGAAGCCTGTCAGCGTTCCCGTTACCAGCGACACCGCCAGCAGAAACGGCAGATAGCCCAGTACCATGGTGTTGCCCAGCGTAATGACAGCCGCCGCCATCTGGCCTACGTTGTGGGCCGCCGCGCCGCCGATGGACACGCCGTAGATGCTGAGACGGCGGCAGCGCTTCAGGCCGATCATCACCAGCATGGCAGTCAGCCCACCCAGCAGGGAGAACAGCAGCGCCGACGCGTTGCCGGCAAACAGACTGCCCAGACCGCACCGGGCCAGCAGGATCACCAGCGCCGGAGCCGCACCCAGCTCATACAGGGCGAACACCGTCACGATGTTGGCAAGGCCCAGCTTCACGCCCGGCAGCGGCACCACCAGCGATACGGGAAACAGGCTTTCCAGGGTGCTCAGCCCCAGCGCCAGCGCCGTCAGCACGGCGCACAGGGCGAGATTTTTCGTCGTCCATTTCATCGCCGTCACCCCACGATCACGTCAGGGGCGTCGGCGGAAGCCGCACCCTCCAGATGGACAACCACCTGTGCGGGCAGGCAGACGATGGACTGCCCCGCGCGGGTGATGGTTCCGGTGTGTACGCAGTCCTGGGTGGGACAGTCGCTGTCCGTTACCCGCACGCCGCTGCCGTCGGCGGTGATGCGCAGCGTATAGCCGTTGTGGGTGACGGTGGTCTCTGTGAAGTTGTTCAGCTTGACACGCTCCGTCTCCTCGCCGCCGGTGGAGATCACCACGGCCAACTCGCCGCTCTGGGTCTTGGGCAGGTAGAACCACAGCGCTACCGCCACTGCCAGCAGCGCCACGATAGCCGCCACGACAGCGTCATAGCGGTTGAATTTCAGTTCAGGCCGTGAGGCATTGGTCGTCATAGCCGCTTCCCTCCGTCTTGTTGAAGCAGTCCGCAAGGCCGGGCGTGTACAGCAGGCGGCCATCTGCCGTCACCAGCACCATGTCGAAGGCGGCGCTGTGCTGCCGCCAGAAGTCCACGGCGGCAGTCTCGCCCATCACGTACAGAGCGGTGGAGTAGGCGTCGGCCATGGTGCCGGTGCCGCCGTTATCGCGGCAGGTCACAATGGACACGCTCAGCAGGTCGCTCTGGACAGGGTAGCCGGTGGCGGGGTCGATGATATGCTGGTACACCGTGCCGTCCGGCCCGGTGAAAAAGCGCTGATAGCCGCCGGAAGTCACCACAAAGGCGTCCGACAGGCGCAGGGTACAGGCGTAAGCTTCCGTATTCCGCGGATCCTGGATGGCCACGTTCCAGGGCTGGCCCTCGGCCGTCACGCCGTGGACGTACACGTTGCCGCCCAAGCTCACAAAGCCGCCGGAAATGCCGCTTCCGGCAAACAGCTCCGCCGTCTTATCCGAGGCGTAGCCCTTGGCGATGCCGCCCAGATCGATGGCGCAGCCCTCATCCAGCGCGGCGGCAGTGCCCTCCAGATGGACATGCCCGGAGCCCACCAGCGGCAGCAGCGCGTCGATCTCCGACTGGGCGGGGACGCGGGGATCGTCGCCGGTGATGCCCCACAGCTCTACCAGCGGGGCGATGGTCACGTCGAAGGTACCGCCGGTCTCGGCGCTGTATTGCAGCGCCGCTTGCAGCAATGCCGCCGTGTCATCGTCCAGCTGGGCGCTGCCGTTGGCGTTCAATTGGGCTACGCTGCTGGTTTCGATGGTGCGGCTCAGCCGCTGCTCCAGCGCGTTGATCTCGTTGGAGCACGCCTGCAATACATCGGACGCGCCGTCGCCGATGGCTACCAGCGACATATAGGTGTCCATGGCGAAAATGTCCAGCGTTTCGGTTTTCGGTGCGCCGCAGCCGGTGAGGGACAGGAGCGTCAGGCAGCAGAGCAGCAGACAGATCAGCCGCTTCATAGCTCACGCCGCCCTTCCAGCGCCCGCATCAGCGTGGCGTCGTCGGCAAACTCCAGATGGCCGCCCACGGGGATGCCGTAGGCAAGGCGCGTCACCCGCACGCCGAAGGGCTTCAGCAGTCGGGCGATGTACAGCGCCGTGGCCTCGCCCTCGGTGTCGGGGTTGGTGGCCATGATAACCTCGCTGACGCCGCCCTTTGCCACCCGATCCAGCAGGGACTTGATCTGAAGATCGTCCGGCCCCACGTGGTTCATGGGGGACAGCACGCCGTGGAGCACGTGGTAATGGCCGTTGAACTCCCTGCTGCGCTCGATAGCCAGCACATCGCGGGGATCGGCCACCACGCAGATGACCGTCTCGTCCCGCTTGGGGTCGGCGCACACGCTGCACAGGCCGCCCGCCGTCAGGTTGCGGCACACAGGGCACAGCGTCACGCCCCGCTTGGCCTCAATAATGGCGTTGGCGAAGCTTTCCGCCTCCTCCATGGGCAGGTTCAGCACGTGGAAGGCCAGACGCTGGGCGGATTTTCCGCCGATGCCCGGCAGACGGGCGAACTGCTCCACCAGCTTTTCAAGGGGCGCGGGAAAGTATTCCATGGGTGTTAACCTCTCAGTTCTTTGATGCGGGCAGGGATATCCTCCGCCTTGTACACGGCGCTGCCGGCCACCAGCACGTTGGCGCCGGCGTGGATGCACTGGTGGCAGGTGTTGGCGTCCACGCCGCCGTCCACCTCCAGCTCACAGGTTGGGTTCATGGCGTCGATATAGCCCCGGATGGCCTGCACCTTGGGCATCATGTCGGCCATGAATTTCTGGCCGCCGAAGCCCGGCTCCACCGTCATCACCAGGATCAAGTCGCACTCGCTGATAAAGGGCAGCACGGCGCTGGCGGGCGTCTTGGGCTTGACCACCACGCCGGCCTTTTTGCCCTTGGCGTGGACGCGGCGCAGTGCCTCGTGGATGTTCTCCTCGGTGTCCGCCTCCACGTGGCAGGTGATGATATCGCCGCCCGCGTCGCAGAACTGCTCCACGTACCGCACGGGCCGGTCGATCATCAGGTGAACGTCCAGCGGCAGGGAGGTGGTGGGGCGGATGGACTTGACCACCGGGATACCGATGGAGATATTGGGCACGAACAGGCCGTCCATCACGTCCACGTGGACGTAATCGGCGGTGGAAATGCGTTCAATGTCCCGCTGCAGATTGGCGAAGTCCGCCGACAGGATAGAGGGTGCGATCTTGATCATGGTGGCGCTCCTTTCGCCGCACCGCTGCTTTGGGTGCGGCATATGATACAGTAAGCGGCACGAACGCCGCCTCTTTTCCGCGCAGCGTTTTCCGTCCTGTGGACGCGCGCCGCTTTTCAGATAGGGGGTCGGTGGGGCATATCCCGCCGACCCCCATTGTGTTAACTTATTTATTATAGCAATAACCCCTGGGGATTGCAACAAAGAGTTCCCTTTGTCCCGGCGGAACGACACAAATTTTTGTCCAATTTGTTAATTTTTCTGATGCGCTCTTTACCTTTCGGGCTTTTTCCGTTAAAATAATTTGCTATGTTAGTATACTCAAGGAAATCGAGGCGGAGTTATGAGTTTCTTTCAGCGTCTGCGCAACGCGTTGAGCCGGTTTATGTATGGCCGCAACGGCGCCGATCAACTGGGCCTGTGCATCATCTGGGTGGCCATCCTGCTGGATGTGATCAGCATGCTGACGAAGAATACTGCCGTGTCCGGCGTGGTCGGCATGATCACCACGGTGCTGGTGCTGTGGGCGCTGTTCCGGGTGTTCTCCCGGAATCTGGAAAAGCGCCGGGCGGAGAACGCCGCCTTTTTGCAGAAGGTCTGGTGGCCCATCAAGCGCCGGTTCAACAGCGGACGGCAGCAGCGGATGGACAAGGAGCACAAGTACTTCACCTGCCCCAACTGCAAGACCGTGTGCCGCGTGCCGGTAGGGAAGGGGAAGATCGTCATTACCTGCCCCAAATGCGGCCGGGAGATACACGGAAAAAGCTGATATCCTATTATAGAAAAACAAGCGCTCCGACAAAAGTCGGAGCG
>URKW01000136.1 GCA_900548615.1 uncultured Eubacteriales bacterium | reverse complement strand
GGTCGATTTTGCCCAGTGGTACACCGATATCTGCCGCAAGGCCGAGCTGGTCGAGTATGCGTCGGTCAAGGGCTTTACGATCCTGCGCCCGTACGGCTACGCGATCTGGGAGAACATCCAGCGCATCATGGATGCCGAGTTCAAAAAGACCGGCCATGAGAACGTGGCGATGCCCGTCCTGATCCCCGAAAGCCTGCTGAAAAAAGAAGGCGAGCTCGTCAACGGCTTCGCGCCTGAGGTCGCCTGGGTCACGATGGGCGGCAGCGAAAAGCTCGAGGAGCGTCTGGCCTTCCGCCCGACGTCCGAGACCATGTTCTGCGACCACTGGTCCCGCGTCCTGCAGACCTACCGGGAGCTGCCGATGCTCTACAACCAGTGGTGCTCCGTCATCCGCTGGGAAAAGACCACCCGCCCGTTCCTGCGCAGCCGCGAGTTCTGGTGGCAGGAGGGCCACACCATCCATGAGACCGCCGAGGAGGCCATGGCCGAGACGGAGCAGCAGCTGAACTGCTACGCCGACGTGTGCAAGAACGCGCTGGCCATGCCGGTGGTGAAGGGCCGCAAGACCGACAAGGAGAAATTCGCCGGTGCCGAGGCCACCTATACCATCGAGGCCATGATGAAGGATCACAAGTCCCTCCAGTCCGGCACCAGCCATTTCTTCGGCGACAAGTTCTCCCGGGCCTATGACGTGACCTTCACCGGCCGGGACAACACCTTGCAGTATCCGTTCCAGACCAGCTGGGGCAGCTCTACTCGCCTGATCGGCGCGGTCATCATGACCCACAGCGACAACCACGGTCTGGTGCTGCCGCCTGTCATCGCCCCCACGCAGGTGGTGGTGATCCCCATCGCTCAGCATAAGCCCGGCGTGCTGGACGCCGCCGCTGCGTTGAAGGATCGTTTGACCGCCGCCGGTCTCCGTGTCGCCATGGACGACAGCGAGCAGTCCGCAGGCTGGAAGTTTGCCCAGTATGAGATGAAGGGCGTGCCGCTGCGTGTGGAGATCGGCCCCAAGGACATGGAGAAGGAGCAGTGCTGCGTGGCACGCCGCGATACCGGCGAAAAGACCTTTGTGCCGCTGGCTGGTCTGGAGGACGCCATCAAGGGCCTGCTGCAGGACGTTCACGACAATCTGTACAACATGGCCGCCAAGAATCTGGAGGAGAACACCTTCGACATGACCGACTGGCAGGAGGTCAAGGCCATGGCTGACGGCAAGGGCGGTCTGGCCCGCACCAAGTGGTGCGGCAGCCTGGAGTGCGAACTGGCCATGAAGGAAAAGGCTGGCGTGTCCAGCCGCTGCATGCCGCTGGTACAGTCCGGCACTACCGGAAAGTGCGTCATGTGCGGCAAGGAGTGCACCACGGATATTTATTGGGGCGTGGCGTATTAAGCTTCATAAAAAAGGTCGTTGCGAAAGCAGCGGCCTTTTTTCGTGGTCTGGAAAAGTAGCCAAAAGAGCCGGCAGGAACCAAGGTTCCTGCACTTCGCAAGAAGAAAGGCGATGCGTCGTGCGCAACGAAAACCAACATCTGCCGTGAACGTGTGGTAAAGACTCACAAATACGCACAATGTCCAGTGCGCCCGGAGGTTCCTTCTGGCATTTTTGCCTACTTTTACCGCTATTGGGAGCGATCCGAGCGCTGCCTGTGGCAGATGAAGCGAGGTGAGCGAGTGGCCACGGTCAAAATTTCGGCGGCTTAATGCCTCAAACGAAATTTCGGGCACCGCAACAGTTCAAAAGTAGGTCGCGCCGAAGCGCGAAATATCTGTAGGGGCCGACAGAGTCGTCGGCCCCTACACACCGTTTACCGTAACCCATGATGAATAAGAAAAGGAGGGCAACGCCCTCCTTTTCTTATTCAATCGAAATGATATAGAAGTACACGCTCTGGCCGCCGGGGATGGCCGCTACCTCCGCGTCGGGGCAGGACTGGGCGAACAGCGCCTCGGTCTTGGCACCATCGTCCTCGGACACGCCCTCGCCGGTGTAGATGTTGATGTACTCCGCACCGGCCTGCGCGGCGTGCTGGCTCAGCTTCTCCAGCAGCTCATCCATGCTGCGGCTGGTGCCGAACAGCTTGCCGTCCAGCAGAGCCAGATAGTCGCCCTCGTTGATGGCAAAGCCGTCGAAATCGGAGTTGCGGGCGGCGTAGGTGATCTGAGCGGTGGAGACCGTCTGGGCGGCGGCTACCATAGCCTGGGCAATGGTCTGGGGATCGTTCTCATCGGGGTCGAAGCTCATCATGGCGGTGATACCCTGCGGCACGGTAGCGGTGGGGATAACGATGATCTGCTTCTCCGTCAAGCCCTCGCATTGCTGGGCGGCCATGATGATATTCTTGTTGTTGGGCAGGATGAACACCACCTCGCTGGGGGTGCGATTGACCTCCTTGAGAATGGCTTCGGTGGAGGGGTTCATGGTCTGGCCGCCGGACACGATGGTGTCCACGCCCAGCGCCCGGAAGGTGTCCGCCAGACCGTCGCCTGCACAGACGGCCACAAAGCCGTACCGCTTTTCGGCGGGAGCCACGGTGTTCTCCTGGGCCTCCAGCTCCTCCTCCACAGCGTCCAGATCGTCGGTGCTGTGGGCCTGACGGCCAGCCGCCAGATCGTCCCGCTGGGTACGCATGTTCTCGATCTTCGCCAGCTCCAGCGTGCCGTATTTCTGGGCTTCCGTCAGGGCGTGGCCGGGGATATCGGTATGGACGTGCACCTTGAAGCACTCGTCGTCCTCGCCGATCACCAGACTGTCGCCAATGCTGTCCAGATAGGCCCGCAGGGGCTCCAGCGACTTCTCACCCATGGTCTTGCGGACGATGAACACGGTGTCGAAGGTGAAGGTGATCTCATCCTCCAGCGCGGCGAAATCGGCCTTTTCCTTGACCTCCGGCTCGTCGGCCACTTCGGGGATCGGCTCGCCCCGCAGGCAGCGCAGCATGCCGTCCAGAATGATGAGGTAGCCCTTGCCGCCGGCGTCAACCACGCCGGCTTTTTTCAGCACCGGGTTCATCTCTACTGTCTCGGCCAGCGTCACTTCGCCGGCGCGGATGGCTTCCTCCAGCACGAATTCCACGGAGTTATTCTCCTGCGCGGCCTCGGCGGCCCGCTGGGCGGCCAGACGGGAAACGGTCAGCACCGTGCCCTCGGCAGGCTTCATCACCGCGCCGTAGGCGGTGGCGACACCCTCCTGCATGGCGGCGGCCAGCGCCGCACCGTCGGCCTCGGTCAGCCCCTTCAGGGACTTGGATATGCCCCGGAACAGCAGGGACAGGATCACGCCGGAGTTGCCCCGGGCGCCCCGCAGCAGACCGCGGGCCGTTACCTTGGCGGCGTCGTCGATGGTGGCGGGCTCCGCCTTTTTCAGCTCGGCGCAGGCGGTCTGGATGGTCAGGTACATATTGGTGCCCGTGTCGCCGTCCGGCACGGGGAACACGTTCAGGTCGTTGATGGCCTGCTTTTGCCCGGCGATGCAGGCCGCGCCGAACAGCACCATTTCCTTGAACGCGGCGCCGTTGATCTTATCTATCATCTTGCTGTGATCCTCCCTTAGCTTTTACTGACGGAGTCCACGCAGACGTTTACGTCCCGTACCTCCACACCGGTGTTGCAGGTGACAACGTACTTGACCTCGCTCATGATGGCGCGGCAGACGGTGGCGATGTTCACCCCAGCGTCCACCATGATGTGCAGCTCGATGGACACGGTGTTATCGTCGTTATAGGTGACCTTCACGCCCTTGCTCATGGCCTCGGGGCGCAGCAGGTGGACAAGGCCGTCCGTCATGGAGCGGTAAGCCATGCCCTTGACGCCGAAGCAGTTGGTGGCGGCGGCGCCGGTAATGGTGGTGAACACGGCGTTGGAGATGGTGATATCTCCGTGCTCACTGGTGATCTTTATCATAGCAGCCTTCCTTTCTATTGGAGGTGATTACGCTTTGCGGGCATAATAATGACATAATATCACTTATTATATACCATCCGGCCGCAAATAACAAGGGATATTTTGCGCAAACGCAATAAAGCAGCATCCCGTCGGATGCTGCTTTATTGCTCAGCCTGTCAAAGAACGCCAGCTCTCGTTATGCGAGAGCTGGCGTTTTAGTCGTATCAAAGAAGAAATAGGGCAGAA
>URKW01000135.1 GCA_900548615.1 uncultured Eubacteriales bacterium | reverse complement strand
CAGTCCCGGTCAATGTCGCCGCTGTGCCACGCGCAGTCCACAAAGCGGGTATTTATCGCCTCCGCCACCTGCCGGAGAGAAAGGGCTGCGGGGTCGGTGCAAAGGCGATAGCCGCCGTCCAAGCCCTCCCGGGTCTCCACCATTCCCGCCTTTTTCAGCCCCGCCAGCACCCGGCGAACGCGGGTGGGGTTGGTGCAGATGTTCTCCGCCAGTGCCTCGCTGCTGAGAGAACGCCCGCTGTGGCTCAGGCAGACCAGCGCGTGAACCGCCAGATTAAAAGAGCTGTCCATCCTTACCCCTCCTTCACAAGCTCGTAGGGCCAGTCGATGACGCCGCCGAAGTCATAGACGTTCTGATACCCCAACGCCAGCAGCTTTTGGGCGGCATCCTTGCTGCGGCGGCCGCTGCGGCAGTAGATCAGCAGCGTGGCTTCCTTGTCGGGCAGCGCCTCGGGCATTTCGCTCCCGATGCTTTCGTTGGGGACAAGAACGGCGTTTTCAATATGTCCGACGTCGTATTCCTCCCGGGTGCGGACGTCCACCACCACGACCTCCTGCGAGGCCATCATCTCATAGGCTTCCTCGGCGCTGATCTTATGATACGCCGCCTTGCTGGGAGCGTCCTCCTCTGTCGGCACCGGCTTGTCCTTGGTTCCCCCGCAGCTCACCAGAAGCAGTGCAAGCACGGCGGCAAGTGCCGCGAAAAGCAATATCTGACGCATAATCGACCTCCAATGCAACTGTGCTTTCTACTGATACAGTTTATACTGAAATATAACAGATACGGTTAAAACTGTCAAGGTACTTCGAGGCAGCTTTTGGAGCACAGGCCCTTTGTGGTTGTTGACAGAGAAAAAAATATAGGTATAATAAAAGCAAAAGAATAAGACTCATTCTTGCATTTGGAGGGTTGGCGGTATGCCAAAATACGCAGAGGAGATATTGGCCGCCGTAACGGAACTGCAGCAGCATCCCACGGCGGAGCAGGTGTTCCTGGAGATGAAAAGGGAGCATCCCAGCATCGCTCTGGGTACGGTATATCTGCCCTGCCTGCCGGGAGCAGGAAAAAGACAATCTTATGGAGGAGAAGTATCATGAACGCTAACGTATCGAAGCTGCTCAACGAGCAGATCAACAAGGAGTTCTACTCCGCCTATCTGTATCTGGACTTTGCCAACTACTACGCCGCCGTCGGACTGGACGGCTTTGAGAACTGGTACCGGGTACAGGCGCAGGAGGAGCGGGATCACGCCATGCTGTTCTATCAGTATTTGCAGAACAACGGCGAGGGTGTCACCTTTGGAGCTATCGCAAAGCCGGAGTGGGAACGAGGCGACCACATGACCCCGCTGAAAAAGGCACTGGAGCACGAGAAGCTGGTCACCGCCAGCATCGACGCCATCTACGCCGCCGCATACGAGGCCAAGGACTTCCGCGCCATGCAGATGCTGGACTGGTTCATCAAAGAGCAGGGCGAGGAGGAGAAGAACGCCGCCGACCTTATCACCAAGATGGAGCTGTTCGGCGGAGACAGCAAGGGGCTGTATATGCTCAACAGCGAGCTGAAGGCACGGGTCTACACCGCGCCCTCGTTGGTGCTGTAAGCCTTGCGTGGCTGCGGGCTTTCGCACCAGACAAAGGCAGACTGCATACAGGTGGCCTGCCTTTTCTTCCACCAGACGGTTAGAGGAGACTAACCGTGTATAAAACAGAAAGGACTTCAGAATTTGAACAAGGAAAAGGAGATCGAAACCGTTACCCTCATGGTGCGCCGGTATTGTTGGGGCGTGCACGGGACAAGGGGCGAGGCGCTTGGCCGATACTCCCTACCGCAGTTCTTTTTCCTGCGGAGCCACTCAGGCCTCCCGGGTATGACAAACATAACAATGTCAGGTGTGCCGTGCTCTTGGACTCCGGTGTGTTTTCCCGGTCTTGCAGTTAGCGACCGTTCCTTGTTGATGACCGCGGAGGCACATGGCCATCCCACACAATTGATTCTATGACGGAGCTCTATCACTTCACGCTTTCGCATTACGACCTTCCTGCTCTCTGTCCTACGCTTAAATGTCATTGTTGGCCTTTGACGCTCCAAGGACTCGATACTGGTGGCTTGCCAAGCCTTACCAGGCCGGATTCCCACCGGCTATATGCTTGCCACCGAACCGGCGCACACCCCCGTTTCTTTCATTATATCAGAAACTGGGGTGATTTTGTGTTTTTTTTGACAGGTTGAGGAAGGCTCCGGCGCTTTTGGCACCGGAGCCTTCCTTGAGTCTTACTTCGCAAGTACAACGGAAATTTTGATCTCCTTTTCCGTCTCGCTCAGGTCGAACGCGCCGCCGTCCGCGACGCTCACACGCAGCTCATACAGTGTACCGTCAGAAAGCGTATCCACGGCGCTGCCTGCTTCATCCGTGATCGACCACAGTTCGTTGCTGACCTCCGCTAACGTTCCGTCCGCACCGTAGGCATAGAGCTTCAGCCCGGCGGCGTCCCCGGAAAGATTGTTCATCCGGAACGAGACCGTCGTGTTGGGGTGGACGTTTTCGACTGTCACGGTGTTGCGCCAGCTTGCAACCGCTCCTTTACCGCCATCCTGTTCAAACTGCGCCTGCGACAGCATGTTTCGCGCGGCCTTATCGAGATCGACCTTGCGGTAGGGCATTTCGGGAAGATACACAAAGCGGTCCTGCAAGCACAGCAGCTCCAGATAGCCGGTCGGGCAGTAGAGCGCGTTGCCGCTGTTTCCGGCATACATACCGATAGCCATGTTATTGTAGCCATATTTGTTGGAGACGTCCATGGTGAATACCGTCTCGCCGGTGGCAAAGTCCAGAATGATGTACTGCCACATGCCGCTTTCCAGATCCTGCACGTAGCCGTAGATATAGCCCGTCGCGGTGGAGAGCTTGAGAATCGATGTGTCGCTCAGGTCATTTCGAGACCAGATGCTCTTCATCTCATAGCCGCTATCGGTTTTCACGGTGTCCACGCGCTCGACGCCGGGCGCAATCATGCAGTTGCCCTTTGTCAGCCAGTTTGTGTCATAGATGTTGGCATAGCTCTGGATGGAGGAATCGCTGTCGGGATCGGCAAGGCCTGCGCTGCCTGCGCCGAACCAGTTGCAGACAATCGTGCTGACGGTGCCCTCGCTGTCATCATAGACGATAGCAGAGTTTTCAACCGCCACCTGATAGCCCTCGGGCAGATTGTCCAGCACCGGCAGACTTGCAACAATCTTACCGGTCTTCATATCGAGCGCCAGCAGCTTGACGGGGTCTGCGTTGTCGGTGAACATCACAAGATCCGGCGTCAGCGACGGGGAGCAGCCGCCGCCCCAGGCAAGACCGCCGCCGGTGGTCTTGTCGTTTTCACCGCTGACCTTAGCGCCGACGCTCTCATACGGTGTGCACCAGACAGCCTCGACACCGTTATTGGCACGCAGCAGATAGCAGTTCTGGTTTGTCAGGATGACCGCACCGTCCTTGGAGGCGGCAATCCCGTTTTCCGCGCCCTCGCCGAGCGCCAGCCCGTAGACGAAGACGGCCTTCGAAAGGTCGGCCTGCTCTCCGTTCAGGATCGCCTCAATCGCCGAGTGGGCGATGTAGCCGAGCACGCCCTGCTGCTCGCGCTCGGGATAGATGCGGAAGCCGCCGGTGGCAAACCAGAGGTTGCCGTCGTAGTCAAAGACCACGGAAAGAAGATTCTGCGTCAGATCCTTGCCGAGCGCAGCCTCGGCTGCCGCCTTGATGTCAATGTCCAGTACCTTTTCAAATTCAGGAAGGACGTTTCCTGCTTCATCGGTTGCCCGCAGCATCAGCACATGGTTGTTGCTGGTGGGGCAGACGATGCGGTTTTCCGAGTCCAGGAACGTATAGGAGCTCTGGATGACGTAACCGCCGCCGTCATGCTGCTTTGGGGAGAAATAGCCCAGCGTCTTGGTTTCCTCCGCGTTCAGATCGCGGATAGCGATGCCGCCGAGCAGCGGTACGACTGCGTGGCCGTAGCTGTCAAAGTAAATGGCAGGCGAAGCGTTCGCGTTGGTTTTTTCATAGGAAACATTGATCTCCGGATAGATGCCAAGCGGCAGGACTTCATCCGTAGAGTCGGTATTGTAGCCGTCGTGGTGAATGTTGGCGTCGCTCTTTGCCATATAGGGGTTTTCATCGACACGCTTGGCATTCATGGCCTTTACCGGCAGGGCGGCGCTTGCCGCGGAGTCTGTATCCGATGCAAGCATGTCGGAAGACTGCTTCGCACCGCAGGCCGCCAATGTCAGGCACAACACACCGGCCAGCAGAAGGGTTGGTACAGAACATTGTAACTTTTTCATTGATATCCTCCATTTTTGTGCTTGTTGTCTTGGTTTGGTTCGATGC
>URKW01000134.1 GCA_900548615.1 uncultured Eubacteriales bacterium | reverse complement strand
CGGCAAATGCCGCGCCATACTATATATAAAATGGATTACATGCGTCAAAAATAGAGAGAAGCAGCCTTGCGGCTGCTTCTCAATTGCATAGGGCCAAGTTATAACCTGCACCGTTTCCTAGCAGGTGGGTTGTCTCCAGCTTGCTTTACTGCTTCCATCTTCCAACCGCAGACGGCAGTCGGGAGGCCTGCAAACCACATGCTGATCCGACATCCCCTATAACAAGATGTGAGGATAAAAAAGACCCGTATACATCATGTGTGGGGCGAAAACACCACTGCGGCGCTTTCACCTTGGGCATAGTATACCACAGCGGGAGGAAAAAGAAAAGAGAAATTTGCTATTATTTTCAGGAATCTTCTTCCTCGTCCGCCATCAGCTGCTCCATGAACAGGTCATAGACACGGTCCAGTTCCTCGTCGCTGTCCAGCGTGGACAGCTGCTCCTCGCCGTCTACCATGATGGACTTGAGGATCACAAGGCCCAGATCCTCCTCGTCGGCCTCGTCCTCCTCCACAGCGGGGAAGAAGGCCATATAGGTCTGTCCGTCTACCTCCAGCGCGTCGATATACTCCAATTCAAATTCGTTGCCGTCCTCATCCGTCAGGGTGATGAAATTCGGGCCGAAATCTTCGCTCATATCCGTTGCCTCCTTGTTGATCGGCGGTAGCCAATAAGATAACCCTTATTGTACCCTATCTTTCGCCGGAATGCAAGATGCGCCGGTGTGACTTTTTTCGCGCCACAGGGAGAAAAAGTGGGGAGAAACCGGAAAAATGGCAACTATCCGGGCGGATTTTGACAGGAATTTGCCGAAACACGGGGTTTTTAACATTTGACAGATGTGGTACAATACTAGAATAGCATAATAATGGGCAAGTATGTATACCGGTGAGGGCGCGCCGCGCCACCGGCCGATACATCCAATACAACAAGGAAAAGGAGGTGCCCTGTTATGAGCGAAAACAAGAAGCGCCGCGGCCTGTTTGGCCGGCCACAGCAGAGCGCCGGTCAACGAGCGGAGGAACCGCGTCAGGAGCAGCAGCACGCGCCGCGCCCCAAGAAGAAGGGCCGGGCAGGGAAGATCATCGGCACCATCGTGCTGGTGATGGTGCTGACCGCCGTTATTTTTACCGGAATATTCCTGACATGGATCAACACGTCCCTGAAGGGCAAGACGGAGGTCTATCTGGACGAGCTGGAGACCAAGGTGTCTACCGAGCTGTACTATCAGGACGCCAAGACCGACGAGTGGGTCATGTACCAGACCCTGTACAGCGAGGGCGAGAACCGCATCTGGATCGATCTGGAGAATATCCCCGATTATATGAAGGATGCCGCCATCGCCATCGAGGACAAGCGCTTTGAAAAGCACAACGGCGTGGACTTCCGAGGTACAGTGCGCGCCATCCTCAGTACCCTGACGGGTCGGGGCGTGCAGGGCGGCTCCACCATCACCCAGCAGCTCATCAAGAACGTGACCGGCGACAACCAGAGTACCGTCAAGCGTAAGGTGACGGAGATCTACCGTGCGTTGGAGCTGGAAAAGCGCTACAGCAAGGATCAGATCCTGGAATCCTATCTGAACCGCATCTGCCTGGGACAGTCTTGCTACGGCGTAGAGGCAGCGGCTCGTACCTACTTCGGCAAGAGCGCCAGCGAGCTGACGCTGGCCCAGAGCGCCAGTCTGATCGGCATTACCAACAACCCCAGCCAATTCGGCCCCTTTGAGGGCGAGTGGAGCCGGGAGCAGAACCGCGAGCGTGAGCTCCTGATCCTGGACGCCATGCTGGATCAGGGCAAGATCACCCAGGCGGAGTATGACGCCGCCAAGGCGGAGGAGGTCATCTTCACCAACGGCTGGAGCAACACCGGCAACTACTACGGTGATGAGGTGGTGGATACCTCGGCATTGCTGGAGGAGACCGAGCCTGTGGTGGCCCAGTACACGTCCCGCAACTCCTACTTCACCGACGCGCTGATCGAGGATGTGATCCAAGCGCTGATGGGCGAGTTCGGCTATGACTACGATACCGCCCAGAATGCCCTGTTCAACAAGGGCTATAAGATCTACACCACCCAGAACTACGAGTATCAGAAGATCGCCGAGAGCGTGTTCACCGATCTCAGCAATACCCCCTATACCCGCACCAACAGCAAGGGTGAGACTGAGCAGCTGCAAGGCGCCATCACCATTATCGATCCCTATACCGGCTATATAGTGGCCATGGTGGGCGGCACCGGCCAAAAGACCGCTGACCGCGGCTGGAACTGGGCCACCTCCGTGCGGCCCTGCGGCTCCGCCGCCAAGCCCATCAGCACCTACGCGCCCGCTCTGGATCAGGGCATCATCACCGGCGCGTCCACCATCGACGACTATCCGGTGCTGGAGCTGAACGACAGCGCCTATCCCAAGAACGACAACGGACGGTTCCAGGGTCTGGTGACGCTGCGCCGCGCGCTGGTGCAGTCCCTGAACACCTGCGCCGTGCGGGTGAACATGATGCTGGGCACGTGGGAGTCCTATGACTTCATGACCAGCCGTCTGGGCTTCACCACGCTGACGCAGGCCGACAGCGAGCAGGTGGGCGCTATGGCGCTGGGCGGTTACGCCCGCGGCGTCACCACCGAGGAGATGGCGGCGGCCTACGGCGCTTTTGTCAACGAGGGCATCTATACCCGTCCCCGTACCTTCACCCGTGTGGAGGACAGCAACGGCAACGTGATTTTGGAGAATGAGATCCAGTCCAACGTGGCCATGAAGGCCAGCACCGCCGCGCTGATGAACAGCATCCTCCACGACGTGGTCAACGGCGGCACCGGCAGCAGCGCCAACTTCAGCGGCATGACGCTGGCCGGTAAGACCGGTACCACCAACGACCTGCGGGATCGCTACTTCGTGGGCTACAGCCCCTACTATGTGGGCGCCTGCTGGGTGGGCTACGAGAGCAACAGCCGGGTATCCTCCGGCGGCGTCAACCCGGCGGCCATTCTGTGGAACAAGGTCATGTCCCAGATCCATGCGGGACTGGAGAACAAGAACTTCTTCTCCAGCAGCGATCTGGTGCAGGTGACGGTCTGCGCCGACAGCGGCATGCTGGCCAGCAACCTGTGCGAGCAGGATCCTCGCGGCAGCCGTGTCCGCTACGAGTGGGTGGCGGTGGACAATCAGCCCACCGAGCTGTGCACCATGCATGATGGCAGCAGTATGCTGAACTACTACCGCGACTACTTCGCCAACTTCCCCGACATTGTCGCCGAGGACAGCGAGTATGTCCACTGGGGCAACGCCATCGGCGGGGACGAGAACTCCACACCTCCCGGTTGGGGCGATGACGACACGTCCGATGACCCGAATGCCGATGACAGCACCGGCGACGGAACAGACGACGGCACCGGCGGCAACGGGGACTTTGTGCCCGGCCACGGCACCGACGGCTGGTAAGAGAAACCAATGACACGATACCCGGCCGGAGCTTCCGGCCGGGTATCCCAACCATGAGGGGAGGGAGCGCGGATGCGTGCGCCGCAGATCAGCTGCAGCTTTTCCGGGCATCGGCCGGAGAAGCTGCCGTGGGGCGACAACGAACGGGACGAGCGGTGTCTGGCGCTGAAGGACGCCATCCGCCAGATGGTGGAAAAGGCCTATGCCGACGGCTACCGCCATTTCATCTGCGGCATGGCCCGCGGCTGCGACACCTACTTCTGCGAGGCGGTGCTGCAATTGCGCCGCCGGGTGCAGGATATCACGCTGGAGGCCGCCATTCCCTGCCTGAGCCAGAGCGACGGCTGGACGGCGGCGCAGCAGGAGCGGTATCGGGATCTGCTGGAGCTGTGCAACTACCGCACGGTGGTGCAGGAGAAGTACGACCCCGGCTGCATGCACCGGCGCAACCGCTACATGGTGGATCACAGCAGTCTGCTGCTGGCCGTCCATGACGGGAGCCCCGGCGGCACACGCTATACCATTGAATATGCACTGCGGCGCAGGAAGGACGTACTGATCCTGCCGGTGCCGGAGCGGTGAGAAAGGAGAACGGATCATGACTTATACGTTTACGCCTCGCGGCGTTTGCTCCCGCCGCATGACGGTGGAGCTGGAGGACGGCATCATCAAGGACGTGAAGGTGGAGGGCGGATGCAGCGGCAATTTGCAGGGCATCTCCCGGCTGGTGGTGGGCATGAAGGCCACCGACGCTATCCAGCGGATGCAGGGCATTTCCTGCGGCGGAAAGCCCACCTCCTGCCCCGACCAGCTGGCCAAGGCATTGACCGAGGCACTGAAAAAGGCGGAATAAATAAAAGCGGAATGACCTTTGTCATTCCGCTTTTCAGCCTGTCAAAGAACGCCAGTTCTCGTTATGCGAGAGCTGGCGTTTTAGTC
>URKW01000133.1 GCA_900548615.1 uncultured Eubacteriales bacterium | reverse complement strand
ATACCCGTTTGCCCCCCCCGCTGTGGAGGGCGGGGGGCAGCGCCGTGATCGGGGCCGTCTGGGCCGCCGTTGCGCTGCTGTGACGCCGCGCACGATACTTGCTTACTTTCTTTCCACATTTCTCCTCTTTTTTTGGGGCGGACGCTTTGCGCCCGCTCTCTTTTTTTACCCCCTTTTCTTCCGGAAAGGGATGTGTTATAATGTGCGGACACGTTATAGACTACGCTATAGATTATATGAAAATTTCCGGAGGATATGACCCTATGAGGATCGGAAATGTGGAGGTAGCCTCCTGCCTGGCGCTGGCTCCCATGGCGGGGGTGACGGACATGGCGTTCCGTCAGATCTGCCGCGAGCTGGGCGCGGGCTACTCCTGCACGGAGCTGGTTAGCGCCAAGGCGCTGTGCTATCAGGATAAAAAAAGCCGCACGCTGCTGAAAATGGCCCCCAACGAGCATCCGGCGGCGGCGCAGATCTTCGGCAGCGATATCGCCTGCATGGCCGAGGCGGCGGTGATCGCCGCGGAGGTGTCCGGCGCGGAGGTCATTGACATCAACATGGGCTGCCCGGTGGGCAAGGTGGTGTCCAACGGCGACGGCTCGGCGCTGATGAAAGACCCGGAGAAGGCCGGACGCATCGCCGAGGCGGTGGTGAAGGCCAGTCCCGTCCCTGTAACGGTGAAGATGCGCCGGGGCTGGGACAAGGGCAGCATCAACGCCGTGGAGCTGGCGAAAATACTGGAGCAGGCCGGGGTGGCGGCGCTGGCTGTTCACGGCCGCACCCGCGCCCAGATGTACGGCGGCCAGGCCGACTGGGTGACCATCCGGGAGGTAAAAGAAGCCGTCTCCATCCCCGTCATCGCCAACGGCGACGTGTTCTCGGCGGAGGACTGCCTGCGGATCTTGCAGTTCACCGGGGCGGACATGGCCATGATCGGCCGGGGCTGCTTCGGCAACCCGTGGCTCTTTCAGCAGTGCGCCGCCGCGCTGGAGGGTGAGCCCATCCCGCCGCTGCCGCCGCTTTCCGAGCGGTGCGACCTGGCGGTGCGGCAGATCGAGCTGGCCCGCGAGGACAAGGGCGAGCACATCGCCATTCTGGAGGCGCGGCGGCACTACGCGTGGTATCTCAAGGGCGTGCCCCACGCCAACTATTATAAGGATCAGATCGTTCGGATGAACACCATGGAGGACGTGTACCGCGTAACGGCGGGCATCAAGAGGGATTTGAAATGAAGGATCAGGAAAACATCATCGCGCGGGCACGGCGGGGAGACGCCGGAGCCTTTGAACAGCTGGTGGAGACCTATCGGGATCAGGTGTACCGCATCGCACTGCGGATGTGCGGCAACGCCGCCGACGCGGACGAGGCGGCGCAGGAGGCCTTTCTGGCCGCGTGGAAGGGGCTGCCCAATTTTCGGGGCGACAGCCAGTTTTCCACGTGGCTCTATCAGCTGACCACCCACGCCGCCATCGACCTGATGCGGCGGGAGAAGCGGCAGATCGCCACCGAGGATATTACCGAGGTCAGCGCGCCCGACCCCGCGCCCGGCCCTCAGCAGCAGGCGGAGCGGCGGGAGACGCAGGAGGCGGTGCGGGACGCTATCCTGCAGCTGACGCCGGAGTACCGGCAGATCGTGGTGCTGCGCTTTCTGGAGGATCTCAGCTATGAGGAGATCGGCGCGGCGCTGAAGCTGCCCTCCGGTACGGTGAAATCCCGGCTGAACCGGGCCAAAGCACAGTTAAAAGACATTTTGTCAAAAAGCGGGAACCTTTTCGGCTCACCCAGCGTCATACATACAGAAACACAAGGAAAGGAGGCGCGGCCATGAAACACAATGAATGGGAAAACGACGGGTTTGACGAGCTTCTGCGAGACGCTTTGGCATCTGACGCCGCGCCCTCCGGCGACTTTACGGAGCGGCTCATGGAGCAGGTGCGCCGCACCCCGCAGGAGAAAGCGAAAAACCGTCCCTATAAGAAGATCCTGGCGGCAGTGGCGGCCTGCGCCGTCATCGCCGTGGCGATCCCGCTGGTGATGCCTCACGGCAACAGCACGGCCAGCGCGGATAACGCCGCCCCCATGATGGATATGACTGCCGACGACGGCGCCTATGACAACGAGTACATGACCAGCGGCGCACCCAGCGGCGACCGGGAACCCGCCGACAGCCAGCAGAAGGTCACCGAGGACGCCAAAAACGGCGCGGATGATCTTCCCCTGATCGACGCCGATCAGGAGATCACGCTGGTGGGACAGGACGCCGACGATGCCAAGGCGGCGCTGGACGAGATGGGCGTCCTGCCGGTATCGGCGGAACGCAGCAGCTACACCTATGACCTGACCGAACAGCAGGCGCAGGAGCTGGGCAAAACGGTGGACGCCCTGTACAATATTGAGGGCAGTCTGGCGCTGGTGCTGGAGGTGACGGAATGAAGAATCTGACCACCCGCAGACTGGCCGTATCCGGCATGATCGGCGCGGCCTACGCCGTCATGGCCATCTTCGGCTCGGTATTCGGGCTGACCTTCGGCCCCATCCAGTTCCGGTTTTCCGAGGCGCTGTGCGTCACGCCGTTCCTGTTTCCGGAGGCGGTGGGCGGATTGTTCGTGGGCTGCCTCATCGCCAACCTGTTCAGCCCCTACGGTCTGCTGGATATCATCATCGGCTCGCTGGCCACGCTGATCGCCGCATGGCTCACCTCCCGGTGCCGCAGCCGGTATCTGGCGCCCCTGCCGCCGGTGATCGTCAACATGGTGCTGGTGGGCGGATTGCTGGCCTTTGAACAGACCGGATTCACCAGGGCGTTCATGGCAGCCTTCTGGTACAACGCCTGCTCGCTGGCCGTCAGCGAGGCGGTGGTGTGCTACGTTTTGGGCCTTTTGCTGCTGAAAGCACTGGAGAAAACGAAATATTTCAAGGAATTGCAAAAAAAAGATTGACTTTTACCGGGAAGATGGTAAAATAATTAGGCTCGCGTATTATGGCAATGCGTGGGCAATCCTTGCTCCTATCGGAGAATAGGGGCCATAAGTCCAAAAGGAGGTGCAAAAGTATGGCTAAGATTTCCGCCAACTATGAGGTCGTTTACATTATCGACCCTGCACAGGGTGAGGAGGCTGTTGCCGCTATCGTGGCAAAGTTCCAGACTCTGGCTGAACAGCATGCTTCCAACGTCGTTGTTGACGAGTGGGGCAAGCGTCGTCTCGCTTACGCGATCGACTACAAGACCGAAGGCTATTATGTCCTGATGTCCTTCACCAGCGCGCCGGAATTCCCCCGTGAGCTGGATCGTATCCTGGGCATTACCGAGGGTGTCATGCGTTCCATGATCGTCTGCAAGGACGAGTAAGGAGGGCGGCATGCTCAACAAGATCTTCATCATGGGCCGCCTGACCCGTGATCCCGAGCTGCGCCGCACGCAGTCGGGGACTCCTGTCACCAGCTTCTCGCTGGCGGTGGATCGGGATTTCAAGTCCCAGTCCGGCGAGAAGGAAACGGATTTCATCGATGTGGTGGCGTGGCGCGCAACGGCTGAGTTCGTTGCCAAGTACTTTACCAAGGGCCGCATGGCCGTGGTAGAGGGCCGCCTGCAGATCCGTGACTGGCAGGACAGAGACGGCAATAAGCGCCGCAGCGCGGAGGTTATTGCCGACAACGTGTATTTCGGCGACAGCCGGCCCGGCGGCGGAAACGGCAACTCCTTCAGCAATGAAGGCCCCGCCTATTCCGCTCCCAGCGCTCCGGCCTACAGCGCACCCTCCGGCGGCTTTACGCCTGCCGTGGGCGGCGACTTTGCCGAGATCGACGACGAGGACGGCGACCTGCCGTTCTGATCCCGTGTTCAGGAACACACTACTAATACGATAAGGAGGACTATTCCATGGCTATGGAACGTGAAAACAGACCCGCACGCGGCGGCGTCCGCAAGCGGAAGAAGGTTTGCCAGTTCTGCGTGGATAAGTGCGAGCATATTGATTATAAGGATGCTGCCAAGCTGCGTCGCTTCATCAGCGAGCGCTCCAAGATCCTGCCTCGCCGCACCACCGGTACCTGCGCCATGCATCAGCGCCAGCTGACCGAGGCCATCAAGCGCGCCCGTCAGATCGCTCTGCTGCCCTTCGTCACCGAGTAAGACGAACAACATGCAACGAAAAGCTCCACCCGATGGGTGGAGCTTTTTTGCTTGCCACCCCCTCTGTCATTCTGAGACGGTGTGTAGGGGCGGGGTGACCATACCCCGCCGCGCAACGAACGCACCGGCTGCCGGTAGAACTTTGTAGGGGCGGACGACTCTGCCCGCCCTGACGATGGCTGTATGATTACTTGCGGGCGGACAGAGTCGTCCGCCCCTACAACCGTTTAACGATACCCCGCGCCAGTCTGATGTTGGCATA
>URKW01000132.1 GCA_900548615.1 uncultured Eubacteriales bacterium | reverse complement strand
AACCCGCCGCGCTGTATCTGCCACAGGCAGCGCAGCGGCGGTTTTCCCGTCGCCCGTAAACACCACTGGCGCACAGACGTTTCTTGTCAAACACACTCCGATCTTCACGTGATTTTCACACGCTGGACTTTGTTAAAACTTCTGCTTATGGAAACGGCCACTTTTACAATCAATGCTGAATGATATTTTGGCTATTTTGCATCTGGCGCGGCGGAGAAAAAAGTGTATAATGTTTTCTAATTTAGATTTCATAAGCAGAGAAAGGAGAACCGTATGCAACAGATCACACAATTGAAGAAGGTGCTGGTAGCCAACCGCGGTGAGATCGCGGTGCGCATTTTCCGCGCCTGCTACGACCTGGGCCTTCACACCGTGGCCATCTATTCCAACGAAGATACCTATTCCCTGTTCCGCACCAAGGCGGACGAAGCCTATCTGGTGGGCGAGAAAAAGTCCCCGTTGGGCGCGTATCTGGACATTCCCGGCATCATCGGCCTTGCCAAGCGCCGGGGCGTCACCGCCATCCACCCCGGCTACGGCTTCCTGTCCGAGAACGCCGACTTTGCCCGCGCATGTGAGGATAACGGCATCCTGTTCGTGGGTCCTTCCTCCGACGTGCTGGCCAAGATGGGCGACAAGCTCAGCGCCAAGGAGATTGCCGTCCAGTGCGGCGTGCCCATCATTCCTGGCTGTACCGAGCCCCTGAAGGACGCCGACGACGCGCTGGAGAAGGCCGTCAGCTTCGGCTTCCCCATTATTCTGAAGGCGGCAGCCGGCGGCGGCGGTCGCGGCATGCGCCGCTGCGACAAACCCGAGGAGGTCAAGACCGCCTATGAGCTAGTGCACAGCGAAGCGGAGAAGTCCTTCGGCTGCGGCGATATCTTTATTGAGAAGTTCCTTGTGGAGCCCAAGCACATCGAGGTGCAGATCTTGGCCGACAAGTACGGCAACGTGTACCATCTGGGCGAGCGTGACTGCTCCCTCCAGCGCCGGTATCAGAAGGTGGTGGAGTACGCGCCCGCGTGGTCTGTCCCCCAGGAGACGGTGGAGGCTCTGCGTCAGGACGCGGTGAAGATCGCCAAGTCCGTCAACTACGTCAGCGCCGGTACGGTGGAGTTTCTGGTGGACAAGGCCGGCCATCACTACTTCATCGAGATGAACCCCCGTATTCAGGTGGAGCACACCGTCACCGAAATGATCACCGGCGTGGATATCGTCCGCGCCCAGCTGCTGGTGGCGGCGGGCTATCCCCTCAGCTGCCCGGAGATCGGCCTGACCTGTCAGGAGGACGTGCATTTCGACGGCTACGCCATCCAGTGCCGCGTCACCACCGAGGATCCCTCCAACAACTTCGCCCCCGATAACGGCAAGATCACCGCTTACCACTCCCCGGGCGGCTTCGGCGTCCGTTTGGACGGCGGCAACGTGGGTGTGGGCACCGTCATCTCCCCCTATTACGACTCTCTGCTGGTGAAGGTCACCAGCTGGGATCGCAGCTTCCCCGCCGTCTGCCGCAAGGCAGCCCGTGCCATCAACGAGGTGCGCGTCCGCGGCGTCAAGACCAACATCCCCTTTGTCACCAATGTGCTGGCCCACCCCACCTTCGTCAGCGGCCAATGCCACACCAAGTTCATCGACGAGACGCCGGAGCTGTTCGAGATCATGGATTCTCGTGACCGCGCTACCCGTGTGCTGCGATATATCTCCGAAATTCAGGTGGCCAACCCCAACGCCGAGCGCCACCAGTACGATATCCCCCGCTTCCCTGAAGCCAGGGAGCCTCTTGGCCCCGGCCTGAAGCAGCTGCTGGATGAGAAGGGCCCCGAGGCCGTCAAGCAGTGGGTGCTGGATCAGAAGAAGCTGCTGCTGACCGACACCACCATGCGCGACGCCCACCAGAGCCTGCTGTCCACCCGTATGCGTACCCGCGACATGGTGAAGGGCGCCGACGGCATGGCCGATATCCTCCGCGACTGCTTCTCGCTGGAGATGTGGGGCGGTGCCACGTTCGATGTGGCCTACCGCTTCCTGCATGAGTCCCCCTGGGAGCGTCTGCGGCTGCTGCGGGAAAAGATCCCCAACATTCCCTTCCAGATGTTGCTGCGGGGCTCCAATCTGGTGGGCTACGCCAACTATCCCGATAACCTTGTCCGCGCCTTCGTGGAGGAGGCCGCCCAGCGGGGCATCGACGTGTTCCGCGTGTTCGACTCCCTGAACTGGGTGCCGGGCATGGAGGTGGCCATGGAGGAAGTCCTCCGCCAGAACAAGCTGCTGGAGGCCACCATGTGCTACACCGGCGACATTCTGGACGAGACCAAGGACAAGTACACCCTGAAATACTACGTGGATCTTGCCAAGGAGCTGGAGAAGCGGGGCGCCCACATGCTGGCCATCAAGGACATGTCCGGCCTGCTGAAGCCCTACGCCGCCAAGAAGCTGGTGTCCACCCTGAAGCAGGAGGTGGGCCTGCCCATCCACCTGCACACCCACGACACCACCGGCAATCAGGTGGCCGCTCTGCTGATGGCCGCCGAGGCCGGCGTGGACGTGGTGGACGTGGCCTGCGCACCGATGGCAGGCCTTACCAGCCAGCCGTCTCTGGATGCTGTTGTGGCCGCCCTCCACGGTACAGAGCGGGATACCGGCCTTGACCTGCGCCGCGTGCAGGAGCTGAGCAACTACTGGGCCGACGTGCGCCTGCGGTACGAGAGCTTCGACCACGGCCTGAAATCCTCCACCACCGATATCTACCGCTACGAGATCCCCGGCGGTCAGTACACCAACCTCCGTCCCCAGGTGGAGTCTCTGGGCCTCGGCGACCGGTTCGAGGAGGTCAAGGAGATGTACAAGACCGTCAATGACATGCTGGGCGACCCCGTAAAGGTGACGCCCTCCTCCAAGGTGGTGGGCGATATGGCCATCTTCATGGTGCAGAACGACCTGACGCCGGAGAACATCGTCCAGCGGGGCGAGGCGCTGGCCTTCCCCGATTCCGTGGTGTCCTACTTCAAGGGCATGATGGGTCAGCCCGCGTGGGGCTTCCCGAAAGACTTGCAGAAGGTGGTCCTGAAGGGTGAGCAGCCCATCACCTGCCGCCCCGGCAAGTTGCTGGCTCCCGTGGACTTCGATCAGCTCCAGCACGAGGTGGAACAGTTCCACGAGAACCCGGAGAAGAAGGATCTCATCTCCTTCGCCATGTATCCCAAGGTATACGAGGACTTCTGCCGTCACCGGAAGGAGTACGGCTACATTACCCGTATGGGCAGCCATGTGTTCTTCAACGGCATGGCGCTGGGCGAGACCAACAAGATCAACATCGAGGACGGCAAGACGCTGGTCATCAAGTATCTGGGTCTGGGCGACCACAACAGCGACGGCACCATCAACGTCCAGTTTGAGCTGAACGGCATGCGCCGCGAGGTCACCGTCCGTGACCCCCACGCCTCCGAGCAGACCCGCCAGGCCACTCTGGCCGACGAGTCCGATCCTCTGCAGGTGGGCACCTCCATTCCCGGCATGGTGTCCAAGCTGTGCGTCAAGCAGGGCGACCACGTGGAAAAGGATCAGGTGCTCATCATCATCGAGGCCATGAAGATGGAGACTGCCATCACCGCCCGCACCGCCGGAACAGTCAAGTCCGTCCGGGTAAAGGAGGGCCAGCCCGTCAAGGCCAAGGAGCTGCTGATGGAGCTGGAGTAACGCTCCACATTCATAAAAATCACCCCAGCCTTATCAACGGCATAAGGCTGGGGTTTTTCTCTTGCGCACCCTCCCCCTTTATGCTATGATAGTTCCATACTATATCGGGAGGTGCTTCCATGACGCCCAGCCGCTCCAACTACGACAAAGCCCGCGACGCCACGGCGGCGGTCTTTCTCCGCTACGATCAGGCTGCCATGATCCGCAAATTTGGCCTGTCCCACGACGCCGACGCCCTCTACATCACCTTCATTGCCCGCGATTACCGCGTCGACCGCCGCACCGGTGCTGTCACATGGGCGTCGGAAGATGCCCACACCGCCAGCTATAACGAAGCCATGTCCATTTACGACATGCTGTGCGATTCCCAGCCTCTGTGCCACCTGTCCCACGAGTGGGTCAACGTGGCCAGTCTCTGCTCCATTCAGGGCGGCACCCTGTCCAAGGACGGCGATTTCTTCAAGAACTCCTGCGCCCGGTTCTCCGGAGACGCCGCTGCGCTGGATCGCGCCTGCCGCGCACTGGGCGGTATCCCCCAGCCAAAGGGCGACGTGGCCTATCAGCTGCCCCTGTTTCCCTTTCTGCCGCTGATCCTGCGGTTCTGGGAGGCGGACGAGGATTTCCCCGCCAGCATGCAGGTATTGGTGGACAAAAATACGCTGAATTTTCTGCACTACGAAACGCTGATGCTCGCCCTCTCCCACCTGATGACCCGCCTGCAGGAGGAAAGTCAGGCCCCGTCAAAGTGAAAATTTGTCTCATCCCACCAACGGCGGTCTCTTT
>URKW01000131.1 GCA_900548615.1 uncultured Eubacteriales bacterium | reverse complement strand
CCCGAACCGGCATGCCGGTTCGGGCCTTTTCTCATGGGAGAGCAATGTCAGAAAGCAAAGGTTTGCTTACTTCTTCTTGGCAAGCTTGCCCTCTTTGCACATAGCGACCACCATACCGGTCAGGGCAAACAGAGCGATGGCGTTGGGAATGACCATCAGGTTGTTGAACATGTCGGTCAGCTCCCACACCAGATCGTTGCTGGCCAGCGTGCCGATGAACACGAACACCAGCGCGGTCAGGCTGTACACCACGGTGCAGCGGCGGGGATTCTTCTTGCCGAACAGGTAGTTGGCGTTGATCTTACCGAACAGGTTCCAACTGAGGACGGTGGAGAACGCGAAGAAGAACAGGCACACCGCCACGAACATGGCGCCGAACTTCTCGCCGAACACGGTGCCGAAAGCGGTCTGGGCCAGATTGGCCTTGGTCAGCGTGGTGCTGGCGGCAGCCGCGCCGCACTCGGCCAGAGGGCCGTCGGCGGTATACAGGGTGGAGATGATGACCAGCGCGTTGAGGGTCAGCACCACAAAGGTATCGATGAACACACCGATCATGGCCACCACGCCCTGATCGTGGGGGTGGGCCACGTTGGCCTGTGCGTGTGCGTGGGGGGTGGAGCCCATACCGGCCTCATTGGAGAACAGGCCGCGCTTGGCGCCCTGACTGATGGCGGTCTTGATAGCGTAGCCGAAGCCGCCGCCGATGATGGCCTGAGGCTGGAAAGCATACTTGAAGATCATGGCGAAAGTAGCGGGGATGTAGGTGATGCGGGCCACCAGGACGGCCAGACCGCCCAGCAGGAAGATAGCGGCCATGATGGGAACGATCTTCTCAGTAACGGAGGCCAGACGCTGCACACCGCCCAGGAAGATAATAGCGCAGATGATGACAAGGATGACACCGGACACCCAGGTGGGGATGCCGAAAGCGGTGTTCATGGTGGAGCCGATGGCGTTGGACTGCACCATGCAGCCCATGAAGCCCAGCGCCAGCACGATAGCCACGGCGAAGAATCCCGCCAGGAACTTACCGAAGCCTCCCTTGAACGCGGTGGTGATGTAGTACACGGGGCCACCGCGGATGGTGCCGTCGGGATCGACGATACGGGTCTTTTGGGCCAGTGTGGCTTCCGCGTAGATGGTAGCCATGCCGAAGAAGGCGATGACCCACATCCAGAAGATGGCGCCGGGGCCGCCGGTCAGGATCGCGCCGGAAGCGCCCACGATGTTGCCGGTACCCACCTGAGCGGCGATGGCGGTGGCCAGCGCCTGGAAGGAGCTCATACCGGAGTCGTGCTTGTCGCCCTTCAGCTTCAGGTTGCCGAACACCTTGCGCATACCCTCGCCGAAGCAGCGCACCTGCACGAAGCGGGTCTTGATGGTGTACCACAGGCCCACGCCGATCAGCAGAAACACCAGAATGTAGTTGCTCAGGTATTCGTTGATCTTACTTACGATGGGAAACAGTACGGATTCGATGGCTTGCATGTTGATTCTCTCCTTTTTCGCAGAAAAATAGAGCCGCTGCCATGCAGCGACTCCGGAGAAACAAGGTAGACACTCAAATGCCTTCTCTGTCCTTTTGCCTGAGAGATTCAGCGCGTTCGCGCCTTACACCTTCGGCACCCAATTCAATGGGATTCTCCAGAGTCCCCTCCCCTTTCAGTTTTCCGTTGGAATTCTGAAAGGCTCATCGGGTGCTGTTCAATTGATGAAGGGAGTATAGCACAGCTTTTTCCCGATTGCAAGCATTTTCTTCACAATTTAGAAATAATTTTTCACCTATTGACAATATCGTAATACGATGTTATAGTGATATCGTAAAACGATATTCAAGGAAAGGAGCGGAGCACCATGCCAAAACGGTCATTGGAGACATTGTCAGAACCCATGTTTTACGTGCTGATGGCCCTGCGCCGCCGGACGCTGTGCGGCGTGGAGATCGTCCACTGGATCGGCGAGACCACCGGCGGACGCATAACGCTGGGGCCGGGGACGCTGTACACCATTCTCTCCAAGCTGACAGACGAGCAGATGATCCGTGAGGTCAGCGTGGAGGGCCGCAAGCGCACCTATGAGCTGACCGACGCGGGGAAAAAACTGTATGATGCCGAATGTGACCGTCTGCGCCGCTGCATCCGCGACGCGGACAGAGAGGAGGAAAACGTATGATCAGAAAAACGCTTCCCTACTATGTGTACCAGATCGACGCCATCGAAAGCTGGCTGGACGAGCAGGCCCGCAGCGGACTTTTCCTACAGAAGTTCAGCATGGGCAGAATGTGCTTCCAACAGGACGCACCGAGACCCATGCGCTACCGCATCGACGTGAAGCAGAATCCCGGCACCTATGGTGAGAAAGAGCGCATCGCTGATTACAAAGAATTGGGCTGGGAATACGTCTGCGAGCTGGCCGGTGATCTGGACATCTACCGCTGCGATGATCCCACTGTGCCGGAGCTGAACACCGATGAGGAGACGCTCCATGAGGTGCTGGACAAAAAGCTGAAAAGCCAAACGATATGGAGTATTGTCAGTCTGTGCGCGATTCCTGTATGGCTCTACTGCATCTTTTTCCTCTATTACTGGAAGCATATAGGCATATATGCGCAATTGATAAGCGGAGACGCCTGGATATTTGTTCCTGCGGGAACCCTTGTGCTGTTCTGGACAATTACCGCGGTCACCTGTATCGTCAGTGCTGTGACCACCAGACGGCGGATACTTTTGAAGCGGGCGCAGCGCTCCCCTGCCGAGCTGCGGCGGGGGAAGATCCTTCAACTGACATCCTTCGCCCTTCCGCTGGCCGCTCTGGTACTGTGTCTTATTTTACGCGCGGTAATCGCAGACCCCGGCAATCCCGTCCCTGTGGATGAATTTCCAGTACCGACGGCGGCGCAAGTGTTTTCCGATACATACGATCACTCTCTGGCAGTGGAATTTCCCGAATTGCTGTGTAACCATAGCTACCTGAGGCAAAAGGGGCCAAATATCACCGATCCCGAAACGGGATCTTCCTACAGCAGTTGGTTCTACGACGCGGATGTGTTCCAAATCGCATGGCAGTGGGTCGCCGACGGCTATACGCGGGAACGTGCGCAGCTATTTGAACTACAGGAGATCACCGTCCCCGGCTGGGAACACGCCTGGTACAGCGCAAATAGCGCCGTATGGGGCGGTCAAACGCTGCTGCTGCAAAATGGCAAAGAAGTCTGGGAGATCAGCTGCGATCGGGAGGAAAGCCTGCTGGACGCCCTGGATAAATTCGCCCGCTGAGGTCGGAAAGGAGACGCCGTTATGAGTAAGAGCAAATATAACACCATAAAAGAACTGCCCTTCGCGTGGTACGAGGTAGACGCGCTGGAGGCGTGGCTGGACGAACAGTCCCGGCAAGGCTTAAAGATGGTCGATTTCTTCGGGTTCGACTTTGGGCGCAGGCGGGCTGTCTTTACGGAAACCAATGAACTCCCCACCCGCTACCGCATCCATATCAAGCCCAAGGACGGCTACTACACCCGGCGGGAGGAGTACAAAGAGACAATGCGGGAGCTGGGCTGGGAGTATGTGGGTCAACTGCACTACCGGGCGGACGTCTACCGGGCTACGCGGCCCGACGCGGTGGAGATCAACACCGACGAAAACGCTCTGCGGGACTCCATCAAAGCCGCCAACCGGGGTGAACTGTGCGCCGGTATCGTGCTGATCCTGCTGATCCCCAATCTGCTCCGGAACGAGCTTCAGAATATGAAGTTCTACGACGGCTTTTACGATATGCTGCTGAACGGCACCGCACTGCTGACGGCCTCCACGGTATTTATGGCCGTCTTCTACCTGGCGCTGGGCATATATGCCATTCTCCGCTCCATCGCGCAGCGCCGGCGGTATCTACTGGACAGAAGCTTCCGCCCCGGCCCTGAGATACGCAAGCGCAAGCTTGTCTGTATCGCGCTGCTGACATTGGTGGGCATCAGCGTGATGTTCCTTGTGGTGCTCGGCGTCGGTGCCGCCGGAAACTACTACGATGTACCGCTCTCCGACTGTCCCGTAGTGATGCTGGAATCCCTGTCCCCGGAGGAAGCGGCACAGAAGCCCTATCAGCGCCAAAACGAGACCCATGGCACCGGTGGCAAGCATCTGCTGTACTCCTTTGCCACCTACCGGCAGAGCGGCCCCACCATCTGGCTGGAGGGCGAGTATGCGGGGATGGGCTATCCCTCCTTCAGCTACTGGGTCAACGTCATGGACATCCGCACCGAATCGCTGGCGAAGAAGTACTACGCCGAGAAGGAAGCCGCCCACGACTGGCAGGAGGTGCAGATCAAGGGCTGGGATCAGGCCATGTACCGCCGTTACACCACCAACCTCCGGCAGGAGTTCCGCAGCAATAATCTGCCGGACACCCCCGAAATGTCTCAGCAGGAGCTGGTGCTGCGGCTGGGCAATCGTGTGGTCACGGTAGGCTATACCGGCGAGGCCGACATGTATTCCCGGCTGAACACCCTCTACGCCCGGCGCACGGCCGCCGGAACCACAGCATAACAAACGACCG
>URKW01000130.1 GCA_900548615.1 uncultured Eubacteriales bacterium | reverse complement strand
CAGGAAGCCCATGTTGCCGGGCTTGCTGCCCAGCTCGCGGGTCACGTCGTCGCCGTGGATGTAGTCCACCTCGCCGCCGTTCTCCTTCAGATACGGGTCGATGACGCCCTGCAGGGTGCCGACAGCCAGCTGGACCTTGGGATCTGGAACGGTGATGAAGTGGCTCTCGCCATTCCACACGAACTCGATGGTATGGCCGTCGCCCTTGCCCTCGTAGGCATTGGGATAGGCGGCGCGGAAGGCGTTCATGAACTTCTCATGATCCACGCCGAACAGCACGCGGTGGATGGGCTCGAACTGCAGCGCGTCGTCGTGGTTGTTGACCACCTCCACCAGCGCGTAGCGGGCGGGCAGGGCCAGATACTCCTCGGGGGTCTTGCCCTTCTTCTGCTCCTCATAGCAGGCCTTGGCGGTAGCCAGAGAGTGGTTGCCGTCGCCCACGGCGAACAGCAGGGGCGCCACGCCGGAAACATTGTACTTCTTCTGCATGGCCTCGTCGGTGGTCAGGCCCTCCAGAGAGGCGGCCACGGCGTCGATCTGAGCCTGAGACAGCTTATAGCCCTTGATGTGGCCGCCGTTCTGCATCAGGTCGAAGTCGTACAGCTTCTCCATGGTGCCGGCAGCGGCGGTCAGCGGCTCGATGACGGTCTTATCGGGGTCGTCGATCAGCAGCATGACGTGGGGCAGCTCGATGGGAGCGTTGCGGCGCACACGGGCACGGGGAGGAATACGATCCAGCACGGTGCCCTCGGTAGCGCGGATGAGAGCACCGGAGCCGGGAGTGAAGTCATAGGCGTCCAGATCCACCATACCGATCAGGCCGTGACGAATCTTGCCGTCGGACTGCTCGCGCTCGATGTAGATCAGGGAATCGGTCAGCGTCTCGAACACGCCGTCAGCGATGTACTTGGACATAGAGTCATTGATGTTCTGGATGAACTCGTCCACGTTGGGAGCCTTCAGGTTGGCTTCCGGCAGGATCAGGCGCAGGGTGGAGGGCGCGTCGCCCACCTGCTGCTCAACGGCCTCCCAGTACTCCGGCTCGGACGTGAACTGGTCGCAGGCCACCACGGCCCACTTGGTCATGTCCTGCTTCTTGGGCAGCAGAATGTCGGCGGGATAAAAGCCCAGCTTTTCAAACTTCTTATTCATGTCGTTCCTCCTCGTTTGTGATAAAGGTGCGGTTCGTTCCGTAATGCAATCCAATCATACCATATATTTACCGGATAATGCAACGGTTTCCAAAAAATTTTAAGCCAAACTGACAAAAATTTTTGCATAGAACGAAAGCGTTGTGGAAAAACTAGCCGCGCCAAGCTATTTCAGGGAGGTCATATTTTGAAAATCATTGATAAGATCGCGCTGGTGCTGATCGTCATCGGCGCGCTGAATTGGGGCAGCGTGGGCTTTTTCGGCTTTGACTGCGTGGCGTTTTTATTCGGCGGCCAGATGGGCACCATCAGCCGCATCATCTACGCGCTGGTAGGCGTGGCGGGCCTGTGGGGCATCACCATGATCTTCCGGGACGACGGAAGCGAGAGCGAATAACGGTTCTCCTGCCAAAAAAGCCGCCCGATGGGTGGCTTTTTCACATATAAGCACCATTTCATGCTTAATTCTTCCGTCTTTTCTGCCGTTTCTCCGCACGTCTGCGGGCCCGTTGTCTGCGCCGGGCTTCATAGCCATCGTCGGCGGCGGCAAACACCCGCTCATATGGCTCCGGCAGCCACGCGCTCATGTGACGGCAGAGCTTCTCGCCAGCCGAGAATATGATGAATCCCTTTTTATTGCGCAGCAGATAGCTCTTGTTCCGGCACTTCTGCGGGTAAGGCGTCGTGGAGAAATATGCCATATCCACCGGCGTGACGGTTTTCTGCGCCGGGCCCGGCCAGCGATAGTCGATGCCGGTATATCGGATCTCCGCCTTTTTCAGCCGTACCGTCCGCATAAAGGGACACTTCCAAACGATTTCGTCCTCCGTGACTACAAGACGGCCAAAGCACCTGTACCAAAATTCGTGAAGAGGAATGCAGGCGAGTACGGTTACACATATAGGAAACAGGATTGCTTTATCCAGAAGTGCAGGTGTATCCCTGAAAAACAGGTACCATATGAATCCCGTAGTGCTGACAAAGAGCAGCATAAGGAGACGGCCCTCGATCAGCAAAACGATGTGTTCATGGAACACGCGCCGCTTCGGCAGTTCGGTTTTTTCTGTGCTATGCTCCATGCCGTCTCCTCACTGTTTCTTGTTACTTCCCGCCCAGCTTCTTCACCAACTCCCCGTCCGGGTCCACGTACATGGTCTGATAGGTGGTGTACACCACCATGCCGGGACGGCTGGCGGCAGGCTTCTTCACGAACTTCACCGGCGTATAGTCCACCGGCACCTTCGTGCCGCTCCGCGCCTGAGAGTAGTAGGCGGCCAGCACGGCGGCCTCGTGAAGGCTCTGTTCATCCGGCTCTGCGCCGTCGGTACACAGCAGCACATGGGAACCGTGGATCTTCTGGGTATGGAGCCAGATATCCCACTTTTGGCCCTCCTTGGTGGTCAGCTTGTCGTTCTGGCGGTTGTTGCGGCCCACCAGAATACGCAGTCCTGCGGAGGAACGGAACTCACGGGGCTTGGAGGCCCGCTGGAAGCCGGGCTGCTTCTTGCCCCGCTGGCGGATGTAGCCGCCGTCGGTCAGCTCCGTGCGGATATCGTTGAAGTCCTGCTCACTCTCCGCCTGCTGCAATTCCTGCACCACGCTCTCCAGATACCGCAGCTCCTCCCTGCCCTTGGTCAGCTGCTCGGTCAGCATCTTCTCGGCGGTCTTGGCCTTGGCATACTGCTTGAAGTACCGGGCGGCGTTCTCCTGGGGCGACAGGCGCACGTCCAGCGGAATATCCATGGCGGGACAGCCTTCCTCGTAGTAGTTCTCCGCCATCAGCTTCCGCTGTCCCCGCTCCATGCGGTACAGGTTGGCGGTGATGAGCTCGCCGCAGATGCGGAGGTGGTCACGGTCAAGGCAGGCGGCATATTCCTTCTCCTGCGCGGCGATCTTCCGGCGCACACGGTCGCGGGCGTTGGTGGCGGTCTTGACGAGATCCTGCCCCTTCTGCTTCACTCGCTCCGCCTGCTCCCGCTCCTCGTAGAAGCTGTCCAGCAGTGCGCTGAAGTTGTCGGCGGTCACGTTGGCGCAGTAGTCGCCGTATTGACTGATAGGGCCATAGGTAAAATCGAAGGGCTTCCCATTGCGGTACAGCACTGTAGGCGTAAACGCGCCGCCGTTGACCTGCCCTTGCCACGCGGCAAAGCTGTCCCACAGGCGGCTGTCGGCAATGCGGTGGTCGCTCTCACCATAGGCGCGGCTGACGATCTCACGGGCCACCAGCGGCGGCATGGCGGTAAAGGTATCCAGTAGCCAGCCGTCCAGGGGTGTCTCCTCACGGGGCAGCAGCGCCGCGAATTCCTCCCGCGTCACCGTCAGCGGGTCACGCTTATTCTGTCGGGGCGGCAGATGGTAGAACAGCCCCGGCAGCACCTGCCGTTCCTGCGACATCTCCAGATCCACACGCCGCAGGCAGTCCAGAATACGCCCCTCTTTGTCGCACAATATCAGGTTGGCGTGACGGCCCAGCGCCTCCAGAATCAGAGCAAAACGGCTCTGCTCGCCCAATTCGTCGGTGGCCTCGATATGCAGCGTCACCACACGCTCCAAAGGCGCCTGTTCGATGGACACAATACGTCCGTTGCCAATACGCTTGCGCAGCAGCATGCAGAACATGGGCGGCTGTGATGGGTTGTCCCGCAGCTTCTCCGTCATATGGATACGGGGCTGGTTGGGGTTGGCGCACAGCAGCAGCCTCCGGCTGCCCCGCAGAAGCAGCACCACCTGATCCCGTGCGGGCTGCTGAATTTTCTCGATCCTCGCACCGGTCAGCTGCGGCGCAAGCTCATCCACCACTGCCCGCAGGCAGACGGCATCCAAAGGCATGGCTCATTCCTCCATCATGATATTGAACAGTTCGTTGATCCGTTCCCGCTGTCCGTTGAGATACAGCCAGCCCAGCAGCGCTTCCAGCGCCGTTGCCTGCTGATACTGGGCGCGGCTAGCATGGTGCGGGATGGAATGAACGTTGGCGTTCCGTCCCCGCTTGAACACGGCATGCTCCTCCTCCGTCAGCAGCGGCAATATCTTCTCGCTGAGTTCCGCCTGCTTCGGTGCGCACACCAGCTCTATGGTAGCCCGGTGCAGACCCTTTCCGGTGGCCTTTCCGTGGGCGCACAACCACGTGCGTACCAGAAGCTCATATACGCCGTCCCCCAGATGGGCAAGACCGATGCTGCTGATGGCCCGTATCTCGTCAGCGGGCAGCTGTATGGTAAAATAATCTGTCATATTCCTTATTCCTTCTTTGAAATCGTGCCCATTATAGCATACTCCTCCCCCGGCCGCAAGGCATGCGCATGCGCCATTCTCTCCCTACAAGAAAAATTTTGCAGAAATTTGAAAATTAGGGGTTGACTTTTTCCTGGCAGTCTGCTATATTAAGCAAGTCGACAGCGACAAAGCAACAAAATACGGGGGGTATAGCTCAGCTGGGAGCCCGGTTGAAGCGGTAAACAACCCCCGCACTTAAAACTCAATATTTACACTCTCTTCCATATGGGGGTATAGCTCAGCTGGGAG
>URKW01000129.1 GCA_900548615.1 uncultured Eubacteriales bacterium | reverse complement strand
CGCCCAGTGCTCGCATCCCCCCACCGCCGTGCTCTTTTCAAGAGACCGCCGTTGTGCGTTCAGACGATTTTACCCCCTTTGTGCAAATTGCCACTTGAATTGGCAAAAAATGTATGTTACACTCCGTCCAACTCTTTTGAAAGGACACCGCGGCAATGATGATGACTACCACATTCGCCAATATGACCGCTTACGCGCAGGGCTCCTGCGCTGTGTCCGCATGCTCCGACATGAACAGCATTATTCTGTCCTTGGACGCCGGCATTCTGCTGGCGTCCATTATTATTCTGCTGGTATTTGCCAGCTTCTTCACATGCCGGAACATGACGTCCCCTTTCCCCTGCCTGCCCTCGTAAGAACGACGACAGCTACAGCTGCAAGAGGCTCCGCCATCCGGCGGAGCCTCTTTTTTTCATAGATCCCTGTTCGCTTCTCCTGGCCAGCGAAGCGACGCCACCCCAACATCAAAAGAAAGTGAGAAAAATTCCTATGAGCTTCTTCAATTTCGTCATGGCACTCAGCCCCATCGTCGTGGTGCTGGTGGGCATTCTGGGCTTCCGCCAGTCCGCCAAGCGCGTCGCTCCCGTGGCTCTGCTGTGGACGCTTCTGCTGGCCTTTACGTATTTCAATGTCTCCGGCGCTTCCTTCAAGGACAACGTAGCCGTCTATGACGCCCTTCTCTGGAAGGGCATCAAGGAGGGTCTGAAGATCGTGCTAATGGTGTTCGGCGCCTTCGTGATCCTGAACCTGCTCCGTGATACCGGCGCCATCGACGAGGTGAAGGGCGCCATCGCCCGCATCAGTGACGACCGCCGGGTGCAGGTGGTCATCATCGGCATGATGCTCCCCATCTTTCTGGAGGGCGCGGCAGGTGCAGGCTCTCCCGCCGCCATCGCCGCCCCGTTTCTGGTGGCGCTGGGCTTTGACCCGGTGACCTCCATCGCGCTGGCCCTGTTGGGCGACGCCACGCCCTGCTCCTGGGGCGGTGCTGGTCTGACCACCATCAACGGCGGCGCGGCCCTTACCGACGCAGGTCTCAGCACCGTGGCGCTGAACTCCGCCATGGTGGGCCGCATCCATATGTTCGGCGTGCTGGTGATCCCCTTTATCATGGTGGCCATGACCTTCGGCCGCAAGGGCTTCAAGGGCATCGTCCCCTACCTCTGCTTTGCCGGTGTGTCCACCAGCGCAGTGATGTTCGTCCTCTCCAACTTCGTGGGCGCGGAGGTCACCTCCATGGGCACCGGCCTTCTCTCCATCCTCCTCAGCGTGGTCTATGTGAAGGTGGTGGGCGTGAAAACGCCGGAGGAATACCGTTACCGCTTCACCAGTCAGGAAAAGAAGTACGGCCCGTTCCGTGCCATGTCCCCCTACATCTACATGCTGGTGCTGCTGCCCGCCGTCCGCTACGGCTTCCCCGCACTGGTGAAAAACGGCTTCGCCGTCATGTGCACCTTCGGCTATATCGTGTGGGTGGACGTGGTGATCCTGATCTGCGGCTTCCTTGGCGCAATGACGCTGAAAACCGGATGGAAGCAGTACGGCCAGATCTGCGCCAAGACCGTGGGTCACGTGATGCCGGTGCTGGTGACCATGGGCAGCCTGCTGGTGGTATCCTATATCATGCAGTCCCCCTCCACCGGCATGATGAACCTGCTGGCATCTGACATTGCCGCCGTGGTGGGCCGGTTCTATCCTGCCGCCGCCGTGCTGATCGGCGCCAGCGGCTCCTTCATCACCGGTACGGGCCTCGGCTCCAACATCATGTTCGCCGACATGCACATCCAGGCGGCACAGGCCCTGGGCATGAACCCCATCACCGTGTTCGCCGGACAGAACGCCGGTGCATCGCTGGGCAATCTCATCTGCCCCAACAATACGGTAGCCGCCTGCGCCACGGTGGATCAGGTGGGCAACGAGAACAAGGTCATGAAGCGGACGCTGCCCGCCTTCGCCGTCATCCTTGTGCTCTACATGGTGCTGACCATGCTGTATACCTGCGTGTTATTCCCCCATTTCGGGGCTTAAATGCAAAATAATTACGATATTATCAAGTCGAAAGGATGGTTTTACCATGAAAAAACGTGTTCTCGGTGTCATCGGTCTGGGCCATGTGGGTGCCCATGTTGCTTACGCGCTGGCGGTGCAGGGCATCGCCGACGAGCTGGTACTTGTGGATCAGAACCAGCAGAAGCTGGCCAGCGAGGTACAGGATCTCCGTGACGCGGCGGCGTATCTGCCCCACCGCGTCACCGTCCGGGCCGGTGACTTCGCCGATCTGGGCGAGTGCGACGTGATCGTCAACAGCGTGGGCAAGATCGAGCTGCTGCGGGGCACCCACGACCGGGTGACCGAGATGGATTTCACCATCCCCGCCGTCCGGGGCTACGCGGAAAGGGTCAAGGCCAGCGGCTTTGACGGCGTGCTCATCAACATCACCAACCCTTGCGATATCGTCACCCGTGAGCTGGCGCTGGGGCTGGGATTGCCGAAGGGCCGCGTGTTCGGCACCGGCACCGGTCTTGACACCTCCCGCCTTCTCAGCGCTCTGGCCCGTCAGACCGGCGTGGATCACAAGTCCATCACCTGCTACATGCTGGGCGAGCACGGCAACCAGCAGTTCGCGCCCTGGTCCTGCGTCAGCTTCAAGGGCATGCCGCTGGACAAGTGGGCCGAAACGGACGAGCGCTTCCGCTTTGACCGTGACGCCTTGCAGAAGGAGTCCATCGGCGGCGGCTGGGTCACCTTCTCCGGCAAGTTCTGCACCGAGTACGGCATCGCCACCACCGCCGCCCGGATGGCCCACATCGTGCTCCACGATGAAAAGGCCATCATGCCCGCCAGCATGGAGCTGTGCGGCGAGTACGGCGAAAGCGGTCTGTTCGCCGGCGTGCCTTGCGTCATCGGCGCAAACGGCGTAGAGGAGGTGGTGGAGCTGCCCCTCACCGACGAGGAAAAGGCCACCTTCCACCAGTGCTGCGAGGGCATCCGCCACAATATGGAGCATCTGAAAGAGATCTGATCTTACCAATCTGATTTTGCGAAAAGGAGACGATTTTATGAATATCACCGTTACAAAGAATCCCCATCCCGGCACCTTGCCCCCCTCCAACCAGCTGGGCTTCGGCACTGTGTTTACCGACCACATGTTCGTCATGGACTACACCGAGAAGGACGGCTGGCACAACGCCCGCGTCGTCCCCTACGGCCCCATCGCTCTCTCCCCCGCCGCCAGCGTTCTCCACTACGGCACCGAGGTATTCGAGGGCCTGAAGGCCTACCGCCGCCCCGACGGTGAGGTGCAGCTGTTCCGCCCCTGGGAGAATATCGCCCGGCTGAACCGCTCCTGCGAGCGTCTGGGGCTGCCGCAGGTGAACCCCGATGACGCGCTGCAAGCCATCAAGGAGGTGGTCCGCGTGGATCAGGACTGGGTGCCCAGCGACCCCGGCACCAGCCTGTATATCCGCCCGTTCCTGTACTCCACCGACCCCACACTGGCGCTGCACGGCGTCCACGAGGCCTCCTTCGTCATCATCCTCTCCCCCTCCGGCAGCTACTTCAGCGACGGTTTGAAGCCTGTGCCCATCATGGTGGAGACTGAGGATGTCCGTGCCGTTCGCGGCGGCACCGGCGAGGCCAAGTGCGGCGGCAACTACGGCGCGGCCAACCGTGCCGGTGAGCGGGCCGAGGCCAAGGGCTACTCTCAGGTACTGTGGCTGGACGGCGTGGAGCGCAAGTACGTGGAGGAGGGCGGCGGCATGAACGTCATGTTCAAGATCAATGGCACCGTCGTCACCCCCGCCCTGACCGGCTCCATCCTCCGGGGCGTCACCCGCAAGTCCGCCATCGAGCTGCTCAAGAGCTGGGGCATGCCGGTGGAGGAACGTCTGCTGAGCGTGGACGAGCTGTTCGAGGCCGCCAAGACCGGCGCTCTGGAGGAGGCGTGGTGCATCGGCACCGCCGCCGTGATCTCCCCCATCGGCGCACTGGGCTGGGATGATGTGCGCTACGAGGTCAACGGCGGTCAAATCGGTCAGCTGTCCCAGAAGCTCTATGACGAGCTGACCGGCATCCAGTGGGGCACGAAGCCCGATCCCTTCGGCTGGACCTGTCCGGTGTGCTGAAGCCATGGAAAAAATATTCCGAATACCGGCAAAAGCCGGTATTCGGAATATTTACTCTTTGCGTGTTTCCTGCTATAATATGGGATACATGATTATAAATGAAGGAGAATCCAGCATGAAAGCCATCGTCACCGTTCTCGGCCGGGACCGCGTCGGCATCATCGCCTCCGTCTGCGCCCTGCTCTCGGAGTACAACATCAACATTCTCGACATCAGCCAGACCATCCTCGAACAGGGCTACTTCACCATGGTCCTGCTGGTGGACATTTCCGCGTGCACGGTATCCTTCCCGGAGATCGCCGACAAGCTGGACACTTACGGCACCGAGCGCGGCCTTGCCGTGCGCATCCAGCGGGAGGACATCTTCAACGCCATGCACCGCATCTGAGAGGAGGTCCGCGCCATGCTCGATAAAAACGACGTGCTGTCCACCGTGCAGATGATCGACCGCCAGCACCTCGACATCCGCACCATCACCATGGGCATTTCCCTGCTCTCCTGCGCCGACCGCGACGCCAAGGCGGCGTGTGAGAAGATCTACGACAAGATCACGCGCTATGCCGAAGGGCTCGTTAAAACCGGCGAGGACATTGAGCGCGAGTTCGGCATCCCCATCGTCAACAAGCGCATCTCCGTCACGCCCATCGCGCTCGTGGCCGCCGCCTCGGAGACGGAGGACTACGTTCCCTTTGCCGTC
>URKW01000128.1 GCA_900548615.1 uncultured Eubacteriales bacterium | reverse complement strand
GGGTGGTTGCAAGATTTTGTCCGCCGGGCCACTGTCCGGCGTCGAACAGCATGGGGCAGTTTTCAATGCCGATTTTCACCTGGTTCTCCTCCGCCAGGGCAATCAGCGGCTTCCATACCTGCTCAAAAAGCTCTAGGTTCTCCTCGACCGTCTTCGTCTGATCCCTGCCGATAAAGGTGGTAACCATGTTCACGCCCAGCTTCTTAGAAGCCGCTATCAGCTTCTTCAGATGCTCCGCCGCGGCGGCCCGTTTGTCCAGATCCGGGTCCAGAGTATTGGGGTAGTAGGCCAGAGATGAGATCTCCACATTTTTCTCCCGGCAGTACGCCTGAAGATAGGCGGCCTTTTCATCCGAAAGCTCATCCACGTTGATGTGGCTTACCCCGGCATACCGGCGCTCCGCCTTTCCCTGGGGCCAGCAGGCCACCTCCACGCACTGATACCCCATTTCACTGGCGCAGTCGATCATTTCCTCAAAGGTGAAATCTGCCAGAATCGCGCTGACAAAGCCTAGTTTCATTGTCTACCTCTCCTTTTTATAATATTTTGCCGCAACTTCATTGTATCACAGGCCCCAGGAAACGCAGTCGGAATAGCTGGGGAACCACACGTCGATGACGTTGCCCTTCATGCCACCGGTATCCTCCACCTGTCCCATACCATAGGACTGAATGAACATGCGGGAGTGATAGGGGAAGGTCTTGGGGTCGGCGGCGACGATGCCCAGCCCTACCGCGTGTCCGGTGGCGGTAGTCCACGCCGCACCTTTCTCGCCGCCGCTGTAGTAGGCGGTGGAGTTGCAGGTGATCTTGTTGTAATAGGTCATGCTGTAGCCGGACTGGAACACCAGATAGCCGCCGTTGGAGCCGCCGCCATAGGGTACATCGCGCTCGATGCGGTCGTCCTGCTCCACCGACTTGACCAGACGGCCGTAGACGACGATCTGAGCCTTGGCGGTGCTGTCGCTGCGGTCTACCAGTACGGTGTTCACCATTTCACCGCTGCGGTACACGTCGTCATAGGTGTCGGTGATCAGACCGGGCGTGCCCTCCTGTAGGATCACATGCTCGCCGTAGGGCAGCAGGTAATCGTACAGCACCTTGGTCTTGTAGGTGTCCACCGTTGTTTCGCGGCGGCGGCAGCGCAGCTCGTCGCTGACGTGGATCAGGGTCTTGAGACCGGTGGTGTTCACGCCGATCATTTCGTCCGCTCCCACGCGAACGTCATAGCGCTCCAGTAGGTTCTGTACCGTCTCGTTGTAGGACTCCACCGTCAGCAGCTCATCGCCGTGGCGGATCAGCACCTGCTGTCCGGCGGTCAGGATGATCTGGGCGTCGCCGCCAGTGTCGTCCCGTACCCGCAGCGCGTCGCTTTCGTAGGTGAAGTCGGGATAGCCGTCCACCAGCGTGGTGGCTTCATCTGTGACTACCAGATAGGTGTAGGTTTTCGCTGTGGTGTCTGTTACGCACCAGGGCAGGCAGACCAGCAGGGCGATGGCGCCCACCAGTAGCCAGCGCATCCAGACGTGCTCCCGCATTTTGTGGGAGAAGCGGCGCAGGAACTGATACTGGGGCAGCTCCCACACGGCCTTTTTCGTCCGCTGCCACCACGCCCGCGCGGAGCGCACCATGCGTGTGTTCAGGAACCATGCCCAGATCAGCCGCCCAATCAGCGCGAACACGTCGCCCAACCGCCACCAGAACACCCGGAAAGCACGCCTGAGGGCTCGAACCTCCTCCGTCTCGCCGAAGGTTTTCCAGCTATCCCCCATGCAGCGCCAGGCAAACTTGATGTTGGGCCAAAGTTGTTGCAATCGTTCTTTCATAATACCTCGATGATATCCATCTTGCCGCCGGGATAAACCGAAAGCGGGATGGAAGTGGAAAAATACGCCACAAAGTATAGCATTTTCGGCAAAATTTGTCAAGTTTTCCCCACCAAAGCAAAACGATTGCAATACGATAGACGGTTGTAGGGCGGGGCCGATGGTGTGTCAAGATGCCGTAGGGCGGGTCACGTGGGGCCCGCCCTACGGTATGGTATGCTAGAACTCTGTAGGGGCGGACGACCCTATCCGCCCTGACGATAACCACAGCACTACGTTAGGGGCGGACAGAGTCGTCCGCCCCTACGAACGGATTATCGAAAATGACATTATCAAATCGAAAGGGCGGGGTAGAACCCCGCCCTATGGATATACGATCAGGAAACCTTTTCATTGTCGCTTACCGTCAGTGCCGCTTCCTTTTTCCGCATGGTGCGGCGTACCTCGTCATAGATCACGGCGCAGACGGGGACGCCCAGCAGCATACCGGCGACGCCGCCCAGTCCGCTGCCCACGATGACGGCGAAGAACACCCAGATACCCGGCAGGCCCACGGATTTTCCCACCACATGGGGGTAGATCAGGTTGCCCTCGATCTGCTGCAGGACGATGAGGAACACCACGAACCAGATGGCCTTCATGAAGGACACCGGCAGGATTAGCAGCGCGCCCACGATGGCGCCGATCCACGAGCCGAGAATGGGGATCAGGGCGGTGACGCCTACCAGCACGGCGATGACCGGGGCGTAGGGCAGGCGGAGGATCAGCATGCCCAGCAGCACCAGCGTGCCCAGAATGACGGCCTCAATGGTCTGGCCGGTGATGAACTGGGAGAACGTGCGGCTGACGCGGCCCAGAAACGCCAGAAACGGCGTGACCTTCTGCTCCGGGAACGTCAGGTACAGCAGCTTTTTCAGCTGGCGGGCCAGCGTTTCCTTCTGGGCCAGTATATAGATGGAGAACACCACGCCCATCAGCAGGTTCACCACCGCCGACAGCACCGACGTGGTGACGCTGATGGTGGTGTTCAGCAAGGCCGAGCCGCCCTTGGCCAGCAGGTCGGTGAGCTTGGTCAGCAGGTCGTTTTTGCCCAGGTCGATCTCCGGCAGAGTGATGGCATACTGCTCCAGCGAGACGCGCAGGTCGTCGTACCGCACGTCCAGCGTCTTGATATAGTCGGAGATGGTGTTCACCATGTCCACCACGGTGCTGCCCAGACGGGGGATCACCACGAAGCACACGGCGAAGATCACGCCCAGCACAATGAGAAAGCTCAGCAGCAGGCAGATGGGGCGGCGCAGCTTCTTTACAATGGGCTTGCTGCTTTCCTTGAGGAACAGTCTGTTCCACAGCCGCTCCAGCGGATTCAGCAGCAGGTTCAGGATGAAGGCCAGGATCAGGCCAATCAGGATGGGGGAGAGGATGCTGAGAATGGCGTTGAGAATGCGCAGCAGCAGGTCGAAGTGGTTCACCAGCCACCACACGGCGATGACGGCTGCCGCCATCAGCAGAATGTTTCGTATGGTCTTTTTGTTCAGTTCCAAGGCAGTATCCCCCCGATTTTCACATGATATTTCCGGAAACCAGTATACCATACATTCCGTCAAAAAAGCGTGAAGGATTTGTGAATGTTACCGGGCCTGCTCCGCGGCGGACAGGGTGTTGGTGAGGCGGGCGAAGTCCTCCAGCGTCAGGCGTTCGCCACGGACGGAGGGCTCCAGACCGCAGGCGGTGACGATTTCCGTCAGCTGCTCCTTGGGCAGCTGGTAGCCGGTTTGCAGGGAGTTCACCAGCGTTTTTCGCCGCAGGGCGAAGGCGGCCTTCACCGTCCGCCACAGGGCGGACTCGGACACCACGTCCACTGGCGGCGCCTTCCGCACGGGACAGTGGATCACGGCGGAGGTCACCTTGGGGGCGGGCAGGAAGCAGGTGGGGGGGACGGTGAACAGCAGCTGAGGGTCGGTGTAGTACTGCATCAGTACGGTGAACGCGCCGTACTCCGCCGTGCCGGCCCTGGCGCAGATGCGCTCCGCCACCTCTTTCTGTATCAGGACGGTGAGACTGTCGAAGCAGCGGCTCTCCACGCATTTGGTCAGGATGGGGGTGGTGATGTTATAGGGCAGATTGGCGCAGAGGATGGGCCGCAGTCCGGCGAAATGCTCCTGTATCACCTGCGGGAAGTCCAGCTTCATGGCGTCGCCCTCGATGAGGGTGAAGTTGTCCGCGCCGGACATGGTCTCCCGCAGCACGGGGTAGAGGCGCACGTCCAGCTCCACCGACGCCACCTTGGCGGCACGGTGCACCAGCTGGGCCGTCAGCGGGCCGATGCCGGGGCCAATCTCCAGCACGCCGGTGCGCTCGTCCGCACCGCTGGCGTCGGCGATATCCCGGGGCACCCAGCCCTCGATGAGAAAATTCTGGCCCATGGCCTTGGAAAAATGAAAGCCGTGGCGCTCCAAAAGCGCCTGTATCTCCCGGCGGTCGCAAAGATCCATTGTTGCCTCTCCTTATGATACCATCGATTGACAAGGGCAGACACGGTTTTGTCGGGCAGAAATGCGCCCATACTGCGTCAAGACCCTTGGCAATACGTCAAGTATTCCCTGCGGGCCTTTTCTTGTCTGGACACATTTCTGCTCCGACAAAACTGCAAGGCACCTGCCAGCGATGGATTTTCGAGTGATTTTTGGTTTTTGAGATGCAGTTGGGCTGACGCCCACCAAGACGAAAAGAGCAAAAAGCGCCGGAAAGACGCGTTGGCAGGCGTGTTTGCCCTTGTTAATCGATGGTTCGTGGGTCTACTATAGCAGAAAACGGGAGGATTGGCAAGGGGAGGATCGGTGGTCGTTTCATGCGGCGCATGTGGTCATGCCGCCCTACGGTGTTCTAGCGGTAGTTGGTGCGTAGGGGAGGGGCTCTGCCCCTCCCGTGTCATTCCCAAGAAATGCGGTGGAAGCCAAGATGGATGCTACGGCGGCATAGCCGCCGAGATCGGAACTAAAAAACACTGGTGTTGC
>URKW01000127.1 GCA_900548615.1 uncultured Eubacteriales bacterium | reverse complement strand
GGGAGTCGGGGCGGCGGGCCAGCACCTATCGCCACGACCTGCGCCACCACATGCAGTATCTGGCCGGGTGCATCGAAAACGGCCGCACGGAGCAGGCACAGGCCTATATCCGGGAGGTCTGCGCGGAGATCGAGAGCCAGAAGGTGCGCGTTTTCTGCGAAAACGAGACGGTGAACCTGATCCTGTCGGCCTTTGCCGGACGGGCGGAGGAGAGCGGCGTACCCCTGCGGGTGCGGGCGGAGGTGCCCCATTTTATCCCGGTGGCGGAGACGGATCTGTGCGTGCTGCTGTCCAACGCGCTGGAAAACGCCCTGCATGCCTGCCAGCGGCTGCGTCAGACGGGTGAACCCTGCGATATCGAGCTGGTGGTCTACGAAAAGAGCGGCAAATTCTTCTTGCAGATGACCAACACCTGCCCGCCGGGCGTGACCTTTGAAAAGGGCCTGCCGGTGACCCGCGAGCCGGGACACGGTATCGGCGTGCGGAGCATCTGCTCTATTGCTGAGCGGTATAACGGCATGTATTCCTTCTCGGAGAAGGATGGCCGCTTCGTGCTGCGGGTGTCGCTGTAGGCGGGGCGGCGATTGTGTCGTTTTTTCGGTCGATTCATGCACTTGGCACAACAGCGGCGGCGGTTTGGAGTACACTGTACCCATGAGCCGCAGCCTTACATTATGGAAACGGCGGTGCGGCGCGCAACGTAATGAGCACGAACTGTCGGCGGATACGGAGCGCTATCTGTATCCGCCGCTTTTTTTGCGGGAGGGGAGCATGTATGAGGACGTTTGTTCTGATCCTGCTGCCCGCTGCCGCGCTTGTAGTGTGGGCCATTGTGGAGGAGCGGAAGCTGCGGGCTATGGACAGCGGCGCGGGAAAGGCCATGCAGCAGGTAGGTGTGCGTCTGGCGGCCTGCCTTGACGCCGTGGCGGCGCTGCTGGATCTGACATGGGATTATACCGCCCGGCAGGCGCCGCAGGCAGAGACCGTGCGGAGCGGTCAGGGCGTGATCGTCTCCGCCTCACAGGCGGCGGACGTAACGGCGCAGGAGGCTCTGGCGCTGGACGCGCTGCGGTATGTGGAGACGGTGGCGGTGCAATATCCGGCGCTGAGAAGCGACGCGGCGTATATCCGCGCCATGGCCGCCATAGACTGTGGCCGTCAGATGCTGCGAAGCAGCCACCAACAGTATAATGACGCCGCGGAGCGCTTCAACGCCGCGCTGCGGCGGATGCCTGCGCGGCTTATTGCGGGGCTGATGGGGTTCCGGCCCCGTACCCTGCTGCCGGACGACCGGCCGTAAGGGCCTGAGAAACGAAAAGAGAGGGAGGATGCCTGTATGGGCCTGTTCAGCAACAACAAGAAGCTCTGCCCCATTTGCGGGAATCCCACGCCCCGGCTGCTGGCCACCAAGGTGGAGAACATGCCCATCTGCAAGGCGTGCGACAAAAAGGTGGATCTGCCTGTGGGCACGGTGGATAAAATGACGCTGGAGGAATTCCAGCAGTACATGGCGTACTATGATGAGAATGAGCCCCTGCGCAGGCAGTTCCAGCGGACGTACCTGTATGCTTTCGGCCTGTTTTCCGGCGATCTGGTGGTGGACGATACCCACCGTTTGCTGCGGCTGAAGCAGAATGACGACGCGCTGGTGCTGAAGGGGAGCGACATCCGCTCCTTCCGCATCTGCGAGGACGGCTTTGTGCTGTATGAAAGCGGCAGCGGCGCGCTGCTGTGCCACAACAGCAAGGTGCCGGACGCCGCCAGAAGCCAAAAGGCGGCGATCTCCCGCTTCTATCAGGAGAAGCAGGAGCGCCAGCGGATGCAGTACATGGCCGAGCTGCACGAAACGCTCCATTCGGATCACGGCCATGATAAGGATCGTGACGCGGAGCGGCGGCTTCCGCCGGAGCCCACTTTTGAAGCGGCGGCTCCCGTGAAGCAGTTTACCGTAGAGGTCAGGCTGAACCACCCCTACTGGAAAAAGTTTCAGGGCGAGGTGGACGCGCCGGGCTATGACCGCCATCAGCCGGATGTGGAGGACTATCTGAAGGAATACCGGGCCAAGTCCGGCGAGCTGCTGGAGCTGGCGAAGCACCTGATGCGCCTGATAGACCCGGCGGCAAAGGAGCGCTGGGACGGCGCCGCCACAGAAAAGAATGCGGCGGCAAAGCCTGCCGCTGCGCCGGTGGACGTGGTGACGGAGATCCAGCGCTATAAGGGCCTGCTGGACGCCGGTATCATCACCGAGGAGGAGTTTACTGCCAAAAAGCGGCAGTTAATGGGCATTTAACGGACAAAAAGCGACATTCAAGAGTGTGTAAGGAGCGTATATGAAGAAAAAGATTGGCGCGCTGCTGCTGGCGGTGCTGATGCTGCTGACGCTGTGTACCGGCTGCATGGACATGGAGGACGATACAGTTTGGGACGACGGCAGCAGCTGGGCGGTATACTGGTATCTGTGCGGCAGCGATCTGGAGTCGGAGGGCGGCTTTGCCACCGGCGACCTGTCGGAGCTGCTGGAGGTGGAGCTGCCGGAAAACGTGACGGTGGTGATCCAGACCGGCGGTGCTGCCCAGTGGCAGAATGATGTGGTGGAAGCCGATAAGCTGCAGCGCTTTGTCTATAACAGCGAGGGCTTGCAGCTGGTGGACGAACAGCCCTCGGCCAGCATGGGCGACAGCGAGACGCTGGCGGATTTCCTGCTGTTTGCCAAGGAGAACTATCCCGCCGACAAGACGGCGGTGATTTTCTGGAACCACGGCGGAGGATCGGTGTCCGGCGCATCCTTTGACGAACTGTACGGTCTGGATTCCCTGACTCTCAGCGAGATGTACAGCGCCTTTGTTCAGGTGTGGGAGCCCAGCAACGAGCCGGGCCAGCAGCCGCTGGAGCTGGTGGGCTTTGATACCTGCCTGATGGCTACGGTGGATACGGCGTATACCTTCTGCGACCTGGCCAAGTATCTGGTGGCGTCGGAGGAGACGGAGCCCGCCAACGGCTGGTATTACTCCCAGTGGGTGGGCACGCTGGCCAAGCAGCCCGCCATGGACGGCGCGGCGCTGGGCCGCGTCATCTGCGACGCCTATTACGAGGGCTGCGAGCTGGTGGGCACCGAGGACAATACCACCCTGTCCGTGACCGACCTGTCCAAGATGGGCGACCTGCTGGACGCCTATGAGAGCTTCGGCAGGGAGGCGCTGGCCGCCGCCTGCGCCGACCCCGGCTTCTTCTCCCAGATGGGTCGCGTGGCGACACAGGCGGAGAACTACGGCGGCAACACCCGTGAGCAGGGCTATACCAACATGGTGGATCTGGGCCATATGGCCCGGTGCAGCACCGACCTGCTGCCCAGCGCTCAGGCTGTGCTGGACGCGCTGGATCAGTGCGTGCTGTACCGCGTCAACGGCGTGTACCGTACCGAGGCCACGGGCCTGTCCTGCTACTATTCCTATAACGGCGATGTGGACGATCTGAACGGCTATATCGACCAGGGTGCAGGCACGGCGTTCAAGTATTTCTATTCCTATGAGCTGACCGGCGGTCTGAGCCAGGAGGGCATGGACTACGTGGCGGACATGAATGTTGAGGAGCTTCCGGAGGTGGAGAATCTGACCGCCATGGGCTGGGCCGGTATCGGCCTGACGGTGGATGACGACGGTGTGGCCACCATGACGCTTGGCCCCAAGGCGGACAGCATTCTGACCAACATCGGCTTCACGCTGCTTTACGTGGATGCGGAGCAGGACACCATGCTGCTGCTGGGCACAGACAACGACATGAACGCCGATTGGGAAAACGGCGTGTTCTCCGACAATTTCCGGGGCGTGTGGGGCAGCATTGACGGCTGTCTGGTGTACATGGAGCTCAGCTACGCCGGTGAGGACTATAACCTCTATTCCGTGCCGGTGCTGCTGAATGACGAAGAATGCAATCTTCAGGTGGCCTACGACTTCAATGAGGAGGAGTGGATCATTCTGGGCGCGCGGCAGGGCATCGACGATACCGGTATGGCCGACAAGGAGCTGCGGCAGCTGGAGACCGGCGATGAGCTGACCATCCTCTGGTACATGGATAACCTGTCCAGCGACGAGGACAATCTGGAGGCCTACGCCGTCGAGACCATCACCGTTACGGAAAACACCGCTTTCGGCGAGTGCGAGCTGCCGGACGGCGACTATGTGATGATGTTCGAGATGCAGGACGCCATGGGCAACTACGCCTATTCCGACGGCGTGATGTTCACCTGCGAGGGCGGCGAGACCTACACCAGCACCCTGTGAAAATGAGGATATGAGCCGCACCCTGCGGTTTATATAGGCAGCAATGTATAGAAATTTGGAGGATTATGAAATGAGCATGAAGAAGCTTCTGGCCTGCCTGCTGGCACTGATGATGGCGCTGGCGCTGGTAGCCTGCGGCGGCGATACCGCCGGTGACGACGCGAACGTGGACGATCAGAGCCCGGCCGTGGAGGATGACGCCAATACCGGAGCAGGCGCCGGCACTCCGCTGGAGACCATGACCTTTGTGGAAGTGCCTGAGTATATCGTGGGCTCCCGCTGGGAGTTCTGCGGCGGCTTTGTCAACGGCACCGAGATGAGCGACGAGCAGGCCACCAACACCCTGAAGGGCTGCAACGGCGTGCTGGAGATCGACTTTAACGACGTGGACGCGGTGGATTACCTGAACGGCGACACGGTGCTGACCGGCAGCTGCGGCGCGGACGAGGAGAACATGATGGTGGTCATCACCATGCCCAACGGCGACGGCACCAGCACCGACCTCACCTGCCTGTTCGCCGACCTGAACGGCACCACCATCATGGTGATGCTGGAGGGCGACGACAGCAACAACGGCCTGTATTTCAGAATGATCGAGGAGGGCTAAAAGCCTCCGGTCAATTTACTTATACTAATTCTTAATTAAAAACTTTAATTATCCAATCTCTGCCGGTAATGCTGGA
>URKW01000126.1 GCA_900548615.1 uncultured Eubacteriales bacterium | reverse complement strand
GGGCCGCCAGCGCGTCGACGGCGATGACGGCGGCGCACCCGGTGGCCTGCACCGCGCCCCGCAGAAGCTCCAGCGCCTCCATGCCTGTGGCGGCCAGCACCCCCGGCGCCAGCGCCGAAACCGGCGTGAATCCCCGGAACTGCCGGGGCAGCGACCGCACCATGTGCCGCGTCACCAGCAGGCTCTCCAGCGCCAGCGGCCCCACCGCGTCGGCGGTCATGCCCCGGTTGCCCAAGCCCGCCACCAGCACCGGCCAGTCCTCCCCCACGCCGGGCAGCAGCGTCCGCAGCTCGCTGGCCAGACACCTCGCCGCACGGGCAAAGAACCTCTCCTCCCGGCGGAAATAGGGCCGCAGATCAATGGTCACGTACCGGCCCTCCGGCTTGCCTACCGCCTCCGCCGCCTGCTTCGTGGCGACGCGCACATCCGTCACGCCGTAGCCATGCCGGGTGTATTCCGCCGCGCAAATGCCGTCCAGCCGTGAAATATCGCCGCCCTGCCGCAGCTGCTCCACGCCCTCCAGCGCCAGATCGGTGCGGGTGATCCTCATGTTTGTGGTCACGCTCCTTTCAAAAACACAAAATGTTGTGGATAATTGTTAATTTTGCCTTTCAAAAAAGATTTTTGCGAAAAAAGTAGACAAATCTGAAAAAAACTCTTGCAATTTCTGGGCAAAGATGCTAAAATATCATTCTGCGTGGGACTTTATGTCTCCGTTAATGTCATAACCGAGGAGGTGTTTGGTTTGCCGAATATCAAGTCTGCTAAGAAGCGTGTTCTGGTGGCAGAGGCGCGCAATGCCCGCAACAAAGCCGAAAAGTCCGCACTGAAGACTGCTATCAAGAAGTTCGAGGCTGCTGCCGTTGACGGCGATCGCACCGAGGCCGAGGGCACTTACAAGGTGGCGGTCAAGGCCATCGACAAGGCTGCTGCCAAGGGTTTGATGCACAAGAACAACGCGGCTCACAAGAAGTCCGCTCTGACCCTGAAGCTGAATAAGATCGGTTAACAACCACATGCAACAGACGTCCAACGGACGTCTGTTTTTGTTTGCGCCACCGTCTCACGAAAAATGTTCCTCTTTTTTGGGGGACGTTTTTTTCTTTTGTTGCCCTGTTTGGGGCAACGTTCCGGTAAGAGCCTTCCATGGACAAAGGGCGCTGCCCAAAACAAAGGAGGATCTGCTCATGACACAAATCAAACGCTCCGGCATCCTGATGTATTTCGACATGAAGCCTGTGCTGGAAAGACTGTCCGACCACGAGGTGAAGGAACTGCTGCTGGCCATTCTGGACTACGGAGAAAACGGCGTCGTGCCGGAGTTTCACAGCGCCACACTGGCGTGCTTCTGGCCGCTGCTGGCCTCCCGCATGGACGCCGACAGGGAACGCTATCAGCAGCGGGTGGAATCCAACCGCCGCGCCGCCCGCGCACGCTGGGCCGCCCACATGACGGAGGACATGGAGACAGAGGAGGAATGCCCGTGTATGCAAACGGATGCTATATAAAAGAAAAGAAAAAAGAGAAAAGAAGGTATTCTGAAAAGAAACACCCCTGACCCCCATTCTGCATCCCATCGCTTCAAAATGTGGAAAACTTTGTGGGAAACCTGTGGGTGTCCTGTGGAAAACCATCTTTTCCCTGCGCTTTTTTCGCTGCCGACGGGAACATTTTGCCCACTCCCAGCGTCTTATAAACAGAAAGGATGGTGCTTTCCATGAAACGTTCCCTCTCCCTCATCGTGCTGGCGGCGATCTGTGTTCTGGCGCTGGCGGTTGTTACCTCGCTGAGCGGCTGCTCCACCAAAGCCCCGGACAACGACCCCACCGGCAGCATCGACGCTCCCGACCCCGCTCCCGCCGTCACCGGCGAGACGGCAACCTACACCAGCGGCTATGTGGACATGGCGCTGACCATTCCGGAGGGCTGGCAGTGGGAGGCGGTGCAGCGCTCGGGCACGACCACCGAGGGCATCCGTTTCTGGAAAACCGACAATAAGGCGCTGGACTTTGAGCTGCTGTGCTGGCGCAATGGCTACGGCATCTGCGGCACCGACGTGACCAGTGAGGAGCTGACACTCTCTGGCGGCCAGAAGGTCTGGCAGCACACGGAGGAGAGCGACGACGGCCTGTGGCTGAACCTTTACTTCGAGAGCGTCCCCGGCGATTACGTGTGCCAGTTCGCCGACAGCGTGCTGGATAAAGCGGCGTGGGAAGCCGGGCGGGACGAGGTGCTGGCCATTCTGGGCACCGCCCAGTTCGGCCGTGATGCCATGACGGAGCAGGCGGCCATCGACGCCGCCGCGGCTCAGTACGACGGCGAGTACGACATGGCCTATGGCCGCTACAGCGTGGTCGACGGCTGCTGGACGGTCACCTTCTCCAAGGGCGCGGCGGGAGAAAACAGCAAAAGCTTCAAGATCACGCCTCAGGGCAGCGTAACTGCGGCGGAATAAAGAGAACAACAGGGCGGACGCAACTCCGCCCTGTTGTTCGGTTTCGTAGGGGCAGACAGGGTGATGGTTGTGTGTAGGGGCCGATGCCCACATCGGCCGCACACCTTGTGTAGTCCGTAGGGCGGGGCCAATGTGCCCCGCCGTTGTCATTCCGTTTCCACAAAAGGAAAAACGGATTGCCACACCAGTGTGCGCACTGGCTCGCAATGACAGCACAAAAACACCTTACGTTTACCGATGCCGTCCCGTCCCCTCCCCTCTCTCAAGTAGAAAACCCTTGCCTTTTTCCCGGTTTTGCGGCATACTAAAGGGTGGAATATTTTCCACACAGGGAGAAGCCTATGGAAACCATCAAGCTATACTATCAGGATGCGTTCCTGCGCCGGTTCGACGCCACGGTGCTGGACTGCGCCGCCGACAAAAAGGCGTGGCGGGTGGTGCTGGACCGCACCGCCTTCTACCCCGAGGGCGGCGGACAGGGCGCCGACCACGGCACGCTGGGCGGCGTTAATGTACGGGACGTTCATGAGGCGGACGGCGTGATCTATCACACCTGCGACAAGCCGTTGCCCGTGGGCGAGACCGTCACCGGCGAGATCGACTGGCAGCGCCGCTTTGACCACATGCAGCAGCACTCCGGCGAGCATATCGTCTCCGGCATGCTGTGCAGCACCTACCACTGCGACAACACCGGCTTCCACATGGGAGCCGATACCGTCACCATCGACTACAACGCCGACATTCCCTGGGAGGGCGTGCTGGAGATCGAGCGCCGGGCCAACCGCTACATCTGGGAGAATCACCCCATCGTCATCCGCTATCCCGAGCCGGCGGAGCTGGCCGCCCTGCCCTACCGCAGCAAAAAGGCGCTGGAAGGCCCCGTGCGGATCACCGAGTTTCCCGGCGCGGACATGTGCGCCTGCTGCGGCACCCACGTGGAGACCAGCGGTCAGGTGGGACTGGCGAAGTTCATCGGCTGGCAGAGGTTCCGGGACGGCGTGCGGCTGGAGGTGCTGTTCGGACAGCGGGCGCTGGACTATCTGGCGCTGAGCTGGCAGCAGAACAGCGCCATCGGCCGCGAGCTGTCGGTGAAGCCCGATGCCACCCACGCCGCCGTGACGCGGCTGAAGGAGGAGCTTTCCGCCGTAAAGCAGCGGTGCGACGCGCTGGAAACGGAGCATTTCGCATCGCTGGCCGCCCAATATGACGGCGCGGGTAATGTGCTGCTGGTGCAGCCGCCTATGGAGTCCGACGCGGCGCGGCGGCTTTGCGACATGACGGCGGCACGGTGCGGCGGACGCTGCGCCGTATTCGCGGGACAGGACGGCACGTACAAGTACGCGGTCATCCACCCCGGCGCGGATATCCGGGAGCTCATCAAAACCATGAACGCCGCCCTGAACGGACGCGGCGGCGGACGGGACGGCTTTGCTCAGGGCAGCGCCGCCTGCACAGAAGCGGAGATCCGCAGCTTTTTTGGAGGACTGAACTGATGGAAAACGGAAGAAGAACCTATCATGGCCGCCGGGGCCCCGCTCCCATCGTGTGGGTCATCGCCCTTGTGGTGCTGATTGCCGCGGTGGTGCTGGTGGTGGTGGGACTGGCCAAGCACGACGCGATCCCCCCCCAGCATGACGACACCCAGCAGAACCAGCCCAACACTCCCGACGACAACACCCAGAAGCCGGAGGAGCCCGACAATACCGACGACCCCAACACCGCCGACGATCCCGCCGGCACCACCGATAACACCGGCGACGACCCTGCCCAGACCGCCAGCGACGAGCCGTATATCGACGCCACGGGGCTGCTGCAATACTCCACCAAGGGACACTACGTCCAGATGGACAGCTATCAGGGCGGCGGACAGCCGGACTGGCAGCTGCTGCTGGTGAACGACTGGAACCCCCTGCCCTCTGGCTATGACAGCGACGTCAGCTTCACCACCGTCAGCGGCGGCAAGCAGATGGACAGCCGCATCACCGATATCGTGGAGCAAATGCTGCGGGACGCCAGCGCCTACGATCTGGCGGTGGTCAGCGCCTACCGTCCCAAGGAGGAGCAGAACACCCTCTACTGGCGGAAGGTGAAGCAGTACACCGACAAGGGTTACAGCGATCTGGAGGCCCAGAAGGTGGGCGGCACCATCGTCAAGCGGCCCGGCTTCAGCGAGCATAACTGCGGCCTTGCCATGGACGTGGGCGGCAGCGGCGACTATACGCTGGAGCAGACCTTCGCCAACACGGCGGCCTACACGTGGCTGATGGAGCACTGCGCCGACTATGGCTTCATCCTCCGTTTCCCGGAGGGCAAGGAGGATATCACCGGCGTGATCTACGAGCCGTGGCATTACCGCTATGTGGGCGTGGAAGCAGCCCGATACATCATGGACAATGATCTGTGTCTGGAGGAATATCTGGCACAGGTGAAGAAGTGAAAAAGAGATAAGCAAAAAGCCCGCCGATGGCGGTCTTTTTGCGGTATCAGGGTTTAATAATCTATCGCTGGCCGGTGCGCAGGGGCCGATGCCCACATCGGCCCGCCACGATCGACGCGATGGGTACGGTGTTCGTGCGTAGGGGCGGACGACTCTGTCCGCCCTGTCATTCTGAGCCAGTGACCGATGTCGACACGTTAAAAAAACATGCCGGTGGCATGTTTTTAGTGTCGATCTCGGCAGCTATGCTGCCGTAGCATCT
>URKW01000125.1 GCA_900548615.1 uncultured Eubacteriales bacterium | reverse complement strand
TCTGCCGCACCTCGCTCGCCGTATCGGCACTTAGAATTATGCGGTATTGCCCTTGCTTGCGTCCGCATTTTCAGCCGGCAGTGCATTCAGGCGCATATCGAAAGTGGCGTTCAGCTGCTTCGCCTGCGCAGGAAAGCGCTGTGCCGCAGTATCCCGGAAATCACGGGAAAGATACGTTTCTTTCCTCTTCATCGTCCGTTACCCTTTCTTTTTGTACCCGCAGTCACAGCAGGGTCCGCCGGAGGCAAGGGTGTACTGCCGCACAAAATCCGTCACGCCGCCCGCCTCGCTCATGGTGTAGTCCAGATGGCACAAAGCAGGGGTCAGGTCGTACAGTCCCAGCTCCTTCATCAGCACACAGATACCGCACCTGGTAAAGCGTCCCTCGTAGCCGCTGCCATCCGAGTACTCGTAAAACTCCATGTTCCACGAGTAGGGGTTGCGGTCGGCGGCTTTCAGGGCGGCGGTGGCTTTCATAGCGGCAATATCCTTTGCGGTGAATTTGCTTTTTCCGCTCTTGCGGCAGAACCACTGCATGGGCGCTGTCATCATGGATTTTGCGTAGTAATCCGTCAGCCTGTCCACCTCCGGGCGCTGCGGCATGGAGAGAATGAATGCCCCGATCATCGCGCAGTTGACCAGATTCATTTTGAAACGGTCAGCTTTTTCGAACTCCGGCAGCCTGCGGATGATCTGCCGGTATTGCGGCTTTGCCTTTTTCGTGATGGCTCTTGCGGTGGCTGCATCATAGCCCAGCACAGCGGTCAGCTGCTTTTGAAAGGAGCCAGCAAACAGCGCCCACATCCCAAAGGGCATTCCGGTGTACTTCATTGCAGATACCTCCCGGCTTCCGCTTCCAGTTCCTGCCATACCGGGTAGGCTGCGCCATGCTCATCGAAAAATTTCCTGAGATCCCGGTTCAGTGCGCTCATTTCGTCGATGGCGTTCATTGCGTGGTCGGAGGCGCAAAGCTTGCCCAGCGAGGTGGCGCACATCAGCTTGAAAAAGCGCAGGCAGGTCCTGCGGTATTTTTCCCCTTCAAAGTCTGCATCCTCCTTGGGCAGAATGGTGTGCCCGGCATTTCTGATGGCACGGTATCCCTCGATGTTGGCATCCAGCAGACGATTCAGGTACGCAGTATCGCCCCTGAGCTTTTTCAGGTCGCCGTCCGTCTTATAGCAGGCGAAAGCCGCCGGCATCACGAACGCGGCGTGGCAGAGCAGATAATCCTCCATGTTCGGCTCGTAAACAACCTTATATTTTGTGCCGTGGAAGATGCGCCCGATCAGCTGTTTATTGGCGGCTGTACCCGGCAGCTGCCCGATGGTGATCTTTTTCAGGTCGATGGAAACGACCCGATCCGGCTCCCGATGCCCGGCAGAAAGTGCAAAGGCAAACAGGACATTCTTCCCCGGCAGTGCCGCCGCCAGTGCTCTTGCCTGTACGTTGTTGCCCACAAAAACGATGTTTTTCGTCCGGTTCGCCCGCAGCGTGTCCAGAACGGCATCCAGCTGTGTATAGCGCAGGACCACAAAGATCACATCGTACATTGCATCCGGTGCAAGTTCAGTCACCACCGGAATGCGGCTGACCGAGGTGCGGAGCGAAAATTTGTCCTTGATCCGCAGGCCGTTCTGCTTGATCTCCGCAGCCCAGTTTCCCCGCGCAAGCAGAGTGACATCCTTTCCGGCGCGCAGCAGATTTCTTGCCAGATTGCACCCCAGAACGCCTGCACCATATACCAGAATTTTCATGTCTTCGTCTCCTTCTGTTCCTCGTTTTCTGTTTCCGTTTTGGCTTCTTTCCGGCAGACAAACCATGCAATGCCCTTCACATTTTCAAGGGTTACGGCTGTGTACATGTGCTCCAGCCGTTTTTTTAAGCTGGAAACTGTTTCATAGGGCGGTGTGAAAAATCCCGCCTTTTCATAAATATGCCGGATAAACCAATCCGTCCGCTTGTGCTCGTCCGCCACATAGAAGCAGCCGCAGAATGTCCCGCCGGGTCTCAAGACCCGGAAAACTTCCCGATAAGCGGCTTCCTTATCCGGGAATGCGTGAAAGCCGTTCAGTGACAAAACGATGTCGAATTCACCGTCTGTAAAGGGAAGCGTACCTACATCCCCCTGCTGAAAGGTTACATTTTTCAGGTGCAGTCGATTCGCCTTTTCCTGTGCCTGCCCCATCATATCGGCCGAGTAATCCAGACAGGTAATATCCGCTTCCGGCAGCGTCCTGTAAAGCGGCATGGTCAAAATTCCGGTTCCCACCGGCACCTCCAGCAGTTTGCCGGAGAAATGTTCCGGGATACCGGACAACGCATTTTCCAGATAAGCATCGCATTCCGCCTGATTCATATCCCAAACCAGGCGGCACACCGCTTTTCCGCTCAAGGTAGAGCAGGTGATCATGCCATCATAAAAATTGTTGCCGCCTGTCAGCCGATAGGCGCTGCGAATCGCTTCTTTTCGCTCCATGTTCACTCCTCCTGCACTATTTCACCGCTTTTTTCACCATAACGCACAGACAGCCCTATTTGGCTTTGTGATTTTTCATCGCGACCGGCGCATTCTTTTCCTGCTCCCGACCAGAAAACCGGATCTTCACAATCTGCATCTTCATCATTCCATCACCGACTTTTGCCAGAAATCGGAAAAAGCCGTTGACGGAAGGGTCTTTCAGGTCGCTGTAACCCAGCATATAGCCCCGGCTGAACACCTGCAAACGGCTGTCCCACGGGGAAAGCTCGCTTTTCGCATCCGAAACGGCAAAATACGCCCCCACATCCTTGATCTTAGCCGTCTTGAGCCATGTTTTTGCGATCATCTTCACCGCTGTCCGATTGGCCGCATCAAAGACCAGAACCCCGCCGGGGAAAGCATTTGCCATCCCCTGCACCAGTTCCCGGACCTGCTGGGTCAGGAAGTAATAGAACACCCCGGAGGCAAAGAACACCGCCCCGCCGGATGCATCGATTTTGTCAAACCATGCGGGGTCTTTCAGGTCGCAGGGGATGTTTTGCTCCCGCTCCCCGGCGGGCAGCAGCTGCTGCCGCAAGGCAATAACATCCGGGAAGTCCAGATTGTAGATTTTGCATCTGCCGTTGTCGCAGGCTCTGCCGGTGTTGTCCAGCCCGCAGCCCAGATTGACCACCGCCGCGCAGGGGTGGGTTTTCAGATAATCCCGCACCTCCCACGCAAGGTCGCACTGCCGCATGGCCACCTCCAGCGCACCGAAGCGCTGCATCAGGCTGTGGGAATTTTTCTCTGCCACTGAAAAGTCGTAGTCGATCTGATCAATCAGGCGTACCGCCGTTTCGTCCCGATAGAGGTTTGGGTACAGTTCCGAACACAGCTTCCGGGAATACAACGGGAGAATCAGCGTTTCCTGCACAGTGTTTCTCTCAATTTTGTATTTCATATCGGGTTCTCTCACTTTCTGATAAACGGCAGTTTCGGCATACCGTCATGCTCGGCGATAGATGTCAGCATTTCAGCGAAGCCCCTCGGATCGCGTATCTGATATTGCATATGATTGTATCCCTCAAACACGGGATAATGGCCGCAGGGGTAGGCTTCCATCACTGCCTGACGGTATTTGAAATGATCTTCTATGCTGCCAAACTCAAAATAGATCTGCTTTTGCAGTTCTTCGGGAAGTAACGGAAAGGGGTTATCCTCCAGGCTGTCCAGAATCTGCCGCCGTAAATTTGTGTAGGTCAGATTTTCCCCTGCGGCTATAAAATACGGCTTTATGGAATCATCATCACACCACAGGATCTTTTTCAGTGTGCCGCCCTTTGACCAATACAGGCTCTTGATGGCCAGATACAAAAACGGTGCCATCACGCGGCGCGTTCCTTTCCCGATTTGCGCAAACTGCCCGCCGTCGAAGAAAACGTATCCAATGGGCAGCTTCGTACTTGTCAAAAACGCCATGGCAAGATCGGCACCGATCGAGGAAGCCACAACCAGTTCAAGGTGTTCCACTCCCTGCGATTTCAGATATGCTTCCACTTGACGAACCTCGTCCGCCTTGCTGACATATTTCTGCCCTTTGCAGTACACGGTGGAGGTAGGCAGAATGCAGAAATACCGATCCTGTAAATAGTTTGCAACCGGTTCGCTGCTCTCCCCCGTCACACCCATAGCATGAAAGAACAAAACAGCGGGAGCATTCCGATTTCCCAATGTCTTAAACTTCATTGTCTCTCCTTTCTTCAGTGAATAAAAGCCGTCATAAGGACCGCCAGCACCGCCGCTATGACTGCCATGCCCACCGTGCCGAACAGCCACTTTTTCTGCTTGTCTTTTGCAGTAATGTAGGGCTTCAGATCCTCTGTTCCGGGGATCGTCCATGCGTTCGTGTGCCCCACCCAGTAGCCGTCAACCAACAGGCGGTCCATGAGATTCATAACGGACAAGATGACAAGCAGCTGCCAGAAGCCCGCCGCAAAGCTGCGCGCACCGTTTATCCCATAGACACAGACCAGCACATAGCTGATATAGCCGGGGATGCAGACGGCTTTGAAAAGTAGAGAATTGCGCTTGATTTTCTCGTGTGTTGTAAGTCCCAGCTTCACGCACCGCTGCTGCACCGCCGGGCTGTAAAGATGCACCATCCCAACAGCCCCTTTGCAGATGCCCACAGCACAGACAAGAACCAGCAAAGCCCCCAGCCCAAGACCTTCCAGAATCACCTGTAAGAGCATTACTTATTCCTCCTGTATCCGTTTTCATCCCGGTATTCGGGATGTTCCTTTACGTATGGATCCTTATCGCCGCAGATGGTATAGTCGCACTTACAGCCATTCGCACAGGTGGTCGTCCGCATCAGCCTTGCGTGAAGCAGTTCCATCGCTGCAAAATCCACATTGCACAGGGCGGGCATGATCTCCGTAAGGTCGTGCCGGATGGCAAATTCTGCCGCAGGGCAGGCGGTAAATTCATAATAGATCGGCTTGTTCTTTTCGTAAGGAGCCACCGTCATCTCATAATCGTGCCATTTGTCACAGCCCGCTTTTGCCCGTACGAATGACTTGTACATCAGTTTCTTCCAGAACGGCTTGTTGCAGTCCACGAATTTCAGTTTGCGGAAGGTCGGCAGGATCAGATTTTCCTCGATTTCCTCGATTTCGCGGAATGTGACCACATCCCGGCACACATCGTAAAAGCACATGATGGCGA
>URKW01000124.1 GCA_900548615.1 uncultured Eubacteriales bacterium | reverse complement strand
ATCAGCACAGCAATCAGGGGGGCGGGCTGGATCCGCTCGTTCCGCGCCACCTGCCGCAGATTGCTCATCTCCAGCAGCGTCCTGGTCATCTGTATCAGCCGTTCCGTCTGCTCACGCAAAAGCGTGAGGAACTCCGCCGTCTCCGGTCGCACATCAGGATGCTCCGCGGAAAACAGCTCCAACTGCGCCTGCATCAGTGCCAATGGCGTGCGCAGCTCGTGGGCGGCGTTGCCGGTGAACTGCCGCTGGGCGGAAAAGGCGTTGTTCAGCCGCTCCAGCATCTGGTTGAACGAGCGGCTCAGCTGCCGGAACTCCGAAATAGCATCTTCATCGATCCTCATATCGGCAAGATTGTTCAGCTGCACCTGTTCCACCTGCGAGGTAAAGCTGCGCAGGGGCTTGAGAGCGCGTCCGCTGACGAAGTAAGCGAGGATGCCGCTGAGCAGCGTTACCGCCGCCGTGATGTACCAGTTGGTGGTGCGGAAGCGCCCCTGCGCCCCATCGACGACGATGGTCAACTCCTCGTTGGGCGCTATGAGCTGCGGGTCAAAGCTCGCCGCTCCGCCATCATTCAGGATCACCGTGCCGCCGCACTGTAAGCTGTCCGCAATGGTGTCCATATAGTACACACCGGAGGAACACAGCAGCAAATTCATGGCCACGCAGGTGATGCCGATGAGCAGGACGGACATCAGTGTGATGCGCCACTGCAGGGAAAGCCGCTTCATTCCTCCTCGCCTCCCATCAGATAGCCCTCGCCGATGCGGTTGCGGATGGGGTCATAGCCCAGCACGGCGCGGAGCTTTTTGCGCAGGGCGGAGATGTGGACGCGAATGGAATTGCTGAAGCTGTCCACGCTGTTGTCCCAAACGTGATCCATCAGCTCCTCCTGACTCACGGGCCGCCCCTGATGCACCATCAAATATTCCAGAATACCCGTCTCCTTGCGGGTCAGTGTCAAGGTCTGCCCGTTGACGGCGGCGGTGCGGGAGCGGGTGTCAAAGGTCAGGCCTCCGCAGCTTAGCAGCACATCCTGCTGGGTGAACTGCCGCAATGTCAGGCTGCGGATGCGGGCCTCCAGCTCAGCCAAGTGAAAGGGCTTTGCCAGATAGTCGTTTGCCCCGGCATCCAGCCCCTCCACCTTGTCCTCCACCTCACTGCGGGCGGAGAGGATCAGCACCCGCGTCTCCCGGTCAGTCTGCCGCAGGGTGCGCAGCACCGTCATGCCGTCCTTTTTCGGCAGGTTCAGATCAAGAAGCACCAGATCGTAGCGCTCCACGCCCAGAAGCGCCAGCGCCTTTTCCCCATTATAGCAGTAGTCCACGCTGTAGGCCAGCCGCCGCAGGCTGCGGACGATGGTCTCGCACAGGGCGCGTTCGTCTTCAATTACTAAAAGGTGCATGAGAGCCCTCCTTTTTATTTCGCCGTTTTTGTGTTGTTTTGATTATAGCAAAAATAGATAAGGTTTGCGTTAAGTTTTCGTTCTTAACAGAGACTTTAACTCTCCCACGCTATGATGGGGGCACAAAATCGGAAAGGGTGATGAAAAATGAGCTGCGGGAAAAAGGCCGCGGCGCAGGTCGCACTGCTGATGGCCGGAGCCGCCATGCTGTGCTTCGGCGTCTGGCGGGGCGAAGCGGCGACAGTGCTGAGCAAAGCAATCAAATTATGTCTGGAGTGTGTGGGCATTGGGTAAAAAGTTTTCAGGCGTTTCACAGACCATGTCCCGCTTCCGGGGCTGGATTCAGGCGGGTGCGACGCTGCTGACCAACCTGCACCTGCCGAACTTTCTCAAGGGCGGACTGTATCAGGGCGCAGGGAAAACCGCCTGCGTGCCGGGGCTGAACTGCTACTCCTGTCCGGCGGCCTCAGGAGCCTGCCCCATCGGGGCGTTTCAGGCGGTGGTGGGGTCTTCCAAGTTCAGCTTCTCCTACTATATCACAGGCTTCCTCATTCTGCTGGGCGTGCTGCTGGGGCGCTTTATCTGCGGCTTTCTATGCCCCTTCGGCTGGTTTCAGGAGCTGCTGCACAAAATCCCCACTAAGAAGCTTTCCACAAAGAGGCTGAAGCCGCTGACATACCTGAAATACGCTGTCCTGCTGGTGATGGTATTCCTGCTGCCGGCGTTCCTTGTGAACGATGTTGGCATGGGAGACCCGTTCTTCTGCAAATACCTCTGCCCCCAAGGCGTGCTGGAGGGAGCCATCCCGCTGTCCCTTGCCAATTCCGGCATCCGGGCGGCGCTGGGCAAGCTGTTTACATGGAAATTCAGCATCCTGCTGTCGGTGATTGCGCTGAGAGTACTGTTCTACCGACCGTTCTGCAAGTGGCTCTGCCCGCTTGGCGCGTTCTACGCGCTGTTCAACCGGGTGTCCCTCTTCCAGATGAAGGTGGATAAGAATAAGTGCGTCTCCTGCGGGAAATGCGCCAGAGCCTGCAAGATGGATGTGGATGTGACGAAAACGCCCAACCATACCGAGTGCATCCGCTGCGGAATGTGCATACGCGCCTGTCCCACAAACGCCGTGTGCTTCCGCTACGGCTTCGGAGACGGTAAAGATAAGGCAAAAGCAGCGGAAACGCTACAGACAAACAACAATAACAGGGAGGAATAAAACGAATGAAGATGAATAGGACGAATACTGCCGGCAGAATTCTGGCGCTGCTGCTTACTGCACTGATGGTGCTCTCTCTGGCAGCCTGCGGCACAAAGGGCGGAGACAAAATGGACGGAATGAGCAGCGAACCGAAGAATGCCGAGGAGGCGCTTGCCATGCACAAGGAGCTGATGGCGCAGGAAAATGCCATTCTCTCGGAGGACACAGCGCTTTGGGAAAAGGTTTTCATGGCGGCCGACAAGGGCATGACCTTGCAGGAGGACGGAAAAAATTACGGCGAGTTCCTGCTGGATACCATCGAGGGTGCCAAAGACCAGTTCACCGACGAAGAGTATGAGATGCTGAAGGAGTCGGCCACGGAGATCAGCAATATCGAGAACAAGCTGACCGAGCTGGAAAACAAGTACCCCGGGATCATGCAGGAATCCCTGGACGGAGCTATGAGCGTGCCCGCGGGCAGCGACATGACCACGCCGCCTGATGACGGCAGCATGCAGAAATTCCCCGCCTTTGAGGGCAAGGACCTGGATGGCAACACGGTGAAGAGCGACGAGCTGTTCTCCGCCAACGCCGTCACCGTGGTGAATTTCTGGTTCACCACCTGCAATCCCTGCGTGGGCGAGCTTTCCGAGCTGGACGCACTGAACAAGGAGCTTGCGAAGAAGGGCGGCGCACTCATAGGTGTCAACACCTTCACATTGGATGGCGATGAAGCGGCAATTTCCGAAGCAAAAGATGTACTGGCCAAGAAGGGCGTGACCTACCAGAATGTGTATTTCGCTTCCGACGGCGAGGCGGGGAAGTTCACTACAAACATTTTTGCCTACCCCACCACCTATGTGGTTGACCGCAACGGCAATATCGTGGGTGACCCCATCGTAGGCGCCATCACGGAAAAGAAGCAGGCGGAGACGCTGCAAAAGCTCATCGAGCAGGCGCTCGCCGCCGATGTGGGCTGACCCGAGATTTAAAAAAGCGCCTGCTGTGCGCCATTGCATTGCCCCCGGCGGGCAAGGGGCGGAGTGAGCCCTGATTCCCCTGAAAGGAGGAAACACGATGTATCGAAGTGTATTGGCACTGCTTTTCGCCGCAGTGCTGCTGCTCAGCGGCTGCGCCGCCGGGCAGCAGACTGTGCCGAAGGAAAAGAGCGAACAGGAAGCAAACATGGACGGAGCGGCTTTCGACCGATCCGATGAGGAGAGTACTTATATGGATACCACAGAAAATGTCATCTATCTGGCGGGCGGCTGCTTCTGGGGCATGGAACAGCTGATGCAGTCCATCCCCGGCGTCATCGACGCCGAGAGCGGCTACGCCAACGGCACCTGCGAGGCGGATGCCGATTACAAGACCGTCTGCAAGGGAGAGACCGGCTTTCGGGAGACCGTGCGGGTGGAATACGACCCCGGGCAGGTGAGCCTCGACGCGCTGCTGCTGGCCTACTTCTATGTCATCGACCCCACGGTACAAAACCGGCAGGGCAACGACCGGGGCAGTCAGTACCAGACCGGCGTCTACTACACCAACGAAAGCGCGAGAGAAACGGTGAAGCGCATCGCGGAGATCGAGCGTGGCCGCAGCGAGAAGTTCTTCGTGGAGATCGGCCCGCTCAAGAACTATTATCCTGCCGAGGAGTACCACCAGAACTACCTCGAAAAGAACCCGAACGGCTACTGCCACATTCCGCGCGCGGAGATGGAGCTGTTCTCTCGGCTGCGCATCGACCCGGGCGACTATCAGAAGCCCGCGGCGGAGTCCATCCGGGACAAGCTGACGGCGGAGCAGTACCGCGTCACGCAGGAGAGCGGCACGGAGCGCGCCTTCACGGGCGAGTTCTGGGACAAGTTTGAAAAGGGCATCTATGTGGATGTCGTCACCGGCGAGCCGCTCTTTTCCTCCACGGACAAGTACGAGAGTGGCTGCGGCTGGCCGGCTTTCACAAAGCCCATTGAAGAGCCTGCCGTGGTGGAACTGGAGGACCTGAGCCACGGCATGCGCCGCACGGAGGTCAGAAGCCGTGCCGGAGATTCTCACCTTGGTCATGTGTTCACCGGCGACCCGGAGTCCCCCAATGGCGTGCGCTACTGCATCAACAGTGCGGCCCTGCGCTTCGTCCCCTATGAAAAAATGGAGGCCGAGGGGTACGGGTATCTCCTGTATCTGTTTGAGAAATGATTTCAGGTGCATACACATCAAGCGAAAAAGCAGGACGGCTATTCTTCAAAAGAACAGCCGTCTTTTTCTGGGAAGACAGCGAATGGGGCGCGGTTCAACACATTTGAGAAATCCCTTCGCTATGTCAATTCGTTTGATGTGACGGCTCTGATCGAAGCCATCTACGATATGGTCAATCAGAATCAGGCGGTGTGTCGAGTCCTGATTTTGGAGAATACAAACTCAACTGTCCTTATGCGGATGATTGCCTTGGCCAAGGATGACAGTATTGCCTACTGGCGGAAAGAACTGCCCAATGCCAGTGAAACAGATCTTGAGATGATGTATACCCATCTGCCAAATGGAATGATGCATATCGTCGTGGAGGGCTATGACAAGTACAGTAAGGATGAGATAATACGCTTTGTCAGCCGCGTGGTGAAAGCCAGCCTTTCGCTGTTCCAATCGCCCCAAAGACCTCTTGCTTAACATAGACCTTATGCTAGAATGGTATAATAA
>URKW01000123.1 GCA_900548615.1 uncultured Eubacteriales bacterium | reverse complement strand
AAACATGCCACCGGCATGTTTTCTTAACGCCCCGACTCCCTCCGGCGCTTCGCGCCACCTCCCTCGCAGAGGGAGTCGACGGTCTACAGACGGCTTTCCGGGTGTGCGCCCGCTATTAGGCAACTCCTTCCGTCTCTCTTTTAACAAATCTGTGAACATTTGCAACTTACTCTTGCAAAACGCAAAAGCTGTCAGTATAATACTTAATTGGATAAAATTCGGCTTATTGCCGCACAGGATAACAAATATAATAACGAGGTGCAGCTTATGTGTTCTTTGGCAAAAGATATCGGTATCGATCTGGGTACCGCTTCCGTTCTGGTATATATCAAGGGTAAGGGCGTTGTGCTCAACGAGCCGTCGGTGGTGGCCATCGACAAAAATACCGGCCGTCTGCTTAAGGTAGGCGCCGAGGCGCAGGCCATGCTGGGCCGTACCCCCGGCAACATCGTGGCCATCCGTCCTCTGCGTGAGGGCGTGATCTCCGACTACGACATGACCGAGCGGATGCTGAAGGAGTTCATCCACAAGGTCACCGGCGGCTTCCAGCTGTTCAAGCCCCGTGTCATCATCTGCGTGCCCTCCGGCATCACCGAGGTGGAGGAGCGCGCCGTGGTAGACGCCGGTATTCAGGCCGGTGCGCGCCGCGTGTATCTGATCGAGGAGCCTGTGGCCGCCGCTATCGGCGCGGGCATCGACATTGCCAAGCCCGACGGCCACATGGTGGTGGACATCGGCGGCGGCACCACCGATATCGCCGTTATTTCCCTCAGCGGCGTGGTGGAAAGCGCCTCCATCAAGGTGGCGGGCGACCAGTTCAACGAGGCTATCGTCAAGTATATGCGCCGCAAGCACAACGTGCTGGTGGGCGAGCGTACCGCCGAAATGATGAAGATGCGCATCGGCTGCGTGTTCCCCAAGGAGGAGGAGACCTCCATCGACGTGAAGGGCCGCTGCCTGCTGACGGGTCTGCCTAAGACGCTGACCGTCACCTCCACCGAAATGCTGGAGGCCTTTGAGGAGCCGGTGGAGCGCGTTCTGGAGGCCGTTCACGGCGTGCTGGAGCGCACCCCGCCCGAGCTGGTGGCGGATATCTCCGACAACGGCATCGTCATGACCGGCGGCGGCAGTCTGGTGGACGGCTTCGACAAGCTCATCACCGCCCGCACCGGCATCCACACCATGGTGGCGGACGACGCCATCTCCTGCGTGGCCGAGGGTACCGGCAAGAGCCTGGATTCCCTGAACTCCATGACCGACGGCACCGTGAACCTGAGCCGCAGAAAGCAGATGAACTAAAAATGCTGGCATGAAATCTTCGATTTCATTGCCAAAGGGGATTGCAGGCTGCTGCGCGCCTTTTGCACTTGTCTGTAGGGGCGGACAACTCTGTCCGCCCTGACGTAAGAAAGTGCTTTCAAAATCAAGATGGCTGCTACGGCAGCATAGCTGCCGAGATCGGAGGCTAAAAACATGCCACCGGCATGTTTTCTTAACGCCCCGACGTCGGCCCCTACACACGAAACAGCGCTGACAGTATTACTAGTAAGAGGACGGCCATTTTATCATGGCCGTCCTCTTTCATTTTTTCTTGACGTTTCGGGAAAAATAGGCTAGTATGATGGTAGTGAGCGCAGAAAACCACAGGTTCTGCCGTCAAATCATAAGAGGAGGCAATATCATGAAGTTTTCCAGCAAGGTTCTGAAATGCGGCCTGTCCCCCATGCGTAAGTTTCATCCTTATGCCGTGGCGGCAGAAGCAAAAGGCAAGAAGATCTACCATCTGAATATCGGCCAGCCGGATATCGAGACCCCCAAGGCTTACTTCGAGGCCGTGCGTCACTTTGACCTGCCCGTTCTGGAGTACGCACCGTCTCCCGGTATTCCCGTGCTGATCGACGCCATCCAGAAGTACTATGACGATCTGGGCATGCACTTTGAAAAGGGCGATATTCTCATCACCAACGGCGGCAGCGAGGCTTTGCAGATCACCATGAACTGCATTCTGGACGACGGCGACGAGATCCTGATCCCCGAGCCCTTCTATCCCAACTACTACACCATGGCCTATACCTGCGGCGCTACCATTCATCCCATTCCCACCTCTCCCCATGACGGCTATCACTACGCCGACCGGGCCAAGGTGGAGGCGGAGATCAACGAGCATACCCGCGCCATCATGGTCACCAACCCCGGCAACCCCACCGGCGCCGTGCTGACTCCTGAGGAGATGCGCATGATGGTGGATATCGCCAAGGAGCACGACCTGTTCATCATCGGCGACGAGGCCTACCGTGAGTTCGTCTATGCCGGCGAGCCGCTGCAGTCCATGGGCCAGTTTGACGACGCTGCCGACAACGTCATCGTCATCGACACCGTGTCCAAGCGGTTCTCCGCCTGCGGCGCACGTATCGGCTGCATGATCTCCCGCAATAAGGAGCTGATGGCGCAGGCCATGAAGTACGCCCAGTGCCGTCTGTCCGTCCCCACGCTGGATCAGATCGCGTCCGCCGCGCTGTACACCGTCGGCCCCGAGTACTTCGCCGCCGTCCGCGACGAGTACAAGCTGCGCCGCGATACCGTCATGCGCAAGCTGAAGGAGATCCCCGGCGTAGTGTGCGAGTGTCCCCGCGGCGCCTTCTACGTGATGGCTGCCCTGCCGGTGGACGACGCCGACAAGTTCCAGATGTTCCTGCTGGAGGAGTTCGACGACCACGGCGACACTGTCATGTTCGCTCCCGGCGAGCCTTTCTACGCCACTCCTGGCAAGGGCAAGAACGAGATCCGCATTGCCTACGTGCTGAAGCAGGAGGCGCTGGAGCGGGCCATGGATCTGCTGCGTCTGGGCATCGAGGCCTACAACAATCGCAAGTAACGCGATAAACGTTTCTCGATACATAAACCCCGGCTGCGTACCACGGTACGCAGCCGGGGTTTATCTGTGGGGCGGAGGCGGTAAATATTTGTAGGGGCGGACGACTCTGTCCGCCCCTACGTTTAACGGTAATGCCATCATAAACTGAACGGGCGGGGTAGAACTCCGCCCCTACGCACGAATACCGCACCCCCACGCTTGACGTGCGGGCCGACAGAGTCGTCGGCCCCTACAACGTCTATCCGCCCGTGTGTCCGCCGCGGGACAGGCACGAAAAAGCCACCCCGAAAAACAGAGTGGCGTATTGTATAGTTTAGCACCGTGCCGCGCGGAATGCAAGGCCTTTTCCCCTACTTTTTCAATTTCGGCGGATGGCGGGAAAACCGCTACTTTTCCCCGCCGTATTTTGGGATATTTACGTCTTGACGACGGAAAATCATACGACTACAATGTAGCATATTTTTGTGAGCGCCGGACTTTCCGCTGGGGGAAAGCGGCGCGGAAGGGAACAGGGAACAGCGTATGAAGTATGTATTTGTCACCGGCGGCGTGGTGTCCGGACTGGGAAAGGGCATCTGTGCGGCGTCGCTGGGCCGTCTTTTGAAGCAGCGGGGTCTGCGGGTGCGGAACCAGAAATTCGACCCCTATCTGAACGTCGACCCCGGAACTATGAGCCCCTATCAGCACGGCGAGGTGTTTGTCACCGACGACGGCGCGGAGACCGACCTTGACCTGGGCCACTACGAGCGGTTCGTGGACGAGAGCCTGACGGGCCGCTGCTCTGTGTCCTCCGGCCGGGTGTACTGGGATCTTCTCAACCGGGAACGTCAGGGCGCTTTCCTGGGCGGCACGGTGCAGATCATCCCCCACGTCACCGACGAGATCAAAAGCCATGTCTACGCCATGGAGCAGGAGGATGTGGACGTGCTGATCTGCGAGATCGGCGGCACGGTGGGCGATATCGAGAGCCAGCCCTTTCTGGAGGCCATCCGGCAGGTGGCGGTGGAAAAGGGCCGGGAAAACGTGGTGTACATTCATGTACCCTTGATTGTCCAGATCCCCGGCAGCGGCGAATTAAAGAGCAAGCCCACCCAGCACTCCGTCAAGGAGCTGCTGAGTCTGGGCATCCAGCCGGACGTTCTGGTGTGCCGCAGCGATGTGCCTATTCCGGAGGACATGCGGAAGAAGATCGCCCTATTCTGCAACATCTCCGAGGATTGCGTGATCCAGAACACCACGGCGGACACGCTGTACGAGGTGCCGCTGCTGCTGCAGAAGGAGGGCCTGGACGAGATCGTGTGCCGCAAGCTGGGTCTTTCCCGCCCGGCGGCGGACATGACCCACTGGGCCGCCATGGTCAGCGATATCAAAAACGCCAGCCGGGAGGTCACCATTGCGCTGGTGGGCAAGTACGTGCAGCTTCACGACGCCTATCTCAGCGTGGAGGAATCCCTGTTCCACGCGGGAACGGCCTGCGGCGCGGTGGTGCATATCCGCTGGGTGGACTCGGAGACCGTGACGGAGGAAAACGCGGCGCAGGTGCTGTCCGGGTGCAGCGGTATTCTGGTGCCCGGCGGCTTCGGTGACCGGGGCATCGAGGGCATGATCGCCGCCGCCCGGTACGCCCGCGAGAACAACGTTCCCTATCTGGGCATTTGCCTTGGCATGCAGATCGCCGTCATCGAGTTTGCCCGCCACGTGCTGGGTTGGGCCGACGCCCACTCCACAGAGATGGCGCCCCAGACCGCCCATCCCGTCATCGACCTGATGCCGGATCAGGTGGGCGTGGCCACCAAGGGCGGCACCATGCGGCTGGGCCAGTATCCCTGCGTGCTGTCGGCGGACAGCCGTGCCCGCGCTCTGTACGGCCAGAGCGAGATCAGCGAGCGCCACCGCCACCGCTACGAGTTCAACAACGACTTCCGGGAGCGCATCACCGCCGCCGGACTGGTACCCACAGGAACCTCCCCCGACGGACGGCTGGTGGAGATCGTGGAGAACCCCGCCCACCCGTGGTTCGTGGGTGTGCAGTTCCATCCGGAGTTCAAGAGCCGCCCCGACCGTCCGCACCCCCTGTTCAAGGGCTTCATCGCCGCCGCGCTGAAGTTCCAGAGCGAGCACACCCCGACGGACCATCCCGCGGTGCTGGGGGAGTAAAATACCGTATAAGCAGAGGAGCTCGTCCCTTGGTGACGGGCTCTTTTTTGCTGCCCGGCCCCTACCGCGCCGCCATTTGTTTGTTTACAACTCTTTCACATCTGTAACGCATTATTCCCGCACGGTGCTTCGTACTAGTATACAGAGAACAGCGAAGACAAAATCTCCACAATATCCTGTCGAAAACGCAGCTGCGAATTGTGCGGATTGTCGCTTGTTTTGTGCGCCGTGTGCGGCGTATAATAGTACATCATCGAAAG
>URKW01000122.1 GCA_900548615.1 uncultured Eubacteriales bacterium | reverse complement strand
CCGCCGTCTCTATCGCCGGGACGCTGGCCGCCGTTTCCGGGGCCTCCCATACCGCCGGAGGAAATGCTGCCGGTCTGGGCGGTGGCGGTCAGGGAGGTGTCCCCGGCGGTCAGGGTATAGCTGCCGTCGGCGGTCGGCTCGGGGGAGGAGAAGAACACAAAGTTGGCATTGCACAGGGCGGTGCCGCTGTAAACGGCGCTGCCGTCGCTGCCGGTGATGGTCACAGCGGCGTCCTTGGCGATGCTGGCGCTGCCGCCGTCCATGTCACCGGGGCGTCCGCCGCCCATACCGCCGGTGGAGCCGAAGGTGACGCAGGGCTGCTCCGCCGTCAGGTTCATCCCCATACCGGCGCTGCCGCCTGCCGCCAGCACCGTGCCGCCGGAGACGGTGATCGCGCCGTCGGCGTCCAGCGGCTGATTGTCCGCCGTGTTGGCCGTCCACACCGCCACGGTGCCGCCGGAGATGGTCAGGTCACCGTTGGAATCGAAGCCGTCTCCACTGGAGGAGCAGGCGGTGATGATGCCGCCGGAGATATTCATGCTGAAGGCATAGCCGCTCAAATCGGAGTTGGCAGCGTTGAGACAGTCGCCGGAGGAGAGAATGTCAATGTTTCCGGAGAGGACGTTCAGCTCCGCCGCCTCAATACCCTCGTAGCACTCTGTGATGGCGATGGTGGGGCCGTCGGTGCCGTCTCCGCCGATGTTCAGCACCAGATCGCTGTGAATGGCGTCGTCAGCGGCGGAAATGGTCAGGGTGCCGCTCTCCACATTCAGCAGCTGCTGGGCGTTGATGGCGTCGTTGACCGGCGCATTGATGGTCAGCGTCAGCTCCCGGATGGTCAGGGAGGCCTCGCCCTCCTCGGTGGTGGACGCGCCGGACTTGATGCCGTTCTTGCCGTTGGCGTTGATGGTCAGCGCGCCGCCGCCGCACAGCGTCACCTGCGCGCCGTCCTTGCACTTGATGACGGCGTTTTCCGCCTCGGTGTTGTCGGGATAGCTGTCGTCATTGTTTTCCGCCGCGTCGGTCAGGCTGTTGGTGGAGCCGTCCGCCGCCACGATGACCACCTCTGTGGACTTGCCGCAGAGGATGGGCGCGGTGTCGGCGCTGGTCAGCGCCAGTCCGTTCAGCGCCAGCGTCACGCCGGTGGTGCCCTTTTTGATCTGAATGGAGCCGTCGGCGCAGGTTCCCGTCACCACATAAGCGCCCGCCCCGTCGATGGTCAGGGTGGTGCCGTCGATCTCATAGCCGGTGTAGCTGCCGTCCTGGGCGGTGATGCCGCTGTCGGAAAAGGTGGCGCTTTCCAGCGAGTAGACGGCGGCCTTGGCGTCACCGCCGCCGGAGTGACTCTCCGCGCCGCAGGCCGCCAGCGAAAGCACCAGCGCCGCCGCGCAGAGGATGGATACGAGCTTTTTCATAAAATGACCTCCTTCGTCATCCTGTTACGGTTTATGGAAAAGGAAAGCGGCGGGCCGCTCCCGTTGTTGTGCCGTTATCATATCCCGCCAACCTAAAAAGAACTTAAAGGGTTTCTTTTAGGTTCCTTTTAGGTAGCGCCTGTATGATAGCGTCATAAAGGAGGTGCTCCACATGGCAGCACAGATCAAAACCTGCTTTGAACGCTATGAAAAAAAGTACCGCCTGACGGCGGAGCAGCAGCGGGCGATCCTGCAGGGCATGGCGCCCTATATGAAAAAGGACGCCTACGGCGCGTATACCATCTGCAACATTTATTATGATACGCCGGACTGGCGGCTGATCCGCACCTCGCTGGAGAAGCCGGTGTATAAGGAAAAGCTCCGCGTCCGCAGCTACGGCGTGCCGGGCGAGGACGGCCGGGTGTTCGTGGAGCTGAAGAAAAAGTATGACGGCGTGGTGTATAAGCGCCGCGTCACCATGCGGGCCGACGAGGCCGCGCCCTTTCTGGCGTGTCAGCTGCCTGACGGCAGCTTCGGCCAGATCGGGCAGGAGATCCGGTGGTTCCAGCAGCGCTACCGCACCCAACCGGGGGTGTTCATCGCCTATGACCGGCTGGCCTTCGCGGGGATCGATGAGCCGGAGCTGCGCATCACCTTTGATACCAACCTGCGCTGGCGGGATACGGAGCTGGATCTCCGGCTGGGCGACCACGGAGCGCCCATCACCGATCCCGATATGATTCTGATGGAGATCAAATTCCCCGGCGTCTGTCCGCTGTGGCTCAGCCGCCTGCTGTCCCGGGAGAAGGTGTTCCCCACCTCGTTCTCCAAGTATGGAGCCTGCTACCGCAACCACATTTTACCCAATATCCAGAAGGAGGGACGTACCTGTGCTTAACTCGATCATTGGAACGGACTTGAGCTTGTCCGCGTTTCTTATCTGTACCGCCGCGTCGCTGGTGCTGGGCATCGGCCTTGCCTTCGTGTCCCAGTTCCGCGCCCGCTCCACCCAGAGCTTTGCCGTGACGCTGGCCATCCTGCCCATGGTGGTGCAGGTGGTCATCATGCTGGTAAACGGCAACATCGGCGCAGGCGTCGCGGTGGCAGGCGCTTTCAGTCTGGTGCGTTTCCGCTCCGCGCCCGGTACGGCCCGGGAGATCGGCGTACTGTTTCTGGGCATGGCCATCGGCCTTGCCACCGGAATGGGATACGTAGGGCTGGCGGCCCTGACCTTTGTGATCGTCTCCACTGCGCTGCTGGCGCTGACGACGCTGGGCCTTGGACAAAAGGACGGCGGCGAGCGGCTGCTGAAGATCACCATTCCGGAGGATCTGGACTACGAGGGGCTGTTTGACGACCTGTTCGCCCGGTACACCACCTCCCACACACTGGTCAAGGTGAAAACCAGCAACATGGGCACCCTGTACGAGCTGGAGTACCGCATCACCCTGCGGTCAGAGAGCATTCCCAAGGAGTTTCTTGACGCGCTGCGGTGCCGCAACGGCAACCTGAACATCGTCTGCGGCCGGGAATTGGTAAAGGACGCGCTGTGACGGTTGATTTTTCTGTCGCAATTTACTATACTGAGGCCATAGCCTCCCTCTGTGAGGGAGGCTATGGCCTTATCCAACTGATTCCCAGAAACTATACACACAACACGAGGTGATGACCATGCGGCTGCTGATCGCGGAGGACGAGGTGGATCTGGCGGAAGCGCTGACGGCGTTTTTTGAAAAGAACCACTTCTCGGTGGACGCCGTCCATAACGGGGTGGACGCGTATGAATACGCCGTTTCCGGCGGCTACGACACGGTGATACTGGACGTGATGATGCCCAGGATGAACGGCATACAGGTGCTGGAGCGTCTGCGGGCCGAGGGGGTCAAGACCCCCATCATGATGCTGACGGCCAAGGGACAGAAGAACGACCGCATCACCGGCTTCAACGCCGGAGCCGACGACTATCTGCCCAAGCCCTTTGACCCCGACGAGCTGCTGTCCTGCGGCGGACAGTCGCTGCGGCTGGGCGGCCGGGAGCTTCAGGTGATGGAGCTGCTGATCCGTTCGCCCCGTCAGGTGTTCTCCGCCGAGCGGATCATGGAGCGAGTCTGGGGCTGGGATAACGAGGCCGAGATCAACGTGGTATGGGTCAATATCTCCAACCTGCGGAAGAAGCTGCGAACCATCGGCTCCCGCGTCACCCTGCGGGCCAACCGGGGACTGGGCTATGTATTGGAGGAGGAGACATGATCAAACGGCTGCGCAGCCGCTTTATCCGCATCGCCACCTTGTCGGTGGCGGCGGTGATGCTGCTGCTTACGGTGATCCTGAACGTGGTCAACTACGTGTCCACCGACAGCGACCTCCGCAGTACCCTGACGCTGATCTACGAGAATCAGGGCACCATCCCGGTCTCGAATCAGGGCGGCGGCCTGCCGGACACGGGGGACGTGCCGCCGCCGGAGCCGCCACAGGGCGGCCCCAATGAGCGGGACGGTCACTTCACGCCGGAGACCCCCTTTTCCACCCGGTATTTCGTTTTGCGCTATGAGGACGACGGCACGCTGGTGCTGGCCGACCTGACCAAGATCGCCTCGGTGACAGACGCGGACACGGCGGAGTATCTGACCGCCGCGCTGAAAAACGGCGAGGGCTACGGACGCTGCGGCAGCTACCGCTTCTTCGTGGCCCACACGGGGGACGACCAGAACATGGCCATCTTTCTGGACAGCTACCAGCAGTTCCGCGCCATCCGTCTGCTGCTACTGTGGTCGCTGCTGGCGGATGTGGGCTGCACGCTGCTGGTGCTGCTGCTGGTGGTGCTGCTGTCCCGCCGGGCCATCGACCCCGTGGTGCGCAGCGCCCAGCAGCAAAAGCAGTTCATCACCGATGCCAGCCACGAGCTGAAGACCCCCATCACCGTCATTGCCACCAGCCTGAAGGTGCTGGAGATGGAGGTGGGGCAGCAGAAGTGGGTCGACAAGGCCCAGACCCAGACGGAAAAGCTGACGGAGCTGGTGAACTCGCTGGTGACGCTCAGCCGCATGGACGAGGAGGATTCGCCCCTGAAAATGGAGCCCTTCCCCGTCAGCGACGCGGTGAGCGAAACGGCGGAGTCCTTCCGCGACCTTGCCCTGTCCCGAGGCCACCCGCTGGAGCTGATCGTCCAGCCGGAGCTGACCTATCAGGGCGACGAGTACGCTGTGCGCCAGCTGACGTCCATCCTGCTGGACAACGCCGTGAAATACGCCGCGCCGGAGTCCCCCATCACCCTGACGCTGGAAAAGGGGCGCAAGGGCGTGGTGCTGCGGCAGAGCAACCGCTGCGCCGAGCCGGAGAGCATCGACCCCGCCAAGCTGTTCGACCGCTTCTATCAGGCAGACCCCTCGCGCGGCGCTGGCGGCTTCGGCATCGGCCTGTCCATCGCCCGCAGCATTGCCGAGGGCCACAGGGGAACGATCCGCGCCGCCGTCTCCGGCGATGCCATCACGATTACGGCGGAGCTGAAATAGAAAACCGGTAAAGGAGCGTCAGACATGGAGTTTCAGTATCACATCAGCGAAATGACGGCGGAGACCGCCGCGGCGGACTTCGTGAAGGAGTTCGTGCAGGTGGAAAAATTTCTATCGGCCTGCCAACAGTGCCCCAATTACAATACCCGCTGGACGTGCCCACCCTTCGATTTCGACCCCATGACCATTTGGAGCGGCTATACCACGCTGCGGCTGTACGCCCGCGTTCTGCATGCCGACGGAGCGGATCGGCCTCTGGACGGAGCGCTGGCGGCGCTGAAGCAGGAAAAGCGCCTGTACAGGGAGAAGCTGTACCGATGGGAGCAGGCGGAGCCGGGCAGTCAGATGCTGCTGGCGGGCACCTGCGACCAGTGTGACCGGTGCGAAAAGGCGCAGGGGCGTCCCTGCTGCCAGCCGGAGCACCTGCGCTACTCCATCGAGGCGCTGGGCGGCGATGTGGAGGGCTGCCTGCGGCGGTATTTCCACATGCCCATTCTGTGGGGCCGGGACGGCAAAGCGCCGGAGTATCTGGTGCTGGTAGGCGGCCTGCTGGTAAAGTAAAAAAACGCACGTCCTGACGCAATCGCGTCAGGA
>URKW01000121.1 GCA_900548615.1 uncultured Eubacteriales bacterium | reverse complement strand
TCAGGCGTTTTTTGATGGCGTATTCCACCCGTGCCGCCGTGCCCTTGTCGCCGCAGCGCCACACCGCCGCGATCTCCTCCGGCGGATAGGCGCGGGTAAACTTGGCCCCTTTCCCCGACAGGTGGGTCTGGAAGCGGCGCGCCACGTCCACCGCCAATCCGGTATAGTACACGCCGCCCCGACACCGGAGCATATAGACATAATACATGGCACATCCCTCCCGCCGCTTCATTTTACCGGAAATCCCTTGCAAATACAACCGCCATATGATAGAATTTCAGGTTGAACGACATGGAAAAGGAGCCTTTTATGGAGCTTTTTGATTACTATCTCCGCTATATGACCGAGCTGTTGGAGGGCAAACGCCCCGCCCCGGAGGGCATCACCCTGACGGCGGAGGACGAGGAAGGCCGCACCCGCCAGATCACGGAGCAGCTGGCGTCCATGGGGGCGGCGGACTTTGTGCGGGCCTGCGCGGCGCAGGACGGCGAAGCGCTGCCGGAGAGCCTTTTTGACGGCGACAGCGGCATGGCGGGCTTTGAGGCGTTTCTGAAAAGCGCCCAGCAGACGGAAGAACCCGCTCCCCAGCCGGAGCCTGCCAACGAGCCCGACCCCGACGCGGGCAAGCACGCCTTCGAGGTGTTTCTGGACTGCGTGGCCATGGACGACGGGCTGGTGCAGTATCTCATCGACGTGCTGAAGCGCCGGGACTGGAAGGAGTTCTACAAGCTGAGCCAGATCACCACCCGCATGGATCTTGACCCGGAGGAATTCCTCTACTGGCTGGGCCATCGGGAGGACTACGCCGACGATGAGGAGCGCTCCTGCGCCGTCATCATGGACGGCTGTCTGGAACGGCTGATGAACGAGGGCAAGCTGGAGCTGGCGGCGGCGCTGCTCAGCGGCGACCGGATCACCTTTGACCGCTTCCGCTGCGACGCACCGGAGCTGGTGCACCTGCCCCAAGCCACCTACGACTGGTTCAGCCGCCACTATCTGGATCGGGACTACCCCATCCGGGCGCTGATGAAATGGAATGGCGTGACCTTTCCGGAAAACCGCCAGTAAGGAGACAGAATATGACCACCAATGAACTGTACGCCCAGATGGGCGTTTCCCAGCGGGTGCTGGATTTCGGCGCGGCGGTGCTGGCGGAGATCGCGCCCCAGTTCGCCCACATCGACGCCGTGGCGGAGCACAATCAGGCCAAGGTGATACAGGCCATGCAGGAAAACCGGCTGGCCGCCATGCACTTCAACCCCTCCACCGGCTACGGCTACGACGACGATGGCCGGGACAATCTGGAGCGCATCTACGCCCGCATCTTCGGCACCGAGGCGGCGCTGGTGCGGCCCCAGATCACCTGCGGCACCCACGCGCTGGCACTGGCGCTGGCGGCCAACCTGCTGCCGGGGGACGAGCTGCTGTCCCCGGTAGGCGCCCCCTACGACACGCTGGCAGGCGTCATCGGCACCCGCCCCACCCCCGGCTCGCTGGCGGAGTACGGCGTCAGCTACCGTCAGGTGGAGCTGCTGGAGGGCGGCGCCTTTGACTACGACGGCATCCGCGCCGCCATCAACGACAAAACCAGGCTCATCACCATCCAGCGCTCCAAGGGCTACGCCACACGCCCCAGCTATTCCGTAGAGCAGATCGGCCAGCTGATCACCTTCTGCAAGCAGTGCAAGCCGGATGTCATCTGCATGGTGGACAACTGCTACGGCGAGTTCGTGGAGACCGAAGAGCCCACCAACGTGGGGGCGGACATGGCCGTGGGCAGCCTTATCAAAAACTTAGGCGGCGGTCTGGCTCCCACCGGCGGCTACATCTGCGGCCGTCAGGACTTGATCGACCGCTGCGCCTACCGTCTCACCGCGCCCGGTCTGGGCCGCGAGGTAGGCGCGAATCTGGGCGTGCTGCCCGCCTTCTATCAGGGGCTGTTTCTGGCTCCCACGGTGGTGTCCTCCGCCGTGAAGGGTGCGGTGTTCGCCGCCGCCTGCTACGAGAAGCTGGGCTTCCGGGTGGTACCCTCCTCCCGCGAGGTGCGCCGTGATATCATTCAGGCGGTGGAGCTGAAAAGCCGCGCGGGCATGGTGGCCTTCTGCAAGGGCATTCAGGCCGCCGCCCCGGTGGACAGCTACGTGACCCCGGAGCCGTGGGCCATGCCCGGCTACGAGGACGAGGTCATTATGGCGGCGGGTGCGTTTATCCAAGGCGCGTCCATCGAGCTTTCCGCCGACGGCCCCATCCGCGAGCCCTACGCCGTGTACTTTCAGGGCGGCCTGACCTGGTATCACGCCAAGCTGGGCATCCTCATGAGCCTGCAAAACATGCTGGACGCGGGATTGATTGAGCTATAAGCAAAAAAGAGGCTGGCCTTGCCAGTCTCTTTTTTGCTTATTCCGCTTCGCCGGTCACGATGCCGTACATGGTCACCAGCAGCTCCTCCGTGACATTCTCCGTCATGCCCAGCGTGTAGCTGACGCCGTCGGTATGCCACAGGGCCATGCCCTGTCCCTCGTCGGTAAAGTAGCAGGTGTAGGGCACATCCTCGGAGTCGTTGGTAGTCTTTGTCCACTCATAGTACATGCCGGAGATATCCTGCACCGTCTGGGTCTTTTGGCCCCGGTAGGTGTAGGTCTGCCCCTGATAGACGAAGCTCACCTGCGCCAGCGGCTCCTTATCGCCGTCGATGTAGCTGTACGTCACATCCACCGCCGTGATGGGCACGTTCAGGGTGATGCCGGTCTTTTCCGCCACCTCCTCGGCGGTGGACTCATGCACCGGATTGGGCAGCTGGCTGACGTCGCCGCTCTCCTGGGGCTTTTTCACCGTGCAGGCGGCCAGCGCCAGCACGCAGCAGGCCGCCAGCGCGATCATCCATAATTTTTTCATAGTGGCACTTCCTTTCCTGGGAATCACATTTCTTAGACGCTGCTCTCCCCCAAAAAGTTCACAAAAACACACAAATCACACTAACTCCGAGAAAGCGTGGGGCTTCTCCTCCCCCGCCAGCACCCGGCAGGCACCGGCTGCCAGCGCCTCCATCTCAAACTCGCCGGCTATGACCTCCACCGGCGCGATGAAGGACAGCTTCTTCGTCAGATAGTCCGCCACATACTTCGAGTGGGCGATGCCGCCGGTGAGGATGATCCGGTCGATCTGCCCGTCGGCAGCTGCCGCCAGCGCACCCAGCGACTTGGCCGCGCCGTACAGCATGGCGTCGTACACCAGCTTGGCCTTCTCGTCCCCGGCGGCGATGCGCTGCTCCACCTCACGGGCGTCGCTGGTGCCCAGATGGGCCTTCAGGCCGCCGGCGCCCCGGACGAACTTCATCAGCTCCTTCTCCGTGTACTGGCCGGAGAAGCACAGGTGGATCAGGCTCTGGCAATCCTCGCCGCCGCTGCGCTCCGGGGCGAACATGATCTCGTCGTCCCGCACACCGTCCACCATTTTACCGCCGATGAACAGCCGCGCCGAAGCGCCGCCGCCCAGATGCAGCACGATGAACCGGCATTCCTCCAGCGGCTTGTGCATGACCTCTTTCGCGCAGCGAATGGCCATGGCCCGGCAGTTGAGGGCGTGGCCCAGCATCTGGCGCTGTAACATGGGCATGCCGGTGATGCGGGTCATGGGCGTCATCTCGTCCACCGCCACGGGATCGTACACATAGGCGGGGATGCCCTGCGTCTCCGCGATGTGCAGGGCGATGACCGCGCCCAGATTGGAGGCGTGAGCCGCCTCCTTCACGCCGTACAGATAGTCGCACATCTGCTTGTCCACCACGAACGCGCCGGAGGGACACGGCGGGATCTGGCCGCCTCTGGCGCACACGGCGTTCAGCGTTTCCGGTGCGATGTGCTTCTCCTCCAGCACCTTTTCCACCAGCGCCCGGCGGAAGTCCACCTGCTCCATCACGTGGGAAAAGGGTGCCAGCTCGTCGGCGCTGTGGCGCAGCGTCTCCTGAAAGACGCAGTTCTCGCCGTCAAAGACGCCCATCTTGGTAGAGGTGGAGCCGGGATTGATGACAAGGATGCGATAATTCATTGCCGTATTCTCCTTTCGTTGGGGCTTATTGACCGGTCATGGTCTTCATGACCTGAAATTCCTCCTGATTCAGGGTCTTCATCATGGCAAGACCCTCGTCGATATCCAGATCGGTGACCTGATCGCTGTGGATGACGATGACACGGTTGGTGCCGCCCTCGGCCAGCACCCGCACCGCCTCATAGCCCATGCGGGTGGCGATGACGCGATCCTTGGCGGTGGGGCTGCCGCCCCGCTGGATGTGACCCAGAATGGTGACGCGGGGATCGAGGCCCAGCTCGTTCTTGATCTGGTCGCCCACCTTCATGGCGCTGACGCAGCCCTCGGCCACCACGATCATGAAGTTGGTCTTGCCCATCAGCCGGGCCTGCCGGATCTTCTCGGCTACGTGGGCCTCGAAGTCATATGCCGTCTCCGGCACCAGCACCGCCGTAGCGCCCACGGCCAGACCCACATACAGCGCCAGATATCCGGCGTGGCGGCCCATGACCTCCACCACGGAGCACCGCTCGTGGGACTGCATGGTGTCCCGCAGCTTGTCGATGCACTCCACGGCGGTGTTGGCAGCGGTGTCAAAGCCGATGGTATAGTCGGTGCAGACGATATCGTTGTCGATGGTACCGGGGATGCCCACCACGGAGATGCCCCACTTGCTGAGATCCTGCGCGCCCCGGAAGGTGCCGTCGCCGCCGATGGCCACGATGCCGTCCAGTCCCAGCAGCTTGCAGGTGTTATAGGCCTTCTCCTGGCCCTCCTTGGTGCGGAACTCCTCGCTGCGGGCGGTGTACAGCATGGTGCCGCCCCGGTTGATGATACGGCTGACGCTGGAGCTGTCCATCTGCACGAAGTCGCCGTTGATGAGGCCCTGCCAGCCCCGGCGGATGCCCACCACCTCGATGCCCCGGCTCAGGGCGCTGCGCACCACGGCGCGGATGGCGGCGTTCATACCCGGCGCGTCGCCGCCGGAGGTCAATACACCAATGCGTTTCACTGCGTTTTCCATATTGCAATACCTCTTACATTTTAATATTGTAAGTTTACCATCAATTCTATTCCAAGATACAGTATACCACGTTGCCCGCCCCAAGACAACCGTTGAAATGGGAAAGTATTTGTGCTAGAATAGGGAAAAATCTGCGCTGTCAGGAGGGTAAACATGCATCCGCAGTTTGAAGAGCTGAACCCCAAGTGGTTCAATCGCGCCAATGTCTATACCGGCTCCATCGGCGATTTCCGCTACCGCTTCGCCACCGATAAGAAGGAGAGGATCCTCCACGCGGCAGTGTACACCGTGTACTGCTACGAGGCTGCCAGAGACGTGCAGGAGCAGGACTTTCCCTGGGACGAGGACGGCGTGTCCGCCCTGAAGGCATGGCTTCAGGAGAAGTACGAGGCGTTCTGCGGGAAATAACCGCATCCGTGTCACGCGATATATCCCTGTATTTTGGAGGGGCCGATGTGAAAACATCGGCCCCT
>URKW01000120.1 GCA_900548615.1 uncultured Eubacteriales bacterium | reverse complement strand
GACTAAAACGCCAGCTCTCGCATAACGAGAACTGGCGTTCTTTGACAGGCTGTGCAAAAGAAAAAAGCCTGCAACGCAGGCTTTTTTCTTTTGCTTCTTTATTTCTTGGTCTCGTTAAACACTTCCGCCATGTCCATGTCGTACATGTGCTGGAGCATGCGGGTGACCATGTTGCTGTAGCCCCACTCGTTGTCGTACCAGGCGATCAGCTTCACGAAGTCCTGATCCAGCATGATACCGGCGGTCTCGTCGAATACGCAGGGGCAGGGGTTGGCGATCATATCGGTGGACACCACCTGATCCCGGGTATAGCCGATGATACCCTTCATGTACGTCTCGGAGGCGTGCAGGATCTCATAGCAGATATCGGCATAGGAGGCACTGGTGCTGAGGCGGGCGGTCAGATCCACCACGGACACGTCGGCAGTGGGAACGCGGAAAGCCATGCCGGTCATTTTGCCCTTCAGGGAGGGGATCACCCGACCCACGGCCTTGGCGGCGCCGGTGGAGGTGGGGATGATGTTGTTGAGGATGGAACGTCCGGTACGCCAGTCGCTGCCGCCGCGGGAGTCGACAGCCTTCTGCTTGGCGGTGGAGGCGTGGATGGTGGACATGAGGGACTGCTCGATGCCGAAGGTCTTGTGGATCACGTAGGCCAGCGGGGCCAGGCAGTTGGTGGTGCAGCTGGCGTTGGAGATGACCTTCATGTCGGGGCGATACTCGTCGCTGTTGACGCCGTAGACAAAGGTGGGGGTGGCGTCGTCCTTGGCGGGCGCGGTGAGGATGACCTTCTTGGCGCCGCCCTTGAAGTGGCGGCTGGCCTTGTCGGTGGTGTTGTTGGCGCCGGTGGACTCGATGATGTACTCGGACTCGCTGTCAGCCCAGTTGATCATGGCGGCGTCAGACTCGCTGTACACCTTGATCTTATGGCCGTTCACGATCAGGTCGCCGCCTGCGTGCTCCACCATGCCGGGGAAGTTGCGGAATACCGAGTCGTATTTCAGCAGGTACACCATATAGTCGATGTCCGCTTTCCGCAGGTTGATGCCGCGGATGTCGAAGGTCTCCGGGTTTTCGCACATAATGCGCAGGACGATGCGTCCGATACGGCCGAAGCCGTTGATGCCGATCTTGATAGCCATGTTGTTTTCCTTTCCACGTTCGTTGTGCCGCCGTGCGGCCCCTTTTTTGTTCCATTGTACATTATAATACGGAACCGGTGGATTGTCTCCCTCTGAAACGAAGAATAAATGTAGAAAAAATGTTACCGTTTTTGTGCATTTTGGCGCATTTTCATAACTTTCAGCACGGTATAAGTGGAATGTTCCATACATTCTTGACTATCCCGGCGGCGCTGTCGGCCGTCCCCGGCCCCGATACTTCGACTTGCGAACTATTTTGCGGGAAACTTTGGGATTTTCCCACGGTTAGCATATGTTCCGTTCATAATTGTAACAGAAACGTAAATTTTTTGCCCCAGCGATTGATTTGAAAATGAAGTGGTGGTAAACTAAAGCGACAAAAACGCGGCATTTGCCGCTTTGGAGCTTTGTGGCGCGCCCTGCGGCGCAGTAGAGAGGAAGAAATTCGTGCCTGCCTTCAGTGTAAAAAAACCGTTGACCGTCTATGTGGTGACGCTGGCGATCCTGATTTTGGGCGTGGTGGCCTATCTGAAAATGACCCCCGACCTGATGCCCAACATGGACTATCCCTACGTTATCGTCGTCACCAGCGACCCCGGCGCAAGCCCGGAAAGCGTGGAGAAGAACATCACCAAGCCTCTGGAAAAAGCGCTGGCCACGCTGGATCAGCTGAAAGAGATCCAGTCCTCCAGCCAGAACAGCGTCTCCATGGTGGTGATGGAGTTCGAGGACGGCGCCGACATGAACGCGCTGGGCATTGATATCCAGCAGCAGGTGTCCACGGTGCAGGGTCAGTGGGACGATACCGTGTCCTCTCCCTATATTCTGAAGGTGAACCCCTCCATGATCCCCGTGATGGTGGCCGCCATCAGCAGCAGCGACATGGACGTGGGCCAGCTCAGCGACTTTGTGGACAGCGAGCTGACCGGCAAGCTGACGGGCATCACCGGCGTGGCCAGCGTGGAGATCATGGGCACCATGGATCGCGAGATGCACGTGGTGCTGGACGAGGAGAAGATGGCCGCCCTCACTGAGACCATCCGCGAAAAGGCGGGCAAGGAGCTGGACAAGGCCGCCGGCAAGCTGTACAGCGCCAAAAAGGAGGTCACCGACGCACAGGAGGCGCTGGATAAGGGCATCGCCGAAGCTGCCGACGGCATCGGCGACGGCGTGACCGACGCGCTGAACAAGGCGGTGGACGCTCTGAAAGACGCCATGAACAACACCCCCGCCATGTCGGAGGAGGAGAAGGCGCTGCGCCAGAGCATCGCCGACGATCAGGCCGCCATGACAGCCAACAACGAGAAGATACAGGCCAATCTGGGCATCATCGCCGACCCCGACGCCACCGACGAGGACAAGGCCGCCGCTCAGGCGGAGAACGAAGCCCTGTCGGCGGAGAATCTGGCGCTGGCCCAGCGTGTGACGGAGAACACCCAGACCCTTACCGTGCTGGTGGCTCAGCGGACGAAGGATCAGCTGAAGCAGGGTGTGGACGAGATGGAAAAGACCATCAAGGATATCGAGGACTTCCTCAACGACCCCAAGCGGTTTGACTCGCTGGGCAGCCAGATCTCCGACGGCGTGGAGTCCGCGCTGGACGGCGTGCTGCTGATGACCGAGGGCAACGTCCAGCTGAAGCTGGCCCTCCAGCAGATCGAGCAGGGGGAGGAGCAGCTGGCCCAGACCCGCAAGCAGGTGCTGGAGCAGCTGGATCTGGACGGTATGCTGTCCGTCTCCATGGTGGAGCAGCTGCTGACGGCGCAGGATTTCTCCATGCCCGCCGGGTACATAGACGATAACGCCGGCGTCAGCTACATGGTGTCCGTGGGCAACGAGATCCGCACCAGCGGCGAGCTGGAGGATATGGTGCTGTTCGATCTGGGCATCGACGGCATGGAGCCCATCCGCCTCAGCGACGTGGCCACCGTGTTCTATACCGACAACTCCGATGAAATTTACGCCAAGCTCAACGGCGAAAACGGCATCATCGCCTCCTTCACCAAGCAGTCCAACTACGCCACGGCGGAGGTGTCCGACAACATCACCGCCCGTCTGGAGCAGCTGACGACCCAGTACCCCAACATCAGCTTCAAGCCCCTGATGGATCAGGGCGACTATATCCACCTGATCGTGGATACCATCGTCTCCTCCCTGCTGTGGGGCGCGCTGTTCTCCGTGGTGGTGCTGTTCCTGTTCCTGCGTGACTGGCGGCCCACCCTCATCACCCTGATCTCCATCCCCACCAGCGTGATCTTCGCGGTGGTGCTGATGTACTTCACCGGTGTTACCATCAATATGATCTCCCTCAGCGGCCTGCTGGTAGCGGTGGGCATGCTGGTGGATAACTCCGTGGTGGTCATTGAGAATATCTACCGGCTCCGCGCCAGGGGCGCCACGGTGGTGCAGGCCGCCGTGTCCGGCGCCCAGCAGGTGCTGGGCGCTATCGCCGCCAGTACCCTGACCACCGTGTGCGTGTTCGCCCCCATTGTGTTTGTGGAGGGCCTGACCCGCCAGATGTTCACCGATCTGGCCCTGACCATCACCTATTCCCTGCTGGCCAGCCTTCTGGTGGCGCTGACGCTGGTGCCCTCCATGGCCAGCGGCATGCTCCAGCGTCCGCTGGAGCAGAAGCCGGGCCTGCTGGATAAAATTTACCCCGCCTACAAAAAGGCCATCCTCTGGTCGCTGAACCACAAGGCGGCGGTGCTGGGCGGCGCGGTGGCGCTGCTGGTGCTGACCTGCGCGGTCACGCTGAGCCGGGGCTTCAGCTTCATGCCGGATATGGATATGAACAGCGTCAGCGTTACCGTTGCCATGCCGGAGGACTGCACCCGCGAGGACGCTGTGGCCTACACCGACGAGGTGGCCCGCCGCTGCATGACCATCGAGGGCGTGGACGCCGTGGGCGCCATGATCCAGGGCAACAGCGGCATGAGCCTGATGTCCTCCTCCGGCGGCGAGTATGACGCGGAGATCTACATCACCCTGCCGGACGACTACTCCGGCAACAGCGTGGGCAAGGAGATCGAGGCCCTGTGCGCCGACATGGACTGCACCGTCACCGCGGCCAACGTCATGTCCGGCATGATGAGCTACGTCACCGGCAGCGGCGTGTCCCTGACGGTGTACAGCGAGGATATGGAGACGCTGCAATCCACCGCCAAGGCCATCGCCGCCCGCATCGGGCAGGTGGAGGGCACCGCCGACGTGTCCGACGGTCTGGAGGACGCGGCGCAGGCGCTGCACGTGACGGTGGACCGCACCAAGGCCATGGAGCACGGCATGACCGTAGCCCAGATCTACATGCAGGTGGCCGCCGCCCTGAACACCAGCACCTCCGGCACGGAGATGGAACTGGACGATTCCTCCATGCAGCTGATCATCCAGCAGGATGAAAGCAGCAATTACACCGTGGAGACGCTGCCGGAGCTGAAGATCGACCCCGACAGCACCATGTCCTCCGCCATGAGCGGCGGCAGCAGTTCTTCGTCCTCCTCCCTGTCGTCCCTGTCCGGCAGCGGCGACGAGGATACGGACAGCAGCTTCCTGCTGAAGGATGTTGCCACGGTGGAAAAGACCGTCAGTCTGAACACCATCAACCGGGATCAGCAGCGCCGCTGCGTCACCGTTACCGCCGCCATCGCCGAGGGCAATAACGTCACCCTGGTGTCCGATCAGGTGACCAAGGCCGTGAACGCCATGGAGCTGCCGGAGGGCGCGTCCATCGAGTTCAACGGCGAGAATGAGCAGATCATGGACGCCATGGGTCAGGTGATGCTGATGCTGCTGCTGGGCATCGTGCTGGTGTACTTCGTCATGGTGGCCCAGTTCCAGTCCCTGCGTGAGCCCTTCATCGTCATGTTCACCATTCCGCTGGCCTTCACCGGCGGCTTCCTGGCCCTGCTGCTGACGGGCACGGAGATGAGCGTCATCGCCCTGATCGGCTTCGTCATGCTGGTGGGCATCATCGTCAACAACGGCATCGTGCTGGTGGACTACATCAACCAGCAGCGTCTGGCGGGCATGGAGCGCCGCGACGCCATCATCGACGCCGGCGTCACCCGCCTGCGGCCCATCCTCATGACCTCCCTGACCACCATTCTGGGTCTGATCGTCACGGCGCTGGATAAAAACGCCGGTACGTCTCTGATCCAGCCGGTGGCGCTGGTGTGCATCGGCGGACTGCTGTACGCCACGCTGATGACGCTGTTCGTGGTGCCCTGCATGTACGAGCTGGTCAGCAAGAAGAAGCTGCGCAAGGTGGACGAGAGGGAACTGGAGATTCTGGAGGATTAAAACAGCCGGCATGAAAGCCTGTCATTGCGAGCCAGTGCTCACACTGGCGTGGCAATCCGTTTCTTGACAGTGCGGGGGAAGCCAAGATGGATGCTACGGCGGCATAGCCGCCGAGATCGACACTAAAAATATGCCACCG
>URKW01000119.1 GCA_900548615.1 uncultured Eubacteriales bacterium | reverse complement strand
GTTTCCTCTATTATAGCAGAAACAGGGGCGTTTGGGTAGTTTTTTGACAGGCTGACAGGAAAGACACGTCGCTGACGTGTCTTTCCTGTTTGAGCTTGTCAAAAAAGGGCATAGCCCTTTTTTGACAAAATTAGGAATCGCTCCGACCCGCGCTTTTTCTACTGGAGTGCGGCAAAAATCAAGACGGATGCTACGGCGGCACAGCCGCCGAGATCGGATGCTAAAAATATGCCACCGGCATATTTTCTTAACGCACCGACGCGGCAAAAATGATTCAACTTGTTCGCCGCCATAACGGGCGCGAATTCTGCGAAGCTTTTTTGACAGACTGAGAAGGAAGGACACATTCCGTATCCTTCCTTCTTTATTTGAGAGAGAAAACAATTTCCGGATCAGCGTTACGCGGCGGCGTGGCTGGGGGTGAAGGCGGTACGAGCATTGCGGCGAACTTCGCGGTCGCGCTCCATCAGATTGGCCTTGGCCGTGCTCCAGGTGAATACCGCACCCAACAGCATGGGCAGATATCCGCCGGCTTCACGGATAGGCGCGTCGGCAGCAGTCATCAAAAAGGCGGTCGCCACCACCAGCACGAGGGAGACGATGGAGATCATAACGTAAGTAGAAATGTTTTTCATGGTAGTTTCCTCCTTAACACATATTTTGTAGTGTTTTTTACTCTGTGACTGTATAGTAGAATATTTAACAAGAAAAGTAAAGCTACAGAATATTATAATGCATGACAGTTTTACTAACAGTACAAGTATAAAGGAAATCCTCCGCAAAGCAGAGGATTTCCTTTATACTTGTATCGCTTACTTGACGCAGATGGTCTCGATCTCCACCAGAGCGCCCTTGGGCAGCGCTCCGACCTCCACAGCGGAGCGGGCGGGATACTGACCCTCGGTAAAGAACTCGGCGTACACCGCGTTCATGGCGGCGAAATCGCCCATATTCTGCAGGAACACGGTGGTCTTGACCACGTTGTCCATGGTCAGGCCGGCCTCGGTCAGAATGGCCTTGATATTGGTCAGCACCTGACGGGTCTGCTCGGTGATGCCGCCGGGGACGAACTCGCCGGTAGCGGGATCAAAGGGCACCTGACCGGAGGTGACAACAAAAGTGCCACAGTCGATGGCCTGGGAATAGGGGCCGATGGCGGCGGGCGCGTTGGTGGTGGAAATGATCTTCTTCATGGGGACGTCCTCCTTCTTATATACTGTGCTCCTATGGTACACCAGCAGCGGCAAAAAGTCAACGAGGAACCAATCCCGCACCCCCGCCGTATACTGATGCAGGGAGAGGCATCTCTCCCGCAAGGTCTTATGGACGAAAAAGGGAGGCACATATGAACAACATCATCTCGATCCGGGACGCCGCCCTGACCTATCAGGCCCGCAATGGCGAGGTGGAAGCGCTGGGCGGCGTATCCTTTGATGTGGCGGAGGGGGAATTCGTCAGCATCGTGGGGCCCTCCGGCTGCGGAAAATCCACGCTGCTGGGCGTGCTGGCGGGACTGGAGACGCTGGACGGCGGCGCGGTGTCGCTGTACGGCCAGCCGGTGACGGGCGCCAGCGGCCGGATGGGCTTCATGCCCCAGCGGGATCAGCTGTTTGAATGGCGCTCCATCCGGGACAATGTGATGCTGGGGCTACAGATCCGCCGCGACCGCGACCCGGCCCACCGCGACCACGTGGAAACGCTGTTGAAGCGCTACGACCTGTCGGAATTCGCCGTCAAGCGGCCCGACCAGCTGTCCGGCGGCATGCGGCAGCGGTGCGCCCTGATCCGCACGCTGGCCACAGGCCCGGATATCCTGCTGCTGGATGAACCCTTCTCGGCGCTGGACTATCAGACCCGGCTGGCGGTATCCGGCGATATCTGGCGCATCATCCGCTCCGAGGGCAAGACCGCCCTGCTGGTGACCCACGACATTTCCGAGGCCGTCAGCATGTCGGATCGGGTGGTGGTGCTGTCCCGGCGGCCCGCCACGGTCAAGGCGGTGTTCGACATGGGAGAGCTGCGGCAGATGGATCCCATGAAGCGGCGGGAAAATCCCGCCTTTCCCCGGTATTTCGATGCCATATGGAAGGAGCTGGAGCTGCATGATTGAACCTGCCGTGTCGCCCAAGCGGGCGATGTATCTGCGGGATGTGCGGCGGCAGAGCCGCCGGGTGCGGCTGTGGCAGCTGGCAATTTTAGTGGGCTTCTTCGCCTTCTGGGAGCTGAGCTGCCGCGTCGGTCTCAGCGACGGCTTTCTGGTCAGCAGTCCCAGCCGCATCGCCGCCACGTTTCTGAGCCTGTGCCGCAGCGGTGACGTACTGCTGCACGTAGGCGTCTCCTGCTGGGAGACGGCAGTGGGCTTCCTGCTGGGCACCGCCGCCGGAACGGTGGTGGCCGTGGCCATGTGGTGGTGGCCCACCCTGAGCCGTGTGCTGGATCCGTATCTGGTGGTGCTGAACGCGCTGCCGAAAACAGCCCTCGGCCCCATCTTCATCGTCTGGATGGGCGCCGGAACCGGCGCCATCATCGTCATGACGCTGGCTATCTCGCTGATCGTCACCATTCTCAACATGTACGAGGGCTTCCGCGCCACGGACGCCCAGAAGACCCGGCTGATGGCCGCCATGGGCGCCAGCCGCTGGCAGCTTTTGCGGATGCTGGTGTTTCCCGCCAACTACGCCACGCTGCTGAACACCCTGAAGGTCAACGTGGGCCTTTCGTGGGTAGGCGTTATCATGGGCGAGTTTCTTGTCTCACGGGCCGGTCTTGGGTATCTGATCGTTTATGGCTCCCAGGTGTTCAACATGGATCTGGTGATGACCAGCGTGCTGCTTCTGCTGGTGGCCGCGGTGGTCATGTACCGGCTGGTGCTGTGGGTGGAAAAAATACTGTATCATTTATTGGGGGTAAAAGCATGAAAAAGATCTTCGCACCGGTGCTGGCCGCCCTGATGCTGCTGCCGCTGCTCTGCGGCTGCGGCACGGGGACAGCAGAGGCGGAACTGACCACGGTACGCCTGAACGAAGTGACCCATTCTGTGTTCTACGCGCCGCAGTATGTGGCCATGGAACTGGGCTTCTTCGCCGAGGAGGGCCTTGCCATTGAGCTGACCAACGGCGGCGGGGCCGACAAGGTGATGACCGCCGTGGTCTCCGGACAGAGCGACATCGGTCTGGCGGGGCCGGAGAGCTGCATCTACATTTACAATCAGGGCAAGGACGATCATCCGGTGGTGTTCGGCCAGCTGACAGCCTGCGACGGCGCGTTCCTGATGGGCCGGGAGGACGTTTCCTTTAACTGGGAGGATCTGCGGGGCAAGACCATCATCGGCGGCCGGAAGGGCGGCGTGCCGGAGATGACGCTGGAATACGTGCTGCGCCAGCACGGTCTGGAGCCCCAGAAGGACGTGATCGTGGACACCAGCGTGCAGTTCAACATGATGGCCGGGGCCTTTACCGGCGGGCAGGGAGACTATGTGACGCTGTTTGAGCCTGCCGCCACGCAGGTGGTCACCTCCGGCGAGGGGTATATCCTCTGCTCCATCGGTGCGGAGAGCGGCGCGATCCCCTATACCGCCTATTTCGCGTCCCAGAGCTACACAGCGGAGCATGACGACGTGATCGCCGCCTTCTGCCGCGCCATTGCCAAGGCGCTGGATTGGGTGGATTCCCACACCGACCGGGAGGTGGCCGAGGCCATCATCGGCCAGTTCCCCGACACCAGCCTTGACACGCTGGAGGCCGTCACCGCCCGCCACCGGGAGATCGGCGCGTGGAACACGCCCCTGACCATGGAGAAGGCGGCGCTGGAGCGGCTGGAGACGGTCATGACCCAGGCGGGCGAGCTGACTGATGACCAGTGGGTGGATTTCGATAAGCTGGTGGATAACCACTGGGCGGCAGCGGCAAGATGAAAAGCAACAAGCTCTGTCATTCCGAGCCAGTGCGAACACTGGCGTGGGAATTCGTAATTCGCCCCCCTTGTGTAAAGGGGGCTGTCAGCAAAGCTGACTGGGGAATTGTCCGTCATGTGACAACCCCTCCGTCAAAAATCAAAGATTTTTGACGCCTCCCCTTACACAGGGGAGGCAAGAAAAACGCTCCCCCGGTAGGGGAGCGTTTTTGTGTTATGATCTTCTCTTCTTCCCGACGATCCACGCGCCGCCGGTCAGGCTCAGCAGCGCCATAGCACCGTACAGGGCAACGCCCGCGTCGCCGGTTTTGACGGACTGGACGGTCTTATCGTCCTTGTCCGTCTTGCCAGTCTCGCCGCCGTGGGAGGGAATGCCGCTGTTGTCGCGCTTCACCTTGGGGATCACGGTGTCCTCCTGCGTGATCTCGATGGTAGCTTCGGCATCCTTATAGTACTTGCCGCAGCCGGAGCAATACCAATACTCGATATTGCCCTCCCGCAGTATGGTGGCCCTTTGGGCGGGGAAGTGCTTCAGGTCGGTATGGTTGTCGGGGTCGAGCCCGCCATACGCCTTGCCGCAGATCTCGCACACCGCCTTGTGGCAGCAGTCCGCCGTGCCGCCGGTGTGGTTGGAGATGGTCTTGCCGCAGTAATCACACTTGTGATCCTTGTTGTCATCCGCGCACTCGCTCAGTACCTTGCCGCAGTAATCACACTTGTGATCCTTGTTGTCGTCGGCGCATTCACTCAGCACCTTGCCGCAGTAGTCACACTTGTGATCCTTGTTGTCGTCGGCGCATTCACTCAGCACCTTGCCGCAGTAGTCGCACTTGTGATCCTTGTCGGTGTCGGCGCACTCACTCAGCACCTTGCCGCAGTAGTCGCACTTGTGATCCTTGTCGGTGTCGGCGCACACGCTCAGCACCTTGCCGCAGTAGTCGCACTTGTGATCCTTGTTGTCATCCGCGCACACGCTCAGCACCTTGCCGCAGTAGTCGCACTTGTGATCCTTGTTGTCGTCGGCGCACTCGCTCAGCACCTTGCCGCAGGTATCGCAGACGTGGTTCTTGTCGGCGTCGGCGTGCTCCGCATAGGCATCCTTCGCATCGCAGCCGTTGGCGCACTCATGCCAGTGATGCGTCTCGTCGGAGTTCCACTCCTGTTTCCAGCTGTGGCCGGTGGCGTCGATTTGCTCTGTCTTTTTCCTGCCGCATTCGTTACAGGTAAATGTTTTTTCGCCCGCATTTGTACAGGTAGGTTGTGTCGTTACCTTGCCATTGTCCCAATCATGGGGATCCTCTTCATCATTTACCCTACAGCAGGAATACTCTTTCCAGTGGTTGTTTCCGTCACTCTGCCACTCACCCAGTGTTCCGGCGTGGTTGCCGGGGTTCGTTTCGCCGTACTCGGCCTTGCAGACATTGCATTTTGCCTTGGCAATGCAGGTGGCTTCGCCGCCGGAGCAGTTTTCCGTCTCGGTGTGGCTGGCGTCGCGGGAGCAGACGCGGGTGTGGGTGACATTGCCGTTGGATGTCCATGCGCCCCATTCATGGCCCAGAACGCTGCCGGATTCAAAGGTGTCCTCGCTGGCCGTACCCTTGGAGCTCAGGCCGCAAACCGTGCAGGACTTGTAGTAGACCGCTTTCTCTGTGCAGCTGGAGCCGGATTTCAGGTACTGCTCCTCTGCCGTTTCTGCCGTGAAGT
>URKW01000118.1 GCA_900548615.1 uncultured Eubacteriales bacterium | reverse complement strand
TTGTCCTGCTCGAGTGCCGGGGGTCAAATTTCAAAGCGCCCGCCGTAAGGCAGCGCAGAAATTTTGGACACCGCAACAGAACCGCCCCGCCCTACGAAGTTCCACTACACCCGGTTATTTGTCCCCCCATCACCCAAAGGAGGCTTTCTCAATGTCCGAACCCATTCGACTGACCCTGTCCTATCCCAACGAAAAGCAGCAGCGCTTTCTGGAATGCACCGCCAAATACATCGCCTTCGGCGGAGCGCGTGGCGGCGGCAAAAGCTGGGCCGTCCGCACCAAGGCCATTCTGCTGGCGCTGGGCTACGCGGGGATCCGGCTGCTGATCGTCCGGCGCACCTATCAGGAGCTGGAGAGCAACCACATCCGCATCCTGCGGCCTCAGCTGGCCCAGGTGGCCGAGTACAAGGCCACCACCCGCACCTTCACCTTTCTCAACGGCTCCACGCTGGAGTTCGGCTACTGCGCCAGCGACGGCGACATGGATCGCTATCAGGGCGCGGAGTACGACGTGATCTTTCTAGACGAGTGCACCCAGCTGCGGGAGCAGTGGATGCGGCAGTTCGCCGCCTGTCTGCGGGGCGTCAACGACTTCCCCAAGCGCATTTACTACACCTGCAACCCCGGCGGCCCCGGCCACAGCTACATCAAGCGGCTGTTTATCGACCGGCGCTTCGAGCCCGGCGAGAACCCCGACGACTACGTGTTCATCCCCGCCCGTGTCACCGACAACAAGGCGCTGCTGGCGGCGCAGCCCGACTATCTGAAGCAGCTGGAGGCGCTGCCCCGCCGGCTGCGTCAGGCATGGCTGGAGGGCCGGTGGGATATCTTTCAGGGGCAGGTGTTCAGCGAGTTCACCGACGATCCCACCCACTACGCCGACCGCCGCTTTACCCACGTGATCCCGGCCTTCGACATTCCCCGGGAGTGGCGGGTGTACCGCAGCTACGACTTCGGCTACGCCAAGCCCTTTTCCTGCGGCTGGTGGGCGGTGGATCACGACGGCGTGCTGTACCGCATTCTGGAGCTGTACGGCTGCACCTCCACCCCCAACGAGGGTGTGCTGTGGACGCCGGACAGGCAGTTCGCGGAGATCCGCCGCATCGAGAACGAGCACCCCTACCTGCGGGGACGCACCATCACCGGCGTGGCCGATCCCGCCATCTGGGACGCCAGCCGGGGTGAGAGCGTGTATGAAACGGCGCTGAAATACCGCCTTTACTTTCAGCGGGGCGACAACCGGCGGGTGGCGGGCTGGATGCAGCTGCACTACCGCCTTGCCTTTGACGCGGAGGGGTATCCGGGGATGTACGTGTTCGACACCTGCCGGGGCTTTCTGCGGACGGTGCCCGCCCTGCTGTACAGCGACACCGACGCCGAGGATGTGGACACCCGACAGGAGGATCACATCGCCGACGAAACGCGGTATTTCTGCATGTCACGTCCCATGGCGCCGCCCCGCACCGAAGCGGCGGTAAGACCGCAGGATGATCCGCTGGACATGCTGCGAAATGTGTAGGGGCCGTCTACCGCACCACACCGTAGGGCGGGCCCCGTGTGGCCCGCCGCGTGATATTCGACGCACCATCGACGGTGGGGCACATTGGCCCCGCCCTACGAACACTCTATCGATAAACAGTGTGTAGGGGCGGACGACTCTGTCCGCCCCATTTCTGTCATTGCGAGGAGGGCGTAAGCCCGACGTGGCAATCCGTAACCAAAGCCTCCCCTGTGTAATGAGAGGTGTCAACGCAAAGCGTTGACGGATGGGTTGTCATGTAAACGACAATCCCCCAGTCAGCGCAGGGCGCTGACAGCCCCCTTTACACAAGGGGGACAAGGGCGGGCAGAGTCGCCCGCCCCTGCGACCGTTTAACGTAGCTCCTGCGTCTGACCCGCCTATTTCCCCAAGCAAAAAGCCACCCTTGCGGGTGGCTTTTCCGGTTTCACACCATGCGGCAGGCTTCGCAGTCGTCGCAGTCGGGGAATTCGCTCTTGTCGTAGGGGATGTTATTGCGGTCGTAGTAGTCCTTCACGGCGGATTTGATGGACTCCTCCGCCAGCACGCTGCAATGCAGCTTGTGGGCAGGCAGGCCGCCCAGCGCGTCCACCACCTGCTTGTTGGTGACGGCCAGCGCCTCGTCGATGGTTTTGCCCTTGATGAGCTCGGTGGCCATGGAACTGGAGGCGATGGCGCTGCCGCAGCCGAAAGTCTCGAACTTCACGTCCTCGATGACGTTGCCGTTGATCTTCAGGTACATCTTCATAATGTCGCCGCACTTGGCGTTGCCCACCTCGCCCACGCCGTCGGCGTTGGGGATCTCGCCCACGTTCCGGGGGTGCATAAAGTGATCCATTACAATATCGGTATAAAGAGCCATGATATGATCCTCCTTACATTATATTAAAGCATAAACTGCCGCTGGCCGGAGAGCAGCTCCTTCCACACGGGGGACATGCTCCGCAGGTAGGCCACCACCTCGGGGATGACCTGCAGCATGTAATCCACTTCCTCCTGGGTGTTCCACTCGCACAGGCTCAAGCGCAGCGAGCCGTGGGCCACCTCGTGGGGACGGCCGATGGCCAGCAGCACGTGGCTGGGGTCCAGCGAACCGCTGGTGCAGGCGCTGCCGGAGCTGGCGCAGATGCCCTTGGCGTCCAGCAGGAGCAGCAGGCTCTCGCCCTCGATGCCCTCGAAGCAGAAATTCACGTTGCCGGGCAGCCGGTGGACGGGGTCGCCGTTGAGGGCGGAATGGGGGATTTGAGAGAGTCCTGCCATCAGCTTGTCCCGCAGGGCGGACACCTTGGCGGCGTTCTCGTCGATGTGGGCGCAGGCCTCTTGCAGCGCGGCGGCCATGGACACGATGCCGGGGATGTTCTCGGTGCCGGCCCGCTTGCCCCGCTCCTGAGCGCCGCCCTCGATGATGTTGGTGAGGGGGATGCCCTGACGGGCGTACAGCACGCCCACGCCCTTGGGGCCGTGGAACTTGTGGGCGGAGAGAGACAGCATGTCAATATTCTGGGCCTTCACGTCAATGTGCAGGTGGCCCGCCGCCTGCACCGCGTCGGTGTGGAACAGCACGCCCTTCTCCCTGCACACCGCGCCGATCTCCGGGATGGGCAGGATGGAGCCGATCTCGTTGTTGGCGTACATGATGGTGACAAGGCAGGTGTCCTCCCGGATGGCGTCAGCCACCTGCTGAGCGGTGACGGTGCCGGTGGGGCCCACGTCCAGCAGCTGCACGTCGAAGCCCTCTTTTTCCAGCTTCTTCAGGGTGTGCAGGATGGCGTGATGCTCGAAGGCGGTGGAGATGATGTGCTTCCTGCCCTTCCGCTCGCCGATACGGGCGGCGGAGACAAGAGCCTGATTGTCGGCCTCGCTGCCGCCGGAGGTAAAGGTGATCTCCCGGGGCTGGCAGCCCAGACAGGCAGCCACGGTCTGGCGGGCGGTCATCAGCGCCTCCGCCGCCTGCTGGCCAACGGTGTGCAGGCTGGAGGGGTTTCCGTAATAGGTTTCCATATAGGGCAGCATCGCGTCGATGGCCGTGCGGCTCATTTTGGTGGTGGCCGCGTTATCTGCATAGATCTGCATGGCGTTCCTCCTCGTATATTCTATCACTCTTGCGGGCTTTTGCCCACTTGTTTTGTAGGTTAATTGGATGATAACACGAATTGCCTACCGTGTCAATAGGTTATTTGAAGAAAAATGGTAGGGTGTTTTTGTAGGGGTCAGCCCTTGCCTCCCCCTTTGGGAGAGGTGGCCGAGCGCAGCGAGGACGGAGAGGGTCGACACGTTAAGAAAATATGCCAGTGGCATATTTTTAGTGTCGATCACAGCGGCTATGCCGCTGTAGCATCCATCTTGGTTTGCACCGCATCATCTTTTAGTTCCGATCTCAGCGGCTATGCTGCTGTAGCATCTATCCGGACTTACACCACACTATCTTGGATGCCCTCTCAGTCACCTGCGGTGACAGCTCTCCCAAAGGGAGAGCCAAGGGAGGGGCAGAGCCCCTCCCCTACGGAATCACTCCCCCACCCATCGCTTGCTTCCGCTGGGCGGGTGTGGTATACTATACCAAATCGGCGGGAAACATCCCATCGACGGATACTATCCCCCATCAACAAACAAAGGAGAACGCCATGGACAAAAATGAAAAAACCGTGGAAACCACGGTGTTCGACTATCTGCGCTGGCGGGGCGACCTGACCTTCGCCCAGGACAGCTTTAACGAGGTGGACAATCTGGTGCTGTGCATCATCGCCTACCTGAACTTCCGCCGCTTTCCGGAGCTGAAAAGCCGCGAGGCGGACAAGGCCGTGCCGCTGGGCGACGTGGTCGCCCGCATGACGGCGGAGGACGAGCAGCAAGGGCTGTCCCCCAACGACTACATCCCCCTGATGCGTCTGGCGGCGGAGTCCCAGCGGTTCGGCGGCGTGCGGATGCTGGGCTATGAGGCGGTGCGGGACGAGGAAAAGGAGATGCAGCTGGACGCGGTGTCCTTCCTGATCCCGGACGGCACGCTGTTCTGCGCCTTTATGGGCACCGACCGGTCGCTGGTGGGCTGGAAGGAGAACCTGAACCTCAGCTTCATGGACGCGGTGCCCGCCCAGACCGGCGCGGTGGCCTACGTGGAGGACATGGCGCGGCACTGCCCCGACCGTCCGCTGCGGATCGGCGGCCACTCCAAGGGCGGCAATCTGGCGGCCTACGCCGCGCTGCACATCGACGGCGCATTGCAGCGCACCCGTCTGCTGGACGCCTATAACAACGACGGGCCCGGCTTCCGCAAGGACGTGACCGACACGGAGGAGTACCGCCGGGTGGCGGCGAAGCTCCACACCTATATCCCCGCCTCCTCCATCGTGGGGGTGCTGCTGGAGCACACCGAGGACTACACCGTGGTGGCCAGCAGCAGCCGCGCCGTCATGCAGCACGAGCCGCTGACATGGACGGTACAGGGACGGCAGTTCGTCCGGTGTTCGGAGCGCTCGGAGCTGGGCAAGGCCTCCGACGACGTGCTGCGCCAGTGGATCGCCTCCATGAGCCGTCAGGAGCGGGAGGAGTTCTCCGAATCCCTGTACGACATGCTGACCCAGGGCGGCAAGCTGCGGTCGCTGGAGGAGGTCAGGCAGAAGGACATTCTCCGGCTGCTGGCCGCCGACGAGAAGAACAAGGGCATCGTGTCGGAGGTGCTGCGCCGTCTGGTGACGGACGTGAGGGACGAGGTGCTGCGCTCGGCAGAGGCCGGTCTGAAGGGCACGGCGGAGACGCTGAAGGAGACCGCCGGAAGTCTCTATCAGGCGGGACAGAAGGCGCTGGAGAAGCGGAAGTAAGGAGGACGGCGTATGGACAGCATTCCCGCCCGCTGCCGGGACGAAAACGGCTATCTGGTTCGCCAGAGCCTGATGACGGACGTGCCCTACGGCCGCCGTACGGTGGCCAGGGCAGGCTGCGGCTTTCTGGCGGTGTACAATGCCGCCCGGTTCTTCGGCCTGCCGGTGCGCGAGTCGGAGGTGTGGCAGTACTTCCACCGGGGCGTGTTTCTGGGCGCCGTGATGGGCACCACCATCGGCCACCTGTGCCGGGGCGTGTACCGCTTCGGCATGAGGATCACGGGGGTGCGCTACCGCGACCTGAAAAACGCCCCGGCGGGCATCCTGTGGTATCACACGGGCCACTCCCGCCACTATGTGCTGGTGCGGCGGTGCGAGGACGGGCGGTACGCCTTCCCCAATTCCTCCGCGCCGGAGCCGCTGGCGTTTCCGGAGTTTTACGGCAAATATGTGAAGCATCTGCGGCTGGCCCCCCCGCACAATGACCTTCCCCCCCATTTTGGGTGGAGA
>URKW01000117.1 GCA_900548615.1 uncultured Eubacteriales bacterium | reverse complement strand
AGTTGGGGTTGGAGATGATGCCCTTGTGCCACTTCACGTCCTCGGGGTTGATCTCCGGGATCACCAGCGGCACGTCCTTGTCCAGACGGAAGGCGCTGGAGTTGTCCACGAATACCGCACCGGCCTTGACGATGGCGGACGCGTACTGCTTGGCAATGTCGTTTTCCGCCGCGCCCAGCACCAGATCCAGACCCTCGAAGGCGCTGTCGGCAGCGGCGACCACTTCTACCTCGCCGCCGTTAAAGGGCAGCTTCGTGCCTGCGCTGCGCTCACTGGCGATGGGCCGCAGCTCCGCCACGGGGAACTTGCGCTCCTCCAGAATCTTCATCATCTCGCGGCCTACCGCGCCGGTAGCGCCCAGAATACCTACCTTAAACTGCTTCATTTTGCAACTTCCTCCTTTACAAAGCTGTCATACAGGACACGAATGGCCTGCTCAAAATCCCTTTCCTCTACGCCCACGATAATGTTCAATTCCTCCGGGCCCTGCGTTATCATACGAATGTTGACGCCGTGCTCGCCCAGCTTGCTGAAGATCTTACCGGACACGCCCAGACGGTACGCCATCTTCCGGCCTACCGCCGCCACCACGGCGATGTGCTCCGTCACTTTGATGGTGTCGGGCTGCACCTCCTGCTGAATCTCGCCCAGCATACTGTACAGGCACGGGGCGGCCTTGGTGGCCTCCACCACCAGCGACACGGTGTCGATACCGGAGGGCGCGTACTCCACGTTTACCTGATGCTTGGCCAGAATGGACAGCAGCTTCAGCAGAGAGCCGGGCTCCGAGGACATGCCGCTCTTGGCGATGGTGATGATGGAGAAGCCCTTTTTGCCGGCGATACCGGTAATGAAGCTTTCGTCCTGCTCCTCGTCGTCGATGCTGCTGAGGATCATGGTGCCGTCGTGGGCGGGATCGTTGGTGTTGCGGATGTTCAGGGGAATGTTCTTTTCCCGGACGGGGAACACTGTGCCCTCGTGCAGCACCTGCGCGCCCAGATAGCTCAGCTCCCGTAGCTCGCTGTAGGTGACGCGGCGGATGGGGGCGGGGTTCTCCACGATGCGGGGATCGGCCATCAGGATACCGGATACGTCCGTCCAGTTCTCATATACGTCGGCGTCCAGCGCCGCCGCTGCCAGCGCGCCGGTGATGTCGCTGCCGCCGCGGGTCAGGGTCACCACCCGGCCGTCGGGCATAGCCCCGTAGAAGCCGGGGATCACCACCCGCTGGCCGTCCGCCGCCTTCCGCAGCGCCTCATAGCTGGCTTCCTGATCCACCGTGCCGTCAAACTTGAACCGCAGCCACAGCGCCGCGTCCAAAAAGGTATAGCCCAGATACTCTGCCATCAGCCGGGCGGCGAAATATTCGCCGCGAGAGGCCAGATACTCCTCGTCCGCTTCACCGCTGCACATCCGCTGCCACAGAGCGTCGAACTCCGCCGCCAGATCGAGGGACAGGCCGCAGTCGTCGGCGATCTGCTGATACCGCTGGCGGATCAGGGCGAAAATTTTCTCGCAGCTGACGCCGTATTTCAGGTGGGCGCTGCACAAATATAAGAGATCCGTCACCTTGTGATCGTCCTTGTACCGTTTGCCGGGGGCGGACACGACGATGACGCGGCGGGCGTCGTCAGCCTCTACAATGGCCTTGACTTTGGCAAATTGCACGGCGTCGGCCATGGAAGAGCCGCCGAATTTTGCTACTTTTAACATATCAACAGTCCTTTCGTTGGGTGCAAAGTGTTTTCTATGGGAGACAAAAAGACAATATATGGTAATTTGTCTTTGAATAAAAAACACTTGACTTTTTATGGGAAACAATATATCATAACCATCATGAAAATGCAAGGCGAAATTTTTGCTTTTTTCGAGAAAATTTTTGGAGAAATTACACGGAGGTCAATCCCATGATGGAATATCAGAGCACACGGAACCCGGAGCTGCACGCCACGGCGGCGCAGGCGGTACTGCAGGGCCTTGCCCCTGACGGCGGACTGTACACCATGCCGTCGCTGGCGCAGGTGAAGCTGGACTGGCAGGCTGTTTTGCAGCTGGATACCCTGTCCATGGCCCGTGAGATTCTGGCGGCGCTGCTGCCGTCTTATGATAAAGAGGAGATGGACAAGCTGGTTCACGCCGCCTATGCGGGAAAGTTTGAAACGCCCGACCTGACCCCCACCGTTCCTGTAGGGGAGGACGCGGTGCTGGAGCTGTTCCGCGGCCCCACCAGCGCCTTTAAGGACGTGGCCCTCAGCATGCTGCCCCGGCTGATGACGGCGGCGCGGGAGAAGTGCGGCGTAGAGGACGAGATCCTGATCCTGACCGCCACCAGCGGCGACACGGGAAAGGCCGCCATGGCGGGCTTTCAGGACGTGTCGGGCACGAAGATCATCGTGTTCTATCCCTATGGCGGCGTCAGCGCCGTGCAGCAGCGGCAGATGGAAAGCCAGCTGGGCCGCAACGTGTGCGTGTGCGCCGTTCGGGGCAACTTCGACGATGCCCAGACCGGCGTGAAGGAGATCTTCGCCGCCGTGGAGCGGCAGAAGCTGCTGGAGGGGAAGGGCGTGCGCCTGTCCTCCGCCAATTCCATCAACATTGGGCGGCTGGCTCCGCAGGTGGTGTATTACTTCCGCGCCTACGCCGACCTGTGCCGCATGGGCCGCGTCAAAGTGGGCGACAAGGTGGATTTCGCCGTGCCGACCGGCAACTTCGGTGATATTCTGGCGGGCTATTTTGCCCGTGAACTGGGGCTGCCGGTGGGACGGCTCGTCTGCGCCAGCAACGCCAACAACGTGCTGACGGAGTTCCTGCGCACCGGCCGCTATGACCGCAACCGCCCCTTCTATAAGACGGTATCTCCCTCCATGGACATTCTGGTGTCCAGCAATCTGGAGCGGCTGCTGTATCTCATGAGCGGCGATGCGGCGCTGGTGGCGCAGCTGATGGCGCAGCTGAAGGAGACGGGCGTCTATCAGGTGCCCGACGCCCTGCTGGAGAAGATGCAGTCCGTGTTCTGGAGCGGCTGCTGCGACGACGCCGCCACCAAGGCGGCCATCGGCAGGCTGTGGAAGGAGCAGCACTATCTGGCGGATACCCACACGGCGGTGGCGTGGCAGGTGGCGCAGGATTATAAGGCCGCCTGCGCCGACCATAACCCTGTGGTGGTACTGTCCACCGCGTCCCCCTACAAGTTCCCTGCCGCCGTACTGGAGGGACTGGGCGAACAGCCGGAGGATGACGAATTCGCCGTGATGGAGCGGCTCCACGCCCTGACCGGCGTACCCGTGCCGCCCAATCTGGCCAGCCTGCGGCAGCAGGCCGTCCGCCACCGGGATGTGATCGACCGGGAGGATATGCTGGCGTATATTTTGAAGAAAGCGGGTGAACCGGTATGGAGCGAGTGACCATCCGTGTCCCGGCCACCACCGCTAATCTGGCGGCGGGGTTTGACGTGCTGGGCTGCGCGCTGGGACTTTACAATACCTTATCTTTTACCCCGGCGGAGCGGTTGAGCTTCTCCGGCTGTGACGAGCAGTATCAGACAACGGAGAATCTGGCCTATGTGGCCTATGAGCGGGTGTGGCGGGAGCTGCGCCGCAGTGACGTGCCGCCGGTGCATATCCACATTCAGGCGGATATTCCCGTGTGCCGGGGCCTTGGCTCCTCGGCGGCGCTGATCGCCGCCGGCGCCATGGCGGCCAACATCATGGCGGGCAAGCCCTTTGACAAGCGGCAGCTGCTGTCCCTGACCACGGAGATCGAGGGTCACCCCGACAATCTGGCCCCGGCGCTGCTGGGCGGCCTGACCGCTTCCATGCTGCTGGGCGGACAGGTGTACACAGTGGAGTATCTGCCCCATCCGGAGCTGCGGTTTGTGGCGCTGTCGCCGGACTTCCCCCTCAGCACCCACGAGGCGCGGCGCGTGCTGCCCTCCATGGTGTCCCACAGCGACGCGGTGCGCAACGCCGGTTTTCTGGCGGTGCTGCTGCGGGCTATCGAGCAGGGGGACGAGGAGCTGATCGCCGCCTCCCTGCAGGACCGGCTGCACCAGCCCTACCGCCGCCGCCTGATCCCGGAGTACGATAAGATCGAGGCGCTGGCCAATCAGAACGGCTGCCGCGCCGTGTGCATCAGCGGTGCAGGCCCTACCATTCTGTGTGTCACCCGTGACGAGGGCTTCGCCGCCCGGATGGAGCGTGCCGTTTTCCCGCTGGAGCATCACTGGCAGGTGCGGGATCTTCCGGTGGACTACCACGGCGCCGTGAAGCTTTCGTAAAGATATTGTGCATGAAAAGGGGAGCGCGGCTCCCCTTTTTGTCGCATTATGACGGTTGCAATCCGGCAAACAGCGTGATATGATGGCGGGGCAAAATACTATATGAAAGCAGGAGATGTCTTGCAGGCATTATCGATCGCATTTGAAGCGATTGTTCCGTTGTTTTTGATTATCGCCGTTGGTTACGGCGTCAAGCGTCTGGGCTGGATCGGCCTGGAGGAGGTGCGCCGGTTCAATAAGGTGACGTTTTACACCTTTATGCCGGTGATGCTGTTCTATAATATTTACATCTCCGATTTTTCTCAGGCGGTGCGCCTGCCCTACGTGCTGTTTGTGGTGGGCATGGCACTGGGAATGGCGGTCGTCGCCTTTGGCGTTGTGCTGCTGGCGGAGAAAGCGCCGGAGCGCCGGGGTGTGATGATCCAGGCGGCCTTCCGCAGTAACTTCGTGCTGCTGGGCCTGCCTATCGCCGCGGAGCTGCTGCCCGGCGGCAATCTCGGCGTAACGGCGCTGATGATCGCCATTGTGGTGCCGTTTTATAACATGATGTCGGTGGTGGTGCTGGAGTACTTCCGGGGCGGCAAGCCCAAGCTGGGCGAGGTGCTGCTGGCGGTGGCGAAGAATCCCCTTATCATCGGCTCGATACTGGGGCTGCTGATGCAGGCGCTGCATATCGTCTTACCGGAGGTGCTGGTGTCCTTTGCCGGAAAGATGAACAGCGCGGCCACGCCGCTGATCCTGCTGCTGTTGGGCGCGTCCTTTGAGGCGCAGGAATTGGCGACCTATAAGAAAGAGCTGCTGGTGTGCGTGGGGCTGCGGCTGGTGGTGTTTCCCGGATTGATCCTGACGCTGTCCATGGCGCTGGGCCTGCGGGATATTGAGTTCGTCACGCTGCTGGCCATGACCACCGCGCCTACTGCGGTCAATTCCTTCAACATGGCCCAGCAGCTGGGCTGCGACAGTCATCTGGCCGGCAGCGCCGTGGTGGTGTCCACCGCGTTGTCCTTCTTCACGCTGTTTTTCTGGATCACACTGTTCAAGCAGCTGAGTATGTTCTGAAACCATATAAAATTAAGGAGAATGCACCATGAAAATACCGGAAATTCACGAGTCCGTTTTCGTCGCCCCTACCGCCACGGTGGTGGGCAATGTCCGCATCGGCGCGGAGAGCAGCGTGTTCTTCGGCGCGGTGATCCGCTCCGAGCTGGATGAGATCGTCATTGGCCGGGGCACCAACATTCAGGATAACTGCGTGCTGCATATCGAGCGGGGCATGCCGCTGCATGTGGGCGACGGCTGCACCGTGGGCCACAGCGCCATTCTCCACAGCTGCACCGTGGGCGACAATACGCTGGTGGGCATGGGCGCTATCGTTCTGAACGGCGCCGTGGTGGGCAGCAACTGCATTATCGGCGCGGGAGCGCTGGTGCCCCAGAACGCCGTGATCCCCGATGGCTCGCTGGTGGTGGGAATGCCTGCCAAGGTACGGCGGGCTGTCACGGCGGAGGAAATCGCCGCCAATCGCGCCAGCGCCGCCATGTACCGGGAGGAAGCGGCGGAATACAAACAGCAATATGAACAGAAGTAAAAAGATACCGCAGGGCAAAAGCCCTGCGGTATCTTTTCAGCCTGTCAAAGAACGCCAGTTCTCGTTATGCGAGAGCTGGCGTTTTAG
>URKW01000116.1 GCA_900548615.1 uncultured Eubacteriales bacterium | reverse complement strand
GCCCGCGTCCGTGGCGGTGTTGCCGGAGATGTCCATTGTGGCGGGATCATAGCCGCTCACGGTCGCGGTATGCACAGAGCCATTGTAGGTGTAGGCTCCTGTGACACTGATGTTGGGCTTGGCGGGATCGGTAGGCGCAGGCGGTGCATCCTCCTCGAAGATTGCCTTGACCTCTACATTGCTGTCCGGCATGGTGAACTTGTTGTTGGTGATTACAAGTCCTGTCGGAGATTCAACCTGCCACTCCTTGAGGTGATAGCCCTTGTCGGGCGTTGCGGTCAGGGTGATCTCCGCACCGGCAACAGCCTTTGAGGGAGAGGCGGAAGCCGTTCCGTTGCCGCCGCTGGTCACGGTGACGGTATGCTCGGTAGGCGCGGGAGGCGTATCCTCCTCGAAAATTGCTTTGACCTCCACGTTGTTGTTCGGCATGGTGAATTTGTTGTTGGTGATTACAAGTCCCGTCGGCGATTCGACCTTCCATTCCTTAAAGTGGTAGCCCTCGTTGGGCGTTGCGCTCAGAGTGATTTCCGTACCGGCCGCAGCCTTTGCAAGAGATGCGGAAGCCGTTCCGTTTCCATCTGTTTTCACGGAGATGGTAAACTCGGCAGGCGCGGCCTTGGTTATCGTAATAGACAGCTCCTTCGTATCGCTGCCCACGCTGTTTTCCGCCTTAACGGTGAATTTGGCGGTGCCATCCGCAGTAGGCGTGCCGCTGATCTCGCCGGTGTCCTTGTTCAGGCTCAGACCGGTAGGCAGGCCGCCGTTTTCGATGCTCCATGTGATGGGTGCGGTGCCGTCGGCAGTCAGGGTCTGACTATAAGTCTCGCCCACCTTGCCGTCCGGCAGGGTGTCCGTGGTGATGGTCACGCTATGGCTGCTGGGAGCAAACTGCGCCGTCAGCTTGCTTACATCCGCCGAAACGTTATCTCCCGGTTCGTAGAGCTCGCCATCGCTGCCAAGCCACTTAAAGTAGTTGTCGGTATTTCCGTCGGGGCGGGTCAGGCCGTCGGAGGCAGGTGCGGTAAATGCGCTGCCGGTTTCCACGATAATCTGTATGCTGCTCTCATCGCCCAGCTTACCGCTGCCAAGGTCCAGGGTAACGGCTTTCAGCCCGTCATCGCCCAGCGTGTCAAGGCCCAGAACCTCAAGGATGGGGCGGAATCCTTGGTATGGCTGGGAGAGCGTGTCAGCGCTGCAATTCCAGTAGCGGGCCGACATGTACCCACGGTGTGCACTGGCATCCCAATTTTCCCTAATATCTTGCCCCCAGGATTCTATTTCTTTCCAGTTTTGGATGTATCCGCTGCCCTTGTCCAGTATCTTATCCCATTCGTTGCTTTGGGGCGTGCCGCGTTCTAAATCATACGCGCCTGTACTAGCGCTTCCCACAGACGGCGCACGCAGCGTATAGTCCACGCCGTCGGAAGTGTAGTCTTTGCCGAAAATCAGGCCTGCGGTGTTCAGGTCGGTCCAGCTTACCGCACGGGTTACATTGTATTCCGCCACAAACAGGCTGTGGTCATATTTGTTCTTCTCTGCATACTCCTCGGTGGTTTCCATTGCTGATGTGAGCTTGTAGGCATTCACCATCCCGGCGTAGGTAAAGGGAACATAGTGAAGGGTAGCATCCGGCAGTGCGTCATTCGCCGTGCCGGGGATGCCCGCACCGGAGAGGTCAAAGTAATAGGTGCCGCCGGGGGCGAGGGTGAACTGCTCTGGGAGATTAAACTGTGCCGTGAGCTTGGTGACGTCCGCCGGAACATAATCGCCCGGTGCGTAGAGCTGGCCGTCGTTGTCACGCCACATAAAGTAATTCCCTGTATTTCCGTCGGGGCGGGTCAGGCCGTCGGAGGCAGGTGCGGTAAATACGCTGCCGGTTTCCACGATAATCTGGATGCTGCTCTCATCGCCCAGTTTGCCGCCGCCAAGGTCCAGGGTAACGGCTTTCAGCCCGTCAGAGCCCAGTGAGCCGGGGTTCAGGACTTCAAGGACGGGACGGAAACCGGCAACAGCGTCCTGGTGCGAAGCAGGTGCGGAACTCCAGCCGCCGGGCGGGAAATAACCGCGAGCCGCACGGTCCGACGCCGGAGTGCTTAACGTATCTTGCCCCCAGGAATACATCCCGAACCAGTTTTTGATATATCCGTCGTTCTTGTCCAGTATCCTGTCCCATTCGTTGCTTGGGGGCGTGCCACGCTGGGACTCAGCCGAGCCTATCCTACCACTCCCCACGGACGGTGCGCGCAGTATATAGTCCACGCCGCCGGCGGCGTAGTCCCTGCCGAAAATCAGCCTTCCGGCATTCAGCTCATCCCAGCTTACCGTATGCGTTACGGTATAGTCCGCCACAAACAGGCTGTGTGCATATTTGTTCGTCTCTGCGTACTCATCGGTGGCTGCCATCGCAGAGGTGAGCTTGTAGGCGTCCACTGTCCCGGCATAGGTAAAGGGAACATAGTGCATTGTTTTGTCCGGTAGTGCGTCATCTGCCGTGCCGGGAATGCTCACGCCGGAGAGGTCAAAGTAATAGGTGCCACCGGGAGCGAGGGTAAACTGCTCATCAAACTGCGCCGTCAGCTTGGTTACGTCCGCCGGAACGTTATCGTCCGGAGCGTAGAGCTCACCGTCACTGCCACGCCACTTAAAGTAGTTGCCTGTATTTCCGTCCGGGCGGGTCAGACCTTCGGACGCAGGCGCGGTAAAGCTCTCGCCGGTTTTCACAATGATCTGGATAGTATCCGTGCTGCCGCCCAATTTTCCGCCGCCAAGGTCAAGGGTAACGGCTTTCAGCCCGTTAGAGCCCAGCGTGCCGGGGTTCAGGACTTCAAGGACGGGGCGGAAACCGTCGCTCGGGCCGGAGTCCGTAGCATAGCTGCTGAACCAGAGGCGGGCCGAAAAGTACCCGCGAAGCGCACGGCCACTGCCCGACGAAAAAGCACTATAAGTATCTTGTCCCCACGAAAACATATACTTCCAGTTTTTGATATATCCGTCGTCCTTGTCCAGTATCCTGTCCCATTCGTTGCTTTGGGGCGTGCCGCGCTGGGACTCAACCGAGCCTGTACTACCACTTCCCACGGACGGCGCGCGCAGCGTATAGTCCACGCCGCCGGCGGCGTAGTCCTTGCCGAAAATCAGACCGGCGTTATTCAGGTCATCCCAGCTTACCGTATGCGTTACGGCATAGTCCGCCACAAACAGGCTGTGGTCATATTCGTTTTGCTCTGCATCCTCCTCGGTGGTTGCCATTGCTGATGTGAGATTGTAAGCGTGCACTGTCCCGGTGTAGGTAAAGGGGACATAATGCATTGTTTTGTCCGGCAGAGCGTCATTCACCGTGCCGGGAATGCTCGCACTGGAGAGGTCAAAGTAATACGTGCCGCCGGGAGCGAGGGAGAACTGCTCATCCACCTTTTCCACCGTCAGCGAAATGTCTGTAAACTTGCTTGCGTAATCGGTTTCATAGTCGCCGTTGCACTGCTCGTTGAAGACCTTCAAGGTATAGTTGCCCGCCACAAGGTCGGACGGGATTTTGATGTCAACCGTTCCGGTTGCTTCGGTGGGCTGTGCAACTCTGCCATAATACTGTGCGCCGCTGTTATCCGCAATGATGACGGAGATATATTCATTTGTCCCCGTGGTCGCCCCGCTGTAATTCAGCTTAACGGTATCGCCGGGGTAGCCATTGGCAGTTTTTTCCGTTACATCAAAATTACGGCTATTATCTAAAAGTGTCAATTTCCACTTGTTGTCGGTGTATTCGGAAATCGGTGTCAATCCTCCGCCGGGCTTTCCGCCCACGGCGGCAGATGTGAAGAGGACAGCGTTCAGATTTAAGTTAAAAGCGGGACGCACACCATACTGCTTGGTGGTGAAATCGAACCCAGAGTAGTAGACCTCACCATTACCTCTCACGAAGGCTACATAGAAATCAAAGGAGCCGGGGGAGCGCAGCCACCAATAGCTTATCGCCCAATCCGTATGTTCTTTATCCACAATTCGCAGATCCTGATTTACCGCAAACGCTTCCGCTGTGGAAAGTGGCCAGAATACAGCGTTATCCACCTGCTCTCCTGCTACACAGTCGGTATTTTCTCCGTTGTAGCTTCCGCTTGTAAGCGTCCGTTTCTTTACGGCAGTATTTTCTTCTGTCGTCAGCTTTTCTGCAAGCGCGTCTATTGCGGTTTTCAAATAACTTGATGCATATCTGTTGTTTGTTCCGAAATCGGCAAATTGCAACACTGAGCTCATATTGCCCGCCGCAAGCAGGGTCATATCCCCCTGTGCGCTTGCAACGCCGTTTCCGTTATAGCCGATCACACGCCATGCAGCAGGATTATTTTCATGGTCTTGCCCGAAATACACGGTCGGTGCGCTCGCTGTGTTTACATTTTTACTTAGTGCGTCTGTGCCAAGCTGGATCGCCTTTCCTGTATCTGCCGCAAAGGCCGCTGTCGGCAGCAGCGTCAGCACCATGCAGCATAGGAGCAGGATGCTGAGGATTCGTTTCTTCATGATATCGTTCCCTCCTGTTCTTGCGGGTCAGGCTTGTCCGCCCCGCCCTTTTTCTGGTTTTCCCTGATTCTGAGCCGGAAGCACAGCGCAGTGATCGCTGCCGCCGCGGCAAAGGAGACGACGGCCACAAGCACATAGCCGCCCGCGTCCTCCCGCAGCAGCATCGCGCCGAACACGCCCCATGCGGCGGTCTGTCCCTGCACTATAAGCGCGTCCGCCGCCCCGGCAAGTGCCGTGAATAACATCAGGCAGAAAGCGGAGAGGCTTATTGCCTCGTGCCGCTGCCTCCGGCGGGTGTTTTCCCGCACCCGCTGCTTGACGAGTGCGACCCGTCTTGCGGTATCGTACATTTCGTTTGAACCCCCTTTCTTGTTTGTCTGGAACTGCGATAAAAACCCTTTCACTTATATAGGTACAAAAAATCGAAAAAACTCTCACCCAAAACGCAAAATTTTTCAAAAAAATTTGAGAGCCGCCAAAAAGCAGCTCTCAGGGAGTGGATATTCGGTTATTTCACCCGTGACAATCGGAAAGCAGACAACCTTCCCGCCGCCACCAGCAGCACCGGCAGGGCGTAGGCCACATACTGCGCCGCGCCGCCGTGGGCGATGAGCAGATTATAGATGGCGTGGATGGTGATGGCCGCGCCCAGCAGCCCGCAGGTGCCTGCGATCTTCAGCCACGTCCGCTGCCACGTGTATGCAAGTCCGCCTCCAACGATCAGCCCGCAGAGCACGTGCATCGCTCCCGTGCCGAAGCCCCGGAAGAAGATGAAGGAAAAGCGATCCGCACCGTTCTGGATCAGATAGCACACATTTTCGAAGGTGGCGAAGGCGAGGGCGACTGTTATTGCCGCAGCCTTGATTTTATCGCCCTCCGGCTCAAACACCAGCAGATAAAACACCAGCGGCAGCAGCTTCATCATTTCCTCCACCACCGGCGCGATCTCCGCCGTGGCGGCAAGGGCGTCCGCCCGGCATACCGCCGCGAGGAAGGTGTTGATATAGGCCGAAAGCAGGCACACCCCCATTCCGGCAATGCAGAACAGGAAGAAGCGGAGCTGCCGCCGGCCCATGCACAAAGCGGCCACCAGCAGCGGGGACACCATGCACAGGAAGATGTTTTCGATGTAGGTCACGCTTCCACCGCCTTCCTCGTGGCGGGCAGCAGCCCGAAAATGGCAAGCGTCAGCAGCATATCGCACCAGAAGGTGGGACTTGCCGGTGAGGTATCCGGCCAGAAGCAGCCCACCGTCCAGAGCAGATACTCCGCGAACGCAAAGCACAGCACGCCGGTATGGAAATATCGCATATTCCACGCCGCGCCCGTCTGCCCATTGGCGTAGACCAGCCCACGAATGGCGCAGAAGGAGAGCCATATCATCATGCCGCACCAGATCAGGTTGGAGAGAATATCCCCGAAGATGCAGTAGAACGCCAGCAGCGGCACGCCGAACGCAGGCGCAAGCC
>URKW01000115.1 GCA_900548615.1 uncultured Eubacteriales bacterium | reverse complement strand
TGGTGATCGGCCCCGATAAGGGCGACCTGCCTGTGATGCGCAAGCTCTGCCGCGAGACCGGCTGTGATGTGTGGTTTCCGTTTTACCCGCTCTGCATGGAGCACTGCATTACTGAAACCTATGCGATGGTGTACGAATGCTATCGAAAAATGATTGCACTGTATGGCGGCGGAAATGTCAGTACTTGCGGCTTTTCCTCCGGCGGTGCGCTGGCTTTGGGGATCGCGGCGCACAACAACGCGCAGCCCGAGCCGCTGCCGCAGCCGAGACACATCGTCGTTGTATCCCCCGGTGAAGTGCCGTGGAACGATGCGGAAAAGGCGCGGATGCAGGCGCTCAATAAACGGGACGTTTCCATCGACTATGCCTTTATGGTGACAGTGGAAAAAATCATGCGGCATGGCTGCGAGAATGTGCCGGACTATATGCTCTCCGGCTCCCGGGGAGATTTTACCGGCGTAGGCGATATTCACTTCTTCTATTCTGCCGACGAGGTGCTCTACGGTGCTTTGCCGGACTTTGAGGAAGCCTGCAAACGGGCAAATGTCCCCTATACGGTGTCCGCCCGCCCGAAGATGGTGCATTGCTACTGTATGCTGCCGATCTTCAAGGAGGCAAAGGAGGACTTTGCGAAAATCGTGGACATTTTGAAAAAATGAGATCGGAAACGGTCGTGTGATGACTGAAACACGGAGGAAAACCATGGAACGCAAGCCTGATTTCTGAAAGGGGTAGGAAGATGAAAGTTCATTCCTTCGGCGCGGAAAACGCGCCGGTTATCCTGCTGCTTCCCGGCACCTGCTGCCACTGGAAGGGCAATTTTGGACGGGTCATTCCGCTGCTGTCGGACAGCTATCGCGTTCTCTGCGTCAGCTACGATGGCTTTGATGAGACGGAACACGCGGAATTTCCGACCATGCTTGAGGAAACTGCAAAAATTGAAGCATACATCAGTGAGCATTGCGGCAGACATATCCGGGCGGCCTACGGCTGCTCGCTGGGCGGCTCGTTTGTAGGGCTGCTGGCGGCGCGCAGAAATATCCATATGGACTACGGGATATTGGGCAGCTCCGATCTTGATCAGACATCCCCGCTTGCAGCAAAGCTGCAAACGAATTTGCTGCTGCCGCTGCTCTATCCGGTGATCCGGGACGGGAAGATTAAGAGCCACCTCCTCCAAAAACGCCTTGAGAAGCGAAAGTCGGAAATGGGCGGCTATGTGCAGGCGTTCATGGAAATGCTCGGCGGCGCACGGCTCTATGTGACCATGCAGAGCTGCAAGAATCAGTTCTATTCCGATCTCGTCACCCCGCTGCCAGACAAGATCGACGTTCCGGGAACAGAGATTCATATTTTCTACGCCCTCAAAATGGGTGAAAAATACCGTGCGCGCTATGAACAGCATTTTGCCCGCCCGGTAATCCACGAGCAGGACTTGCAGCACGAGGAGCTGCTGGCCTGTTATCCAGAGCGCTGGGCGCAGTTGGTGAAGGACATTATGGAGGGAAAGCAATGAAACACCTGCACTTTGATGTGGAGACCGCCGGCTTTTACGGCGCGTACTGGGCGTGCGCCGGCGGGTCGGACTGCGCGGTGATTGCGATGATCGGGGATGACCCGGAGGATCGGCTTGCCCGCTCGGCGGCGAAATGGCTCTGCGGGCGGGGCGTAAACGTGCTCACAATGTCGCCTGCGAAAAAGGATTACGGCCATCACAATTATCCGCTGGAGCGCATAGAGGCGGCAATTTCGTGGCTGAAAGCCAACGGCAATCAAAAAATCGGCATTGCCGGTGCATCCACCACCGGAACGCTGGCGCTGACGGCAGCGGCCATGTTCCCGGATATCACCCTGACCATTGCCATGACGCCCAGCGATTTTGTGTGGCAGGGCTTTATGCAGGGTAAAAGGGACGGCTGCAAGGAGTGGCCGGTCGAGGGCGAGTCGCTGTTCTCATACCGGGGCAAGCCGCTGCCCTATATGCCCTTTTGCTATCAGCACCCTGACTACTGGCACTGTATCGCCGCCGAGAGCAAACGCACCGGTGACATGGTCAACTCCCGCAAGTTGTTTGACGATTCCGAGGCGGCGCACCCCATCCGGCCGGAGGAGTTTATTCCCATCGAAAACATCCGGGGAAAGCTGCTGCTGATCGGTGCGGAGGACGATGTGCTGTGGGACACGGCTAAATACATCCGCCGGATGGAAAAGCGCTTTGCGGAAAAGCCCCATGCATGCGAAGTTGAGACGGCGGTCTACGCCCACGGCACCCACTTCGTCTTTCCGGAAGGGATGCTGAAAACCATGCTGCCGGTTGGCTCCGGTCTGTTTGTGAAGTTCGCGTTTCAGGCAGCAAAGAAATATCCCAAGGAATGTTGCCAGACCCGGAAAGACATCGAGAAACGGATGTGCCGGGTGTTGGCGGAACAGAAAGGAGCAAAGTGAGATGCGTTGGACGGGAATGCCCATGGCCATGTGGGCAGTGTTTGCAAAGTCATTTGAAAAGCAACTGACGGCGGTACTGGGCTATGACCCGGACACCGCGCGGAAGATCACGGAAAAGGCCAAGCCGAAGTACCGGGAGATCATCGCAAAGCTGCCCAAATTTGAAAAAGGTGATCGGTTCAGCATGAACATCATTGGCTGCGCCATGCTGGGGGCGTTTGTCCTATCCATGCCGCACCGTCCCGATGTGGAAAGCCTGACCGACTACTATGAGAACGCTCAGATGACGCCGCTGATGAAGTGGTTCTGCCGCCAAAGCGGCAAGTCGAAGTTCACGCCCAAGGATATTGCCGGAATGAAAGCCACCGCCGCCCGGAAGGCGGCTGACCGTAACCCCTACTCGTGGAACATGGACTTTTACGAGTATCCCGACGGCAGCGGTTATGAGGGGCGCTTCATGAAATGCGGCATCTGCACGCTGATGCAGGAGCTGGGGCTTTATGACCTGACACCCGCCATGTGCCATTTGGACTACGCCATGAGCGAAGCCGACGGCGTGACGAACTTTGTGCGGCAGTACACGCTGGTCTCCGGCGGTCCTTACTGTGACTGCGGATATCAAAAGAAACGAGTGTGAGGTGGCGGAGCATTGAAATATTTTGAATTCGGACAAGAGTACCCGGAGCTGATGGTGATGCCCCATGGCGGCGTATGCTATTGCGGCGCACTGCCGGTGGCGGAGGAAATGGCAAAGACCTATGGCAGTCGCTGGAGGCGGAATGCGGGGATTACTTGCAGGGAGGAGAGAAACCATGAACTATAAAATCGAGAAAAACACCGTACAGGAAACCCTGATCATCCCTCTCTACGCACGGAAAATGTGCTCGGAGCTATATCCGAACTTATACCGGGATGAAGCGGCGCTTCGGCTGGTGGGTGCAGTGGACTACGACTTTTCGGCACTGGAAAAGAAATCAAAGAGCCTTATGCAGCGCTTCGGCTTTCTGGAGGTTGCCATGCGGCAGAACGACTTAGCCATTGAGGTGCGGGAGTATCTGAAATGCCACCCCAATGCGGCGGTGGTGAATCTCGGCTGCGGGTTGGACAGCACAGGTCGGGCTTGCGATAACGGTAAGTGCAAGCTCTACAATCTGGACTTTCCGGACGTCATTGCTGTGCGCAACGAGCTGCTCCCTGCCAGGGAGCGGGAGGAAAATATCCCCTGCGACCTCAACGATACATCGTGGTTTGAAAGAATCGACGCCTCCGGCGGCGCGGTCTTCTTTGCGGCGGGAGTGTTCTACTATTTCCTAAAGGAGCAGGTAAAAACACTGGTACGGGCTATGGAAGACGCCTTTCCGGGCGCCGTGCTGGCGTTCGATGCCGCCAACGAGAAGGCAGTAAAGCTGATGCTGAAAACATGGCTGAAGGATGCGGAAATCAAGGATGTCGGCGCGTACTTCGCCGTTTCGGACGCCAAGCGCGAGATTGGTGCATGGGACAGTCGCTTGCATATCGCCAGCCGGGGCTATATGCTGGGCTACCACGATCTGATAGACCCGTCCGTCAGCGGATTTTTCCGCTTTCTTGCAAGGGTCGGTGACGGAATGATGAACATGCAGATTGTGAAGATTGGATTTGGAAAAGCAGTATGATCGACATCATTTTTCATGACGAAACGGGTATGGGCTCCGCCTTTCCTGCACAAGCAGACGGCTTCGAAAAGGCGGACGGAAGCGGCGAAATTCACTATTATCGGCTGTTTGACGGCGTGGGTATCCTGCTGCTGCGGCTGGAAATGGAAACATATACAGAGATGCGCACACAGGTCGGTGTGCTGGAGGTCAATTTCTGCATCAACGGCCGCTTTGAAACCAGCTTTTCCATGCGTGACCGCGTCCTGCTGAAGCCGGGGGACATGGCTATTAGCTGCTACGACGGCGTTCACGGCAGCATTTCGGAATCCCGCTTCCCGCTGGGCTACTACGAGGGAATCTGCTTGGAAGTAAACTCGGAAGCGGCCAGCGGTTGGATCGCGCAGCATGCCCCAGCGTTTCATGTGGACTTTTCGGCACTGAAACAAACCCTTCTTGAAAGCAAATGGTATATGGTAGGTTCCGCAGGGTCTCGCTGCGAGCATGTTTTCCGGGAACTTTATGAAAGTGCATTCTACGCGGAGCGCACCTATTTACAGCTAAAGGCGCTGGAATTGCTCATGCTCCTGGATCGTATTCCGCAGGAATCCGGAGCGGATGCCTATTTTCCCTCTGAACAGACCGAGTTGGCACACCATCTGCGGGATCATTTGCTGACCAACCGGGAGGGGTATGTATCTCTTGCCCAACTGGCAGCAGAGCATGAGATGTCGGTGTCCCATTTGCAAAAGCTGTTCAAGCAGGTCTATGGCGTGCCGGTTTACCGATATATCAAAGAATATCGTTTGGAGCAGGCGGCAGTGGAGCTGGTTCGCAGCAGGAAGCCTATCACTGAGATTGCGCAACGTGCCGGATATGACAACGCCAGCAAATTTTCTGAGAGCTTTAAAAAGCGGTACGGGAAGACGCCGTCCCGCTATCGTGCCGACAAAAAACAAACGGCAAAACGGAGTATAGGAAACAAAACGGAGTAGTTTGAAAGCACAAAGCATGTTAGAATATCCGGCGGTTAGAGGACACTAACCAAAGAACTTCAGGAGGTACTGTATGAAAAAGAAATTTGCTGCTTTTGTGCTTTGCGTAATCTGCCTGCTGTCGGTTGCCGGCTGCGGCCAGACAAAAGAAGACACAACGACACCGCCGGCAGCCGATCAGAGCATGGCGGCCGACGATTATCTGACCACCATCGGCGGCACGTATGTGGAGCTGTTCCCGGAACTGTCAAAAGCCGAGTACCGGACGATCTGGATCGATGCAACTACACCGCTGGTAGGCGCGGAGAATGCCGAGACCGCCACGGATATGCTGCTGGGGATGTGCATGGCGGAGCCTTACGGCCCGGAAGCCACAGAAAAATACGCGGCAGACCCGGACAGCATGTCGTTTAACTGCTATTTCCTGGGTGGCGTGGACAAGTTTGTGATGGACGGTCACACGATCACCGGCCTGGACGCACAGGGACAGGAGGTTTTCTCCCACACCTATAAGCTGCTGGATGAGAAAAACGAAAACGGCTTCATCTTCTATCAGAGCGAGGATGAAAACTCCGGTGAGTTTACCTATTTTGCCTTCTCACCCGACACCATGGAAACCACCTATCATCTGGAGTTCCGCTATGCAGAGGATCTGAATGATCTTCAAAGCTGGTTCGAGGGCAATTATGCCTATTGGAATGCCGCCGCGATTGCGGAGGATTACGATCAGGCAACCATGGAAAATGTCATTGAGCTTTTTGCTACGGAAAATTTGTCTGAGGCAGAATAAAGCACATGCGCACCCGGTCATACCAAACGGGTGCGCATAGCAGCATTACGGTAAGGATGTGATTTATTTGAAAAAACAGTCTGATCTTTCCCGGCTGATGGGCTACGCCGGAAACTACCGATATTTCACCCACGCTTCATGGGTGTTGTCTGCGGTCAGCGCGCTGGTGGCACTGGTGCCCTTTGTGTACATCTGGAAGATCCTGCGGGATGTGTTGAACGCCGCGCCGGACTATG
>URKW01000114.1 GCA_900548615.1 uncultured Eubacteriales bacterium | reverse complement strand
CTACGGCGATACGGATGGGGTGCGCCGCCTGCGCCAGATCCGCCTGCCGCCACGGGGCAAAGGGAAGGAAGTCCCCGTCCAGCGCGGGACGGTTTTTGAGGGAATACTCGATGCCGCAGTATGTCATGGCGTCCACTCCTTCCGGCGGCGCGAAGCGCCGCGTGCTATTGGCAACAGCATACACCAAAAGCGGGGCAAAAGGCAAGCCCCGCCGCCATGCATTGAGAGAAACCGGGGCGTTTGCCGTTACGGCAAACGCCCCGGTTGGGTCTTATTTGGTTTGCAGGGCTTCCTTCAGCGTGCGCCAGCCCAGCACCGCGCACTTGACGCGGGCAGGCATGTGGGCGATATCCCGAAGGGCGGACGCCTCCTCCAGACCGTCGATCTCCTCCTCGGTTGCTTCGCCCTGGATCATCTTCAGGAACATCTCGCCCAGCTTCAGGGCGGCGTCCTTCTGCTTCCTCACGATCATGCCCAGCATGATATCGGCGGAGGCCTGGGAGATGGCGCAGCCGTCGCCTACGCTGCTGCGGAAGGTGCTGACGCCGCCGCTCTTGCTGATGGAGCGGGTATTCATATAGGAGCTCGTGTTTTTGCCTACGTGAACCACCTTCGCGCCGGTATCCAGATCCTGTCCGGCTCCGGCAAAGGTGACGCCGGTGAACTCCATGCGGGAATTGTCGCCCTTGAGGATGCTCATGGGGTAAAGGCAGCCCACATGGGAGCCGAAGGAGCCGGACACCCATTCAATGATGCCGCCCTCCTCCACCAGCGCCCGCTTGGTGTTCAGGTTGTACATGTTCTTCGACCAGTTTTCGATGGTGGAGTACCGGAGCTTGGCCCCTTTCTTCACATACAGCTCCACACAGCCGCGTGGAGGTAAGCCACGTTGTACTTGGGGGCGGAGCAGCCCTCGATAAAGTGCAGGCTGGCGCCCTCGTCCACGATGATGAGGGTATGCTCGAACTGCCCCGCGCCCTTGGCGTTGAGACGGAAGTAGGATTGCAGAGGGATGGACAGGTGGACGCCCTTGGGCACGTACACAAAGGAGCCGCCTGACCACACCGCGCCGTGCAGCGCCGCGAACTTATGGTCATGAGGCGTTACCAGCTTCATGAAGTACTTGCGCACCATGTCGGCATATTCGCCCTTCAGGGCGCTCTCCATGTCGGTATACACCACGCCCTCGGCGGCCACGGAGTCCTTTACATTGTGATACACCAGCTCGGAGTCGTACTGGGCTCCCACACCGGCCAGCGACTTCCGCTCGGCCTGCGGAATGCCCAGCCGCTCGAAGGTCTCCTTGATATCCTCCGGCACGTCCTTCCAGTCGTTGCGCATTTTGGTGTTGGGGCGGACGTAGGTGGCGATGTGATCCATGTCCAGTCCCTCGATGGAGGGTCCCCAGTTGGGGAGCTTCATCTCGTTATAGATCTGGAGGGATTCCAGACGGAACTGCTGCATCCACGCGGGGTCGCTCTTCTCCTGCGAGAGCTTTTCCACGATCTCCGGCGTCAGGCCGGACTCCATGCGGTACGCATCGTGCTCCTCGTCCCGGATATCGTAGACGCTGCGGTCTACGTCTTCTACATAGGTTTTTTCCTTGAAATCTGCCATATCAGGAGCCTCCCGGTTCAATCGTCCTTCAGGCTGCCGAAGCCCTTTTCGTTGATCTCATTCACCAGCTCCGCGCCGCCGTTCCGGACGATGACGCCCTCCTCCATCACGTGGGCCGCGTCCACATGGAGGGCCTCCAGAATGCGGGTGGAGTGGGTGATGATCAGCAGCGAGCCATGTGTCCGCTCACGGAACAGGCGGACACCTTCGCTGACAGTACGCACCGCGTCCACGTCCAGACCGGAGTCCGTTTCATCCAGAATGGCCAGCTTGGGCTCCAGCATCAGCATCTGCAAAATCTCGGCCTTTTTCTTCTCGCCGCCGGAGAAGCCTTTCCTTTTCTTCCACCCGGACATGCAGGTCTTTAACTTCCAAAAGTGCCTTACTCATATTACATCACCTTATCTTCTTTCCGCGCCGCATTGGCCGGTGTTGTTTCGTTTCCGCGCATAAACTGTGCCAGCGTATGGTTGTCGATGTAGGAATTGATCTGATCCTCCAGCCCCTGCCAGAAAAGCCGGGCGTCGCAGTCGCAGGAGCTGCCGCACCCCGCGCCCTCCTCGGACTGGCACGCAATGGGCGACAGGTCGCCCTCCACCGCCCGGAGAGTTTCACCCACGGGGTACTCCTCGGGAGGACGGGTCAGGCGGTAGCCGCCGGAACGGCCTACCGTACCCTCTACCAGCTCGGCGCGGCTCAGGGCGGCCATGATGCTTTCCAGATACTTTTTGGAGAGCTGCTGCCGCTGGGCAATGTCCCGCAGACAAAGCCACTCTCCGCCGCCGTGCTCCGCCATATCCAGCATGACACGCAGCGCGTAGCGCCCTCTGGTTGAGATCATCACGGGAAATACCTCGCTTTCAATTACCTACCTTGCAAGTAGGGATCGTAAGCCAAAATTCCTACTATATCAATAGGTTGATTGGAAAAATTTTTAGGGGAGGGAAAATACGGCGCTTTGTCGGGTGCTCCGGTATTTCTCTCCCCCGGTGCGCATAGGCTGGACACCAGAAAGGATGGGGATCGTATGAAGAAATCACGGGTGCGGGTATTCCTGCTGCATCGGCGGCTGCTGGCGGTGCTGTGTACGCTGGCGGTGGCGGCGGGCATCTTTTATGTGACGTTGTATCCCGCGTCACAGGCCGCGGCGGCTTCCACACGGCAGCTGCCTATCTATTCGGTGGAGCGCAAGGAGAAACTGTGCAGTATTTCCTTTGACGCGGCGTGGGGCAATGAGGATACGGAGCGCCTTATCGAAATTCTGGCGAAGTACAACGTCAAGACCACCTTCTTCGTGGTGGGCGACTGGGTGGATAAGTATCCGGAATCGGTGAAGGCGCTGCATGACGCAGGCCACGAGGTCATGAGTCATTCCACTCACCACGATCATTACAACAGCCTGACCTCCTCCCAGATCGTGGCGGATATTCAGGAGAGCTGCGATAAAATCGAAGCCGTCACCGGATGCAGCCCCACACTGATCCGCTGCCCCTACGGCGAGTATGACGACCATGTGATCTCCGCCGTGCGATCATTGGGGATGGAGCCTATCCAATGGGATGTGGATTCCCTCGACTGGAAGGACTACGACGCCGACACCATCTACCAGCGAGTCACCTCCAAGGTGCAGGCCGGCAGCATTGTGCTGTTCCACAACGCGGCACTCCACACACCGGAGGCGCTGCCGCGTATTCTGGAATATCTCATCAACGACGGCTACACCGTGCTGCCCATCAGTCAGCTGATCCTGACGGGGGACTATACCATCGACCACACAGGACGGCAGTTCCCGACGGAGACAGCTTCGCCCCCGCAGACATGATCCAACTCACGGAAGCGCTAATTGTGCCACAGCATTCCCTCTGCAAAAAAGAGACGGCCCCGGCCGTCTCTTTTTTGCTATTCTGCGCTCTCTTTCTGTTTCCTCTATTCCTCCGGAGCCACCGGCAGGACAAGCCGGGAGCAATACCGCCGCGTTTCGATCTCCCGGCCGGTATAGGGCGCCACGATGCCCAGCACACGGGGCGGAGCCGCAGGCGTCAGTCCCCGCGCGTTCGCCTCACGTCCCAGCCGCAGCCACGCCTCGTCCACATTGCTGTAATCGCCGCAGTACAGCACCGACAGCGCCCGGCACTCCGGCAGCGTCACCGCCCCGGCAGGCGCTTTCTCCGGCCGCACCGGAACGCAGACCGCGAAGGGATAGGGCGTGTCGCCGATGTATCCCGCCAGATAGTCCTGCCGGTCCGACATGGTAAACAGCGGCTCGTCGGACAGCACGCAGCCCTCCCGGATGCACTGGCTGTAAAAATCGTACATGGCGTCGTACCGCTCCGCGAATGTGTGACCCACATGCCACTGTATGCAGCAGGTCACGGCGGGCAGTGTCACCATCTGCACGGAGAACTGGTCGCTCTCCGTGGCTCTCAGCCGCATTTCCTCCACGCTGCGCTGCAGGCTGTGCAGCCGCTCCTCCAGCACCGCCAGAAGGCCTTCCGCCTCGCCGCCCCGCACAAAATAGCCCGCAATCTCCTCCGTGCCAAAGCCCATGGCTTTGAACTTCTCGATCTGCAAAATACGCGCCACATTGTGGTTGTCATAGTAGCGCCGCCCGCTGTCCGGCGCGATGTAGGCCGGCTTCAGCAGCCCCTTTTTCTCCAGCCGCATCAGGGTACTGCGGGAAAGGCCGCAGGCATGCGCGGCCTCGGTGATCTGAAACAGCTTTTTTGTATCAATTTTCTCCATTTTTCTTTCCAAAGCCCCTTGCTTCGTTCATCGATGAACGGGTTATACTCCTATTATAGAGGAAACCGCGCCGCTGTCAAGAGGGCGGCACGCTGGGGAAAGGATGTGTACCATATGATGCGGGGCAAACGATGGGTGTGTCTGGCGCTGTGCCTGCTGACGCTGCTGGGCACGGTGCAGGTCAGCGCGGCGGCAATCATAGCCCTGCGGCCAACGTTCGTGGATATCACCTGGGACGACTGCCGCGTATACGAGCAAAGCGCCGACATCGGCACGCTCTCGTACAGCGCCATGGCAGCACCCGACAGCCTGTCCTCCGCTGGGATCGGACAGGAGGCCGTGATGGAGGGCGGCGTGCAGACCGGCACGATGGTCACGCTCACAATGAACAGCAGCCAAAACGCCCAGCTGCGCCTTGCGGTGTTTTCCACGAAGCTCTGGGTGCCCGCCCACACGAAATACACCGTCAAGCACAGCTTCACCGTCAGCGGCAGCTGTGACGCCGCCAGCTTCCAGCTGGTATCGCTCGGCACGTCCTGCCGGCTCTCCGGCGCCACACTTTCGCCTTTCATCCGCGACACGGAAAGCGAGAAAATCACCGGCGGCCTGAGCACAGGTACAGCGCTGGCGCAGGGTCTCCAGCCGGACGGGGACGTCATAACGGCGGAACACACCTATCCCTATGAAAATACCACCGACACGGGAAAATACATCTCCCAGTATTTTGCCCTCTGGGCCGCCACGCGGCACGATGATATTGGCCGCGGTCAGGCGGCGGTAACCTGCACCCTTACCACCAAAGCCGCGCAGACCACTGCTGAGGTAACGCTTCTGAAGGACGACCAGCCGTGGACGGGGCAGACGGTCGGCGTATCCTGCGGAGCGGGCGCGGACGATTACCGCTTCACGGAGACCGCGGACGGCGTATACACCTACAGCGGCAGCGGCGGTGACGCCATTTTCCCGCTGGACGGCACCAAGTTTTCCATCTACTTAAAGGGTGACGCCCTGAAGGTATACGACACCATGGCATATCCCACCGACGCACAGGACGGGCCTTACCAAAAGGCCATCGACTATTATACGATAACCTATTCCACAGGCGACGCCACCGGCGGCACGCTGCCGGACAACGACATTGAGAAGATCGGCACGCTTTACGCGGTAAGCTACGAGAAATCCCTCACCAAAGAGGGCTATCAGCAGGTCGGCTGGTCCAAATCGCCCAGCGGCACGGTAGTCCACCACATCCTTGTTTCCGGAAAGGCCACGCTCTATCCGGTGTGGGCCGCCAAAACCGGCGTGTCCTCCGGCGGCCCCGGCAAAACGCTGATATCCAACCACACCGGCGACGCCGGTATCGTCCTCTACGGGCTGCTGTCTCTGGCCGCCATTGCCGGTACGGCAGTCCTTCTCCGGAAACGAAGGACGACCCCATAAGTAGTACACTGTCTCCCCTTTACGGCCAGCAGCGGCGCTGCCCTTTGCGGCGCCGCTGCCGGTTCTTTTTTACGCGGATACAGTCCACTTTATTTGTGTGTTTTCAACAATTCCACCTTGTCGAAAACGCTACCAATCTACAAAATGACGGCAAATTTTTTATTGATTCTCCCGTCAAAAACTGATATTATGTTATTCAAAATGCGCAGCAAACGGCAAACATCGTCCTCTTTTTAACGAATTAATTGTTTTTGCGCCGCTTTTTGAATATCGTCTAGTTTCCCCCATAGGGGAAACTAGCTTTTATCCGGATAAAAGCACAGCCTGTCAAAGAACGCCAGTTCTCGTTATGCGAGAGCTGGCGTTTTAGTCGTA
>URKW01000113.1 GCA_900548615.1 uncultured Eubacteriales bacterium | reverse complement strand
CTCACCTCGCTGCATCTGCCACTGGCAGCGCTCGGTTCGCTCCCCCCGCCACCACGGTCGAAAAAAGGCGGGCGGGGGTTGACTTTACCCCCTCCGTGCCCTTATAATATACCATGTATCAGAATATACGGCCTGTTGATCCGGTGTAACCGCTGCCCCACGGCTCCCCTTCGGGGGCAGGCAGCGGTGAAAAAGAAATGGGGACAAACCCCGCGCGACCGGCACTGTGAGCGCAAGAAGGCGTCTGAAGCGGCGAAATTCGCCGCCGGGAGGAAACTCCGCCATTGCAGATATCCGTCTGTGAGAAGGTAAGGCGACAACGGGAAGCGGCAACGCTTCGCGGCGCGAGTCAGGAGAATTGCACCGTCCAGGGCCATACGCAGCGGGCGCACTCTCCGTATGTAATACGAGCAGACAGCACGCTGATTTTTCCAGATTTTGGTGGAAAGATCAGCTTTTTTCTGCGAAAAATGCGCCGGCATCTTGGGATGTTCGGCGTTCTTTGCTGACAAAAACCGCTGGGAGAATTGAGGAAATATGAAAGAATTGCTTCAAAAATACAAAAAGGCGCTGCTGTCCGGCGCGGTGTGTCTGGTGCTGGCGCTGGCGCTGGCGGCAGGCAGCTGGGCAGCGCTGTCCGCGCCCCGTCAGCAGCCGGAGACGCCGCAGGCCAAGTCCTACCCCGGCCTGAACATCGACCAGATCGGCCTGCGGTACGACCAGCAGTCCCAGACTCAGGACAGCGCGGCAGGCGACGGCGACGGGGACGGTCAGGCCCAGCAGAAGGACACTCAGCAGGAGCCGGACACCCCGCCGGAGGAGACTCCCCAGCCCGAGCAGATCCCCGTGGACGAGCCCGACCCCGGCCAGCAGCCGGAGGAAACGCCGGACGAAAAGCCCGGCGACAGCGGCGACGGCCCCGTGGATCCCGAGCAGCCTGTGGACCCGGAGCAGCCCCAGGGACCCCAGATCGCCACCGACCTGCGCAACCGCACCATCGCGCAGGAGGAGCTGCAGAACGACCGGTTCTCCTTCAAGGCCATGGTGGTCAACGGCGACGATGACACCTATCTCCGTGTGCGGGTCAACGGCAAGTGGGTCACCGCCACCGGCGACGACTTCCTGACAAAATTGCAGCTGGGCCGCAACGATATCACGCTGCTGCTGAAGCGGGGCGGCGAGACCATCAGCCGTGTGGATTACGTCATCAACTACCGGGCCTCCATGGCCAACGAGGATGACCCCACCAAGGGCGAGAATCCCCCCTCTATCCGCACCAACCTCAGCAGCGAGGTCATCGAAACCACCAACCGCAACCTGACCTTCACCGTCTGGGCCGAGGACTGGCAAGGCAACCCCCTGAACCAGAACCACGTGACCGTCACCATGGACGGCAAGGTGGTGAAGCAGAGCACCGGCTCCGGCGCGGGCGGTCTGGAATACGACCTGTTTCTGGATACCGGACTGGGCGGCGACGAGACGGAGCACGACGTGACCGTCGTGGCGTGGGACGACAACGGCAACTCCACCTATCAGCACTATAAGATCATCTATAAGGTGCGTGACACCGGCGAGAAGATCGGCACCGCCACGGTGCGGCTGGATCTCTCCGTGCTGGGTCTGGGCGTGGTGGACACGGTGATGGACTGCGACATTTTTCAGGATCAGCCCGCCTCCTACGTGATAAAGGCGGCGCTGGAATATCTGGGCTATCGGGTGTCCTTCAGCGGCACGCTGGATGAAGGCTTCTACCTGACGCGCATTTCCCGTGCCAGCGCCTTTGAAGGGGTGGCCATCCCGGAGGAGCTGCAGAAGCTGCTGGAGCTGGATCGCAAGACGATCAAGGTGCCAAAGCCCGCCATCGCCAACGACAGTCTGGGCGAATTTGACTACACCACGGCCTCCGGCTGGATGTACAGCATCAACGGCTCCACCTATCCCGGCCGCGGCATGTCCGGATACTTCCTCAGTGACGGCGACGTGCTGACCTTGCGCTTTACGCTGGCCTATGGCAAGGATATCGGCGGCAGCACCGGCGGCGACACCGGCCCGCTGACCCGATACTGCGGCACGTGGATCGACGGCGTTTATACGCCCCGCCACACCTATCAGGACGGCAAGTGCAGCATCTGCGGCGCCATCGACCCCAACCACACCCATACGGAGACCGAGTCGGTCACCAGGGCCGCCACCTGCACCGAGCCGGGCGAAAAGACCTATACCTGCTCCCTCTGCGGCGAGAGCCATACCGAGACCATCCCCGCCACAGGCCACCACTATGAAAACGGCGTCTGCACCGGCTGCGGCCAGAGCGACCCGGCCATAAAGCCGGAGCCGACCCCTGACCCCGAGCCGGAGCCTGACCCGGAACCGGAACCCAACCCCGACCCGGAGCCGGAGCCCGGCGGAGAGGAGACACAACATGATGAAACTGCGTAACATTACGGCGCTGGCCGCCGCGCTGCTGCTGGCGCTGACGCTGTGCGTCCCCGCCTTTGGCGAGACCCCCTCGTGGGGCGACTTAGCCATGGATGTCGCCGTTGCCCAGCGGGCGGAACGGGGCATAGCCGACAACCAACCCTTGCTGACGGAGGATGCCTTCCCCGCCGGAAGCTCTGTGTCCGACTGGACGGCCCTGGCCATGGCCCGCGCCGGTATCGCCGACGACTACGCCGGGTATCTGGCCCGGCTGCAGGCCTACGTGGAGCGGCAGTATGCGGAGAACGGCGGCCTTCACGCCGTGAAGGCCACGGAGTACCACCGCATCGCCCTGACTGCGGCGGCGCTGGGGGGCGACCCCACAGCTTTCGGCGCCAAGCCCGACGGAACGGCCATCGATCTGGTGGCGGAGGGCACCTACAATTGGCAAGGCGAGGAGGACTTGGGCGGACAGGGTCTCAACGGCTGGATCTTCGCCCTACTGACCATGGACGCGGTAGGCGCGGAAGTGCCCGCCGACGCCCGGTACAGCCGTCAGGACATGCTCGACGCCATCGTCTCCGCCCAGCTGCCCGACGGCGGCTTCTCCCTTGGCGGCGGCGCCATGGATGTGGACATCACCGCCATGGCCTTGCAAGCGCTGGCTCCCTATCGGGAGCAGTATCAGGAGGTTATCGACGCGGCGCTGAATGCCCTGTCGGCGGCCCAGACGGTCACCGGCGGCTTTGAAAGCTGGGGCGCCCAGAGCAGCGAAAGCTGCGCGCAGGTGATCTTGGCGCTGACGGCGCTGGACATCGACCCGGTAGAGGATGAGCGCTTTCAGAAGAACCAGCGCAACGTGGTAGAAGCGCTGATGGACTTCCGGCTTTCTGACGGCGGCTTCGCCCACGAGAAGGACGGCCCGCTGGACGCCATGGCCTGTGAGCAGGCCATGCAGGCGCTGACCGCTATGGCCCTGCGGCAGCAGGGCGAGGGTCGGTTCTTCGACCTGACCGCCGCCCATCCCGTCCAGCTGGAAACGACCCCGGATACTGACACAGAGACCCCCACTGAGAGCGGCGGCTCCTTCCCTGTCCTGCCCGTTGTATTGATCGTCATCGCCTTCGTTATTGCGATGGCGCTGGTACTGGTACTGAAAAAGAAAAGAGAGAACAACGTATGAATGACATTACGACCACCATCTTAAAATCCATCAACAGCGTCATCGCCGGTAAGGAAGCGGTGGTGGAAAAGGTGCTGATGGCGATTTTATCCGGCGGCCACGTGCTGTTGGAGGACGTGCCCGGCGTGGGCAAGACCACCCTGGCCATCAGCTTTGCCCGGACGCTGGGGCTGGACACCCGCCGCGTGCAGTTCACGTCAGATACCATGCCCTCGGACATTCTGGGCTTTTCCGTCTATAACCGGGACACCGGCAATTTCGACTATAAGCCCGGCGCGGTGATGACCAACCTGCTGCTGGCGGACGAGATCAACCGCACCTCCAGCAAGACCCAGTCGGCGCTGCTGGAGGCCATGGAGGAGTACCACGTCACCGTGGACGGCCAGACCTATCCCCTGCCGGAGCCCTTTGTGGTGTTGGCGACCCAAAACCCGGTGGGCTCTGCCGGTACGCAGCTGCTGCCGGCGGCACAGCTGGACCGCTTCCTCATCCGCACCTCCATGGGCTATCCCGACGCCAAGAGCCAGATCGACATTCTGAAGGAGCGCCACCACGAGAACCCGCTGGACAAGCTGACGGCGGCGGTGAGCCGTGAGCAGCTGCTTTCCCTGATGAACGACGCCCGTCAGGTGCATATTTCCGACCCCGTGTATGCCTACGTGGTGGACTTGGTGACGGCCACCCGTGAAAATGAGTTTATCGAGCTGGGCGTCAGTCCCCGCGGCGCACTGGCTCTGTGCCGGATGGCGAAATCCTGCGCCTTTGTCCGTGGTCGGGACTACGTGATCCCGGAGGATGTGGCCGCCGTGTTTGACGACGTGTGCTGCCACCGTCTGGTGCTCAGCGCCAAGGCCCGTCTGCACCGCCTGTCCGCCGCCGACGTGACGGCGGAGATCGTGAAAACCGTGAAAATGCCCCAGGTGCAGGAGAAGTGACCATGACGGCTTTGCTTGTGTGGCTGGCGTGTCTGGCCTGCGCCGCGCTGTGGTACGTGCTGACCGGGGCCGCCGCGGCATTGGCCGTGGGTGCGGCGCTGGTGGTAATCGCCCTGTGCGGTATGGCGCTGGCGCTGCTGGCCCGCCGCCGCGTCACCGTGACGCTGGACGCGCCGCAAACCGGCGTGGCCCATCACGCCTGTCCCCTGACGGTGCGGGTGGAGAACGCTTCGGCGCTGCCGCTGCCCTGTGTCCGGGTGTGGCTGCGGACGGAGAATCTGCTGACCGGACAGACCGCCGCGGCGGCGCTGGCTCTGTCCGCCCCGCCAAAGCGCAGCGGCGAGAGCGCCGTCACGCTGGACGATCCCCTGTGCGGCGTATACCGCCTCAGCGTGGAAAAAACCCGTGTCTGCGACCTGCTGGGACTGGCGGGCTTCTCCGCTCCCCCGGCGGAGCGCCGGGAGTTCCCGGTGGAGCCGGATCTGATGGAGCTGCGGCTGAATCTGCCCCTGCGCACCGGCGTCAGCGACGACAGCGACAGCTATTCCCAGGAGCGCCCCGGCTATGACTTTGCCGATACCTTCCAGCTGCGGGACTATGTCCCCGGCGACAGCGCCAAGCAGATCCACTGGAAGCTCAGCAGCAAGCTGGATCGGCTGGTGGTGCGCGACCCCGGCCTGCCGCTGGAGCGCAGCGTCCTGCTGCTGTGGGAGCGCCGCGCCGAAGGCGAAGCGCCCCAACAGGCCAGCGCCATGGCGGAAATGGTGATCTCGCTGGCCCGTGAGCTGCTGCGGCAGGGCGTCCGGTGCTGCGTGGCGTGGAACGACGCCGCCGGACAGGACTGCGCCCTGTATGAGCTGGAGGACGAAAGCGCCCTGTACGATATGCTGCCCAAGCTGCTGAGCGCACCGGCGTCCCCCACGCTGGAGAGCGTGGCGGAGCTGTATCTCCGCCAGTATGGCCGGGCCAATGGCAAGACGGTGTTCGTCTCTGCCGGAGGGTGTCCCGCGCTGGAGCGTGTCTGCGACCCGGCGGAGCTGGTGGGGCTGTTTTGCGCAGCGGAACTGCCGCAGGATTTCCCCGGCCGGGGCTACTGCTTCTCCCCCGACGCGGAAGCGGCTTTGTACGAGATCGATTTGTATTAAACGGAAGCAAAACCAAAAGCCTCCCCTTGCAACAAGGGGAGCCTTGGAAATGCGTGTTATATACCCATTACCAATAGAATCCCACTTATCACGAGGTACTCCCTTTGAAGAACGAAACCACCCCCGCCCTGCGCCTGACGCCGGTTCGGGAGACAACTGCATCTGTGCCGCTGGCTGTTGCGGAGCGAAGTCTCGCGGCGCTGTTGGTCTACGGCGGCGTGCTGGGCACGCTGTGCGCCCTTTTCGGCTGGAGCGCCCTGTGGCCTGCCATGGCGGCAGGCGCGGCGGCGCTGGCATTGGCCGTATGGTGCGCCATGAGCCGTGGCTGGCGGCAGTGGCTTCCTGCGCTGCTGGCGCTGGCTGCCGCCGCGTGGTGCCTGCTGCTTCCCCAGACGCGGGACAGCGCCGCAGGCCTTTTCAACGGCGTGCTGGCCTATGTCCAGTCACTGACGGGCCGCATCCATCTGCCGCTGGCCTGCGGGGAGACTGCGGCCCTGTGGGCGGCGCTCCCCGCCTGTATCGTGCTGGGAGCGCTGCTGGGCAGTCTGG
>URKW01000112.1 GCA_900548615.1 uncultured Eubacteriales bacterium | reverse complement strand
AGCCGGAGCGGACGGCCTGCTGATCGAGGTACACGACCGCCCCGCCGCCGCACTGAGCGACGCGGCACAATCTCTCAGCTGCACTGCCTTCGCGGAGTTGGCGGAGAAGATCAAAAAGGTGCGCGAAGCCATCGAAGCGTGACCACCGGCACAGCTGCCGCAAAACGATACACAGGAGGATACCATCATGCCCATGTTCATGTTACCGTTACCGGAAAGCACACCAGGGAGTGGAAACAGGATCTGATGGATTTTGCCGTCGCTACCATTCACGCCAATACCAGCACGCCCTTGAAAAATGTATACGTCTACATTCACGAGATGGATCCGGAGAACGTACGCAAGACCGCGCCCATCGTGCGCATCGACTGGACGACTATCCCGAATCGTACCCAGCAGGCGAAAAACGCCATTATGACGGCGCTGACCGACAAGCTGGCGGAGATCACCGGCGAGAATAAGATGGAGATCAATGGTATTCTTATCAACGATATCCCACTGGCCTGCGGTATGCTGGGCGGCATCTCCCGCGCAGACAACTGCGATTGGTGAATATTTGAAAGTATAAGAAAAAGGCAACCCATGGGCTGCCTTTTTCTTATACTTTACTCCTCGTCCTCAAACAAGCATTGCGCCAGCTTATTGAACATGTGATCCCGGTGGCGGATCACCTCCACGTCCTTGCCGTCGGAGTAGTCATAGAACCCCGCGCCGTTCTTCACGCCCAGCCGGTCGTGCTCAATGCACTCGCTGATGAGACCAAACGGCTCGGTGGCGTTGCACAGGTCGGCGAAGGTGTACTTGGCGATGTTGTGGTGAATGTCCAGCCCGCCCAGATCGCAGGTCTCGAAGGGGCCAAAGCAGGCGTACCGGAAACCCAGCGCGTACTTCATCACGTCGTCCACCGCCTCGGGACTGGCAATGCCCTGCTGCACGATGTGGAGGGACTCCCGCAGAATGGCCTGCTGCAAGCGGTTCAGCACGAAGCTGGGTGCGTCCTTGACGATAACGGGCTTTTTCTTCATGCCCAGCGCCACCTGACGGACGCATTCCGCTGTCTCCGGCGCGGTTTTTTCGCCCTCCACGATTTCAATGAGGGGAATAATATGGGGTGGATTCATCCAGTGCATTCCGGCGAACCGCTCCGGATGGGTGACGGCCTCGGCTATTTTGGTGATGCTCAGACCGGAGGTATTGCTGCACAGTATGGCGTCCTCCGCCACAACGGCGCACAGCTGGCGGTAGAAATCGTGCTTGACCTCCAGCTTTTCCAGAATGGCCTCCACCAGAAAATCGGTGTTTGCCAGATCCTCCAGCTGTGAGGTGAGGGAGATACGCCCAATCAGGGCAGCGGACTGCTCCGCCGTCAGCTTGCCGCTGGTCACCTCGGTCTGCTGGTTCAGGGCGATCATGTCCCGCGCCTTGTCCAGCGCGGCGGGGAACAGGTCATAGAGTTTCACCGGGTATCCGGCGGCGGAAAATGCCTGGGCCAGCGAGTAACCCATGGTGCCGGCACCGGCGATGGCAACGCGGCGGATGTCTTTCATAGCGGCGTCCTCCTGCAAAAATGATAGAATAATAGGTACAATAAAGGGCGTTATAGGGTACATAAATCGCCTTTATTGTACCATATAGATGCAGGCGCATGCAATAAAAAGCTTCGCAGAATTCGCATGCGAAAGATACGGGTCGGAGTGAACCTTATTTTGCGCAAAAGGGCGATTGCCCTTTTGCGCAAGTAGAGTAAAAAAGTCCCGAGGCAGAGCCTCGGGACTTTTTATGTACTTTGGTACAGATGATGGCGTTCGGCTTAGAAGCAGCCCTGCTCCATCATAGCCTCGGCGACCTTCTTGAAGCCAGCGATGTTGGCACCGGCAACCAGATCGTAACCCAGACCGTACTCCTCGGCGGCCTCGGCGGACACCTTGTGGATGTTCTCCATCATCTTGTGCAGCTGATGGTCGACCTCGTCGGCAGTCCAGACCAGACGCTCGGAGTTCTGGGACATTTCCAGAGCGGAGACGCCCACGCCGCCGGCGTTAACAGCCTTGGAGGGAGCCACGATGATGCCCTTCTGCTGACGCAGATAGTTCAGAGCCTCGTTGGTGGTGGGCATATTGGCGACCTCGATGTAGTACTTCACGCCGGAAGCAGCGATCTTCTCAGCGGACTCCATCTTAACGTCGTTCTGCATAGCGGCGGGCATGTACACGTCAACATCCTTGACGCCCCAGCACTTCTCGCCAGCGACGAACTCGCAGCCGAACTTGTCAGCATAGGGCTTGCAGTGCATAGGATCCTTGGCGCGCATCTCGAGGATGAAGTTCAGCTTCTCGTCGGTGATGACGCCGTCGGGATCGTGAACGTAACCGTCGGGACCTGCGAAGTAGGTGACCTTGGCGCCCAGCTGAGCGGCCTTCTTCATGATGCCCCAGCCCACGTTGCCGTAGCCGGAGATAGCGATACGCTTGCCCTCGATGGTGTCATTCTCGTGCTTCAGCACTTCCTGCAGATAGTACATAGCGCCGTAGCCGGTAGCCTCGGGACGGATCAGGGAGCCGCCGTAGCTCATGCCCTTACCGGTCAGAACGCCGTTCTCCCACACGCCCTTCAGGCGACGGTACTGGCCATACAGGTAGCCGATCTCGCGGCCGCCCACGCCCATGTCACCGGCGGGAACGTCGATGTCGGGCCCGATGTAACGATACAGAGCGGTCATGAAGCTCTGGCAGAAACGCATGACCTCGGCGTCGGACTTGCCGGCGGGATCGAAGTCGGAACCGCCCTTGGCGCCGCCGATGGGCAGGCCGGTCAGGCTGTTCTTGAAGGTCTGCTCGAAGCCCAGGAACTTGATGATGCCCTCATACACGTTCTTCTGGAAGCGCAGGCCGCCCTTGTAGGGGCCAATCGCGCCGTTGAACTGGCAGCGCCAGCCGCGGTTGGTGTGCCACTGACCATTATCGTCGCACCACACAACGCGGAAGGTGAACATACGCTCGGGCTCGACCATACGGCCCAGCAGATCGACCTTCTCATACTCGGGGTGCTTCTCGATCACAGGCTCCAGAGAGGACAGAACTTCCTCAACGGTCTGGACGAATTCGGGCTCATTGCCGTGCTTGGTCTTGACGTTTTCCAGCACGCTTGCCAGATAAGCATTCATAATAATTTGCCTCCTCAAATTTTATTCCTCAGTTTTTTGGGGAACGTTTGACGGACCCTATTCCATCGCCTTTGATGATAACACGGATTCGGGGATTTCTCAAGAGGAAACGGACGAATTCTCCGGTAAGCGATAGTAAAAATTCAAGAGGAAAATTTGTGCAAAATGTCGTTTCATCATTTAAAGTGCAATACGGAGGCAGTATTTTTAACGGAGAGGGGGTGGTTTTTACTTATGGCATCTTGACATTTTTCGTCAATACCTTATAATGAGACTGTTGGCTGGAAGCCGAAAGCGATCGATTCAGGAAAAAGGAGATTATGATAATGACATATACCATGACCATTGCCGGGTTGAAGCGTGAGCTTCCCATCTGCAAGGTGAATGACGATCTTTATATCGGCGCGTTCATCTGCTTCGGCGACGCGGAAGTGACCGAGGCCGCCGCTGCCGCCATGCTCAAGAAGCTGGAGGGCATTGAATACGATTACCTCTTTACCGCCGAGGCCAAGTCCATCCCCCTCATTCACGAGATGGCCCGCCAGAGCGGCGCGAAAAAGTACTTCATCGCCCGCAAGGGCCCCAAGGTCTACATGCCCGACCCCATCTCTGTGGCCGACCAGTCCATCACCACGCTGGCCCAGCAGATGCTGTATCTGGGCAGCGACGACGCGGCGCTGATCAAGGGGAAGAAGATCGTCATCATGGACGACGTGATCTCCACCGGCGGCAGCCTGAAGGCCATGGAAGCGCTGGTGCATAAGGCCGGCGGCGAGGTGGTGGCCAAGATCGCCGTGCTGGCCGAGGGCGGTGCGGCAGACCGCAAGGACATTATGTTCCTGGGCAAGCTGCCTGTGTTCAACGCGGACGGCAGCATCAAGGGATAAAATAACATCATACATTGTGAAAACCGTCCCGATCCATCGGGACGGTTTTTTGCCTCCCTCTGACGAGGGAGGTGGCAGCTTCGGCGGCATAGCCGCCGAGATCGGGGGTAAAAACATGCCACCGGCATGTTTTCTTAACACCCCGACGGAGGGAGAGACGATAAACACAAGAGGTCCGGCAAAACGAATGTCTCTCCCCCAGTCACCTTCGGTGACAGCCCCCTCGTCAGAGGGGGCCAAGGGCGATTGGCACCCCGCCGACATTGCCCGTGCGATGCCGTCCGTCATTATCCCTCCTTATCCTTTTCCAATTACTGCCGCAAATTTGAAATGGACATTTATGATAAATCGTGCTAATATGAGAAATCAATAAAATTTATTGCGATGGAGGTCATATTATGGCAGTCAAAGAGAGCTATGCCGGCAAGATCAACCGCAAGCTGAACAAGAAGCTGCACGTCATCGAGGTGGCGGCGGGCCGCCGCCCGGCCGATCTGGTGCTGAAAAACGCCACCTACGTCAACGTGTTTTCCAATGAGCTGTGTCAGGCGGACATCGCCGTGGCCGAGGGCCTGATCGTGGGCATGGGCGAGTACCATGGCGACGTGGAGGTGGACGTTTCCGGCAAGATCGTGCTGCCGGGCTTTGTGGACGCCCACATCCATCTGGAAAGCTCGCTGGTGAGCCCCAGCGAATTCGCCCGTGCGGTGCTGCCCCACGGCACCACCACCGTCATTACCGACCCCCACGAGATCGCCAACGTCATGGGCACCGACGGCATTGAGTACATGCTGCAAGCCACCGAGGATCTGCCAGTGGATGTGCGGTTCATGCTGCCCTCCTGCGTACCCGCCACGCCCGTGGACGAGTCCGGTGCCAATCTGGACTACCGGGCCATCGACTCCTTCTATGACCATGCCCGCGTACAGGGCTTGGCCGAGATGATGAACTCCTACGGCGTCATCCACAGCGATCCGGACGTGGTGTCCAAGATCGTGGCCAGTCAGGCCCACCACAAGAAGATCGACGGCCACGCCCCTGATCTGGTGGGCAACGACCTGAACGCCTATGTGGCGGCAGGCGTGTACTCCGACCACGAGTGCCACGATCTCAACGACGCCATCGCCAAGCTGCAGCGGGGCCAGTTCATCATGATCCGCGAGGGCACCGCCGCCCGCAATCTGGAGGCGCTGGTTCCCCTGCTGTGCGACAAGTATGTGGAGCGCTGCATGTTCTGCACCGACGACAAGCACCCCAACGACCTGCTGGAGAAGGGCCACATCGACTACATCGTGAAGAAGGCCATCTCGCTGGGCGTGGAGCCCATCACCGCCATCAAGGCCGCCTGCCACAACGCCGCACGGTACTTCCTGCTGAACAACCGGGGCGCTATCGCGCCCGGCTATCTGGGCGACTTCGTCATCATCGACGACTTCGAGCATTTCAACATTGAGAAGGTCTACAAGCGCGGCGTGCTGATGTGCGAGAACGGTCGGGTGGCGGACTTCCCCGTGCCGGAGGTGGATCCCTATCTGGTGGAGCGGGCACACCACACCTTCCATGTGTCCCAGCTGACCGCCGCCGACTTTGTGGACAACCGGCCCCACGCCGTCATCGGCATGGTGGACGGCGAGATCACCACCACCGACTGCGGCTATACCGACCGCATCGACGCGGAGTACGATATTTTGAAGATCGCCGTGATCGAGCGGCACAAGAACACCCATCACATCGGCCTGGGCTACATCAAGGGCTACAGCCTGAAGCACGGCGCGGTGGCCACCTCCATCAGCCACGACAGCCACAATATCATTGTGGTGGGCGCCAACGACGAGGATATGGCCTTTGCCGCCAATCAGGTGGTGGCGCTGAACGGCGGCATCGTGGTGGCCCAGGACGGCGCTGTCACCGGTGAGGTGCCGCTGGCGGTGGCCGGTATCATGAGCGACGAGCCGATCACGGCGGGGAGCCGCTGGTGGAGGTGAACCGCAAGCTGGAGGAGGCCAAGGAGAAGGCCTTTGCCGCCGGCGTCAACCGGAACATCGACCCGTTCATGACGCTGAGCTTCATGGCGCTGCCGGTGATCCCCACCCTGCGCATCACCACGAGAGGAGTGTTCGACGTGACCACGCAGCGGTATATCTAACAACTGGCATGAGATACAGCACCCCCGCTGCCCATCGGGCAGCGGGGGTGCTTGTGTAC
>URKW01000111.1 GCA_900548615.1 uncultured Eubacteriales bacterium | reverse complement strand
TGATAAAAAGGCGCGGTATTACCAGTTCGGGCACGCGGGCGTTGACCCGAATTACGGTGCCGGTGGCGGCGGCTATGGAGGCGGCTTCGGCGGCGGACACCGGTAACACAGTTGAGAAAAGGCGCAGCGATATGCCGCTGCGCCTTTTGTGTCAATTCTTACGGAGTTTGCGGAATGGAAACACATTATCATTGACAGTCGTAAGACCGACTGCTATAATACGCCCGCCTTTGAAAAAATATTGCTTTTTCGGCGCGGCGGGTATTGCTTATGACGCTGCGTCATGTGGTAGGATACCGGATAGAAAATATGATTTGGGAGGAAAGCATATGCTGGACATTCAACATTTGACCAAGCGCTACGGCGAGAAGAAGGCCGTAGACGATTTGACGCTGCACATTGCCGCCGGTGAGATCTACGGCTTCATCGGCCACAACGGCGCAGGCAAGACCACCACGCTGAAATCCGTGGTGGGCATTCTGCAATTCGATCAGGGGGAGATCACCATTGACGGCAAGTCCATCAAGGCGAATCCCCTGGGCTGCAAGCGGGAGATGGCCTACATCCCCGACAACCCCGACCTGTACGACTTTATGACGGGCATCAAGTACCTGAACTTCGTGGCCGATATCTTCGGCGTCGGAGCGCGGCAGCGGCAGGAGCGCATCCGAAAATACGCCGACGCCTTCGAGCTGACGGAGGATCTGGCCCAGCCTATCGCCGCCTATTCCCACGGCATGAAGCAGAAGCTGGCCATCATCGCCGCGTGGCTGCATCAGCCGAAGCTCATCATCATGGACGAACCCTTTGTGGGCCTTGATCCCAAGGCGTCCCATCTGCTGAAGGGCATGATGCGCGAGGTGTGCGACGAGGGCGGCGCCATCTTCTTCTCCACCCACGTGCTGGAGGTGGCGGAAAAGCTGTGCGACAAGGTGGCCATCATCAAGGGCGGCAAGCTGATCCGCTCCGGCACCATGGAGGAGGTCAAGGGCGACGACAGTCTGGAGGAGGTCTTTCTGGAACTGGAGGGAGAGGAATGCTGAAGCTTTTGCTGAAAAAGCAGCTGATGGAGGTGTTCCGCAGCTACTTCTACGACGCGAAAAAGAACAAGGCCCGCTCCAAAGGGACGACCATCGCCTATATCGTGATGTTCGTGCTGCTGATGGCGGGCGTGCTGGGCGGCATGTTCGCGGTGCTGGCCGCCGCCATGTGCGGCCAGCTGGTAGAGATGGGTATGGACTGGCTGTACTTCGTCATCATGGGGATGATGGCGGTGTTTCTGGGCGCCTTCGGCAGCGTGTTTAACACCTATTCGGGGCTGTATCTGGCCAAGGACAACGACCTGCTGCTGTCCATGCCCATTCCGGTGCGGATCATCATGGCGTCCCGGCTGCTGAATGTCTATCTGCTGGGCCTGATGTACTCCGGTATCGTGATCTTGCCGGTTATCATCGTGTACTGGTGCACCGTGCCCCTTACGGCGGGGATCCTTCTGGGCGGCGTGGTGCTGCTGATCGTCATCTCGCTGTTCGTGCTGGCGCTGTCCTGCGTGCTGGGCTGGGTGGTGGCGAAAATCAGCCTGAAGCTGAAGAACAAGAGTTTTATCACGGTGCTGGTATCGCTGGTGTTTTTCGGGTTGTACTATTTCGTCTGCTTCCGGTTTCAGGCGCTGATCGGCAGTCTGCTGCTGAATGCCGCCAGCGTCGGTGATAAGATCAAGGGCAGCGTCTATCCCCTGTACCTCTTTGGCCGGGTGGGCTGCGGCGACGGTGCGGCGATGCTGATCGTCTCCGCCGTGGTGATCGCCCTGCTGGCGCTGGTGTGGTATCTCATCGCCCGCAGCTTCCTGAACATCGCTACCGCCTCCGGCAATACCGCCAAGGCGGTCTATCGGGAGAAGGCCGCCATGCAGACCTCCCCTGCCGCCGCGCTGCTGCGTAAGGAGTTGGGCCGGTTCACCGCCAGTCCCCTCTACATGCTGAACTGCGGTCTGGGCACGGTGTTTCTGCTGATTCTGGCGGTGGCGGCTCTTATCAAGGGACGTGAGGTGTTCCTGATGATGAACGCCCTGTTCGCCGGAAGCGAGGACTTCGTGCCGGTGCTGGCGGCGCTGTGTCTGTGCCTGCTGGCAGGCAGCAACGACATTACCGCGCCGTCGGTGTCGCTGGAGGGCAAGAGCCTGTGGATCGCCCAGTCGCTGCCCATCGACCCGTGGCAGGCGCTGCGGGCCAAGCTGGGGCTGCACCTGCTGATCACGGAGCTGCCGCTGATGCTGTGCGCCGCGTGCGTGGCGGCGGTGTCCGGTCTGGACTTCCTTCACGCGGCGCTGGTGGTGGTCGTCCCCATGGTATACGTGGTGCTGTCTGCCGCCTTCGGCCTGTTCATGGGGCTGAAGCGGCCCAACCTCACCTGGACCAGCGAGGTGGCTCCCATCAAGCAGGGGTTGGCGGTATTCCTGTCCATGTTCGGCGGTTGGGTGCTGGCAGCGGGACTGGGCTTCCTGTACTACGCCCTGATGGCTCATTTGGGCGCGGCGGCGTTCCTGCTGGCGGCCACGGCGCTGTTTATCGTGCTGGCGCTGGTGCTGCTGCGGTGGCTGAAAACCTCCGGTGCGAAAATCTATGCGCATCTGTAAAAAAATGTCTGCCGCTTTCGCGGCAGACATTTTTTTATTCTTCCGTCAGCTCCAGCACCACGGGACAGTGGTCGCTGCCGGTGATCTCCGGCCAGATATCGGCGTTTTTCACACGGGGCAGCAGACGCTGGGACACGATGAAGTAGTCGATGCGCCATCCTGCGTTGTTCTGCCGGGCATGGAAGCGATAGCTCCACCAGGAATAGGCCCCGGTGCGGTCGGGATACAATGTGCGGAAGGTATCGGCAAAGCCGCTGGAGAGCAGTTGGGTCATCTTGGCCCGCTCCTCGTCGGAGAAGCCGGGGTTCATGCGGTTGGTCTTGGGGTTTTTCAGGTCGATCTCCTGATGGGCCACGTTCAGGTCGCCACAGTAGACCACCGGCTTCTTGCCGTCCAGCTCCAGCAGGTACGCCCGGATATCGTCCTCCCACTCCATGCGGTAGTCCAGCCGGGACAGCTGATCCTTGGAGTTGGGGGTATAGCAGCACACCAGATAAAAATCCTCGTACTCGGCGGTGATGACCCGTCCCTCGTGCCGGTGGATATCCGGGCCGAAGTCATAGGTGACGGACAGCGGCTGGCGGCGGGTGAAAATGGCGGTGCCGGAATAGCCCGCCTTGTCGGCGCTGTTCCAGAAGCGGTGATAGCCCGGCAGGTCGAATGCCGCCTGCTCCGGGCGCATCTTCGTCTCCTGCAGGCAGATCACGTCCGCGTCGGCAAAAGCACAGAAATCCAGAAAGCCCTTTCCCAGACACGAGCGCAGGCCATTGACGTTCCATGAGATCAATCGCATAAAAGGACGCTCCTTTGCGTTTTTTGCCATCATACCACATTTTCCGCCCCTTGACAACCGCCGCCGCTGCCGTTATACTATGTAAAACCGTTCCATTTGGAACACATTTTTAAGGAGTGCGCTATGGACGATCACATGACGCTCCTGCATGACCACTTTCTGTTTCAGGGCGCGGAGGAGCTGCTGCACGAGGCACAATCGCTGGGCGTGAGCCGCTTCAGCCGGGGCGACACCATCTGTGACCCCGCTACGGCGGGACGGGCGCTGGGCATCGTGCTGGAGGGCCGGACGGAAGCCGTGGCTCCCACGCGGGAAAAGGCGGTGCTGGCGGTCTTTGGCCCCGGCGGCACCTTCGGCGCGGCGGCACTGTTCGGCGGAGACGGGTACGTGTCCCGTATCCGGGCGGTAACGGCCTGCGCCGTGGTGCCGCTGCCGGAGGAACTGCTGCGGCAGTGGTTCCAACGCTGCCCGCAGATGGCGGTGAACTACATCGGCTTTCTCTCAAGCCGGGTGCGGTTCCTCAACGGCAAGATCGCCATCTTCACCCAGGACAGTGCCCAGCACCGGCTGTACCGCTGGCTGCGGGCCAACTGTGACGAGTGGGGTCGGCTGCCGGAGAAGCTCAGCATGACAAAGCTGGCGGGCACGCTGTCCATGGGCCGCACCAGCCTGTACCGGGCCATGGAGGAGCTGGCGGAAGCGGGACTGATCGTCCGTGACGGAAAAAGAATCGAGGTAATCCTATGAAGCACATCAAATCCATTGTCAGTCTGCTGCTGGCGTTGACGCTGGCGCTGAGTCTGACCGCCTGCGGCAGTCAGGCCAATACAGAGCCGGAGCAGCCGGACGATACCCCCACGACGGCGGAGGTGAACCTGTACGTGCTGTCCGGCCCCACCGGCATCGGCGCCATGAACCTGTGGGCCGCCGCTGACGCCGGAGAGACGGAGAACACCTATCACATTACCATGAGCGGCGCCAACGACGAGGTGGTGGCCGCCATCTCCAAGGGTGAGGCGGACATTGCCGCCGTGGCCACCAACATGGCCGCGGCGCTGTACAACAAGACCGAGGGCGGCGTGACGGTACTGGCGGTGAACACGCTGGGCGTGCTGTCCCTGCTGGGCAACGGACAGGAGGCCGCCTCCATCGCCGATCTGGCGGGCAAGACCATCTATGCCCCCGGGCAGGGCGCGAACCCGGAGTATATCCTCCGCTACGTGCTGACCGGCAACGGACTTGACCCCGACAAGGATGTGACCATCCAGTTCGTGGGCGAGGGCAGCGAGCTGCTGACCGTGTGGCAGAGCGACCCGGACGCCCTCATTCTGGCTCCGCAGCCGGTGGCTACCAGCATCCTGATGCAGAACGAGAACGCCGCGAAGCTCTTTGACATGACGGAGGAGTGGAGCAAGATCAGCGGCAATCAGCTGATGATGGGCTGCGTCATCGTGCGCAACGCCTTTTTGCAGGAGAATCCCGGCGCGGTAGAACTGTTCCTGAAGGAGTACGCCGCCTCCATCGAAAAGGCACAGACCGACGTGGAGGGCACTGCCGCCCTGTGCGAGCAGTACGGCCTGATCCCCAAGGCGGCGCTGGCCCAGAAGGCTATCCCCTCCTGCGGACTGACCTTCGTCACCGGCGCGGAGATGAAAACGGATCTCAGCGCCTATTTGCAGGTGATGTACGACGCCGACCCCAAGAGCGTGGGCGGTGCGCTGCCGGGCGACGACTTCTATTATTACGGTGCGTAAGGCGCTGAAAAACAGCATAGCGGTACTATTCTGGCTGCTCGTGTGGCAGCTGGCGGCTATGGCCGCCAACCGGACACTGCTGCTGCCGCTGCCCATACCGGTGGATACCCTCCGGGCGCTGCTGGCGCTGGCGGGCACGGCGAGCTTCTGGCGAGCGGCGGGACTTTCGCTGCTGCGGGTCTGCGCCGGGTTCGCGCTGGCGGCGCTGGCGGGCACGCTGTGCGCCGCCGCGTCCGTCCGGTGGAGGGCGTTCCGGTGGCTGACCGGGCCGCTGGTGGGGCTGATCCGGGCCATGCCGGTGGCGGTGTTCACCATTGTGGTGTTCCTGTGGGTGGGGCGGGGCTATATCCCCAGCACCATCGTGTTTCTGACGGTGCTGCCCATCGTATGGAGCGGCATGGAAACGGGCCTGCGGCAGCTTGACCCCCAGCTGGCCGAGATGGCCCGCGTATTCGGCATGACCCGGTGGGACACGCTGCGGCACATTACGCTGCCGCAGCTGCGGCCCTACGCCGGAACCGCCGCCGTCACGGGGCTGGGTTTCGCGTGGAAGTCCGGCATCGCTGCCGAGGTCATCTGCCGCACGCAGGGCTCGCTGGGCGACCTGCTGTGGGGCGGCAAGGCCACCATCAGCTACGATCAGGTTTTCGCGCTGGCGGCGGTGATCGTGCTGTGCAGCGCCCTGCTGCAATCCGCCGCGCTGGGCCTGACACGGAAGGAGGGCGGCCATGATCCGGTTTGACCATGTGACCTTCGGCTACGAGGCGGAGCGTCCGGTGCTGCGGGAGCTTTCGCTGGAGATCCCGGAGGGCGGCCGGGTGTGCCTGACCGGTGCGTCGGGGCAGGGCAAGACCACGGCGCTGCGGCTGCTGCTGGGGCTGGAGCAGCCCCAGAGTGGCAGGGTGATCCGTCCGGAGGGAACGCGGTTCTCCGTGGTCTTTCAGGAGGATCGCCTGCTGCCGTGGAAAACGGCGCTGGAAAATGCCGCGCTGACCGGCAGCGCCGAGGACGCCCGCTGCTGGCTGACAGAGCTGGGGCTGGGCGGCAGCCTTGACGCGCTGCCGGAGACGCTCAGCGGCGGCATGAAGCGGCGGGCGGCACTGGCCCGTGCGCTGGCC
>URKW01000110.1 GCA_900548615.1 uncultured Eubacteriales bacterium | reverse complement strand
GCCAGAATGGATCCGGCTGCTTCGGCTTCGGCTCCTGCGTGGCTGCCTGTAAGTTCGACGCCATCCATGTCGTCGACGGCGTTGCCGTTGTGGACAAGGAGAAGTGCACCAACTGCGGCGCCTGCCGCGCTGCCTGCCCCCACCACCTGATCGTGGAGGTTCCCTACAAGCAGAAGGTGTTCGTCAACTGCTCCAACAAGGACAAGGGCCCCGCTGTCACCAAGGTCTGCGCCAACAGCTGTATCGCCTGCGGCATGTGCGAGCGTACCTGTAAGTTCGACGCCATCCACGTGGAGAACAACGTGGCTGTCATCGACTACAGCAAGTGCAAGAACTGCACCATGTGCGCCAAGGCCTGCCCCCGCAACGCCATCGAGCCTATCCCCACTCCCGAGGAGAAGGAGAAGTTCAAGGCTGCGCAGAAGGCCGCTGCCGAGAAGAAGGCTGCCGCCGCCAAGGCTGCTAAGGAAGCAGAAGAGGCCGCCAAGGCTGAGGCTCCCAAGGCGGAGTAAGACCGCTATTTGCCACAAAAACCGGAACGGGTATGCATGCTTCATGCATACCCGTTCCGTCTCTGTTCCGCCATAAGCATTTCCGCATTTTGCCAGAAGCAAACAGAATTTCGCCCCAAAATCCGCAACATTTCCACAAAAAACAGGTTAACATAACTGCTGTGGAAAACGATGTGGAAAATGTGCAAAACCCTGTGGAGACAGGGCTTGCGGCGGTTGCGGCAATATTATTTTTTTTGCCCGCCTTTCAAACTTTTGCCGCAAAACCGCCGCCATAGCGCCGTCTTTCGACGGCAAGCCCCTTGCGCCGCCCCCAAAAATGCGGTACAATATATGGGATATTTTATGTGCTGAATCCTACAACCCTTGGAGGTTTCCCCTTTATGCCAAAGAAGAACGTATACAACGACGACAGTATCACCAGCCTGAAGGGCGCTGACCGTGTGCGGAAGCGCCCCGGCGTGATTTTCGGCTCCGACGGACTGGAGGGCTGCGAGCACGCGGTGTTTGAAATCCTCTCCAACTCCATCGACGAAGCCCGCGAGGGCCACGGCAGCCTCATCACCGTCACCCGCTTTCTGGACAAGTCCGTGCAGGTGGAGGACATGGGCCGCGGCTGCCCTGTGGACTGGAACGAGAAGGAGGGCCGCTACAACTGGGAGCTGGTGTTCTGCGAGCTGTACGCCGGCGGTAAGTACGACAACGAAAACAGCGAGAACTACGAGTTCTCCCTGGGTCTCAACGGCCTTGGCTCCTGCGCCACCCAGTACGCCTCCCAATACATGGACGTTACCGTCTGGCGGGGCGGCAAGGAGTACACCCTGCATTTTGAAAAGGGCGAGAACATCGGCGGCCTTCAGGTGAAGGAGCTGACCGCCAACAAGAAGAAAACCGGCACCCGCATCCACTGGCTGCCGGATCTGGACGTGTTCACCGATATCGCCGTGCCGCTGGACTACTACCGGGACGCCATGAAGCGTCAGGCGGTGGTCAACGCCGGCGTCACCTTCCGCCTGCTGAACGAGACGGCGGCGGGCAAGTTCGACACCGAGGAGTTCCTCTACCCCCGCGGCATTCAGGACTACATCGCCGAGCTGGCGGGGGACGACGCCCTCACCGAGCCGGTGTTCTGGGAAGCCGAGCGCCGTGGCCGCGATCGCGCCGACAAGCCGGAGTATAAGGTGAAGCTCAGCGTGGCGCTGTGCTTCTCCAACCGGGTGTCCATCGTGGAGCACTATCACAACTCCAGCTTTCTGGAGCACGGCGGCAGCCCGGAAAAGGCCACCCGCCTTGCGCTGGTGGGTGCCATCGACAAGTACCTGCGGGAGAACAACAAGTACCTGAAATCCGAGGCCAAGATCACCTATCCCGACGTGCAGGACTGCCTGATTCTGGTCAGCAACAACTTCTCCACCCAGACCAGCTACGAGAACCAGACGAAAAAGGCCATCACAAACAAGTTCGTGCAGGACGCCATGGCGGAGTTCCTCCGCAGCCGTCTGGAGATTTATTTCATCGAGAATCACGACGCCGCCGAGAAGATCGCCGCTCAGGTGCTCATCAACAAGCGCAGCCGCGAGACGGCGGAAAAGACCCGCATCAACCAGAAGAAAAAGCTCACCGAGAAGATCGACATTGCCAACCGCGTCCAGAAGTTTGTGGACTGCCGCACCAAGGACGTGGAACGCCGTGAGCTGTACATCGTGGAGGGCGACTCCGCGCTGGGCGCTTGCAAGCAGTCCCGTGACGCGGAGTTTCAGGGTCTGATGCCCGTCCGGGGCAAGATCTTGAACTGCCTGAAGGCCGACTACCCCCGCATTTTCAAAAGCGACGTCATCACCGACCTCATGAAGGTGCTGGGCTGCGGCGTGGAGGTCTCCGGCAAGGCCGTGAAGGATCTGAACCAGTTCGATTTGAACAACCTCCGCTGGAATAAGGTGGTCATCTGCACCGATGGCGATGTGGACGGCTTCCAGATACGGACACTGATCCTGACCATGCTGTACCGCCTCTGCCCCACCCTGATCCGGGAGGGCAAGGTCTACATCGCCGAAACGCCCCTTTTCGAGATCACCTATAAGGACAAGACCGCGGAAAAGACGTGGTTCGCCTATTCTGAAAAGGAGAAGGCGGATATCCTCCGCTCGCTGGAGGGCAAAAAGGTGAAGATTGACCGCTCCAAGGGCCTTGGCGAAAACGACCCGGAGATGATGTGGCTGACCACCATGAACCCGGAGACACGCCGTCTCATCAAGGTGCTGCCCGATGACGTGGAGGAGACCGCCCGTGTCTTTGATCTCCTGCTGGGGGACAACCTCTCCGGCCGCAAGGAGTACATCGCCGAAAACGGCCATAAGTACATGGACATGATCGACGTGAGCTGAGAAAAGGCTTCGCCTGAACAATGTGGTAGCTGCGCTTCATGTGTGTAGGGGAGGGGCTCTGCCCCTCCCGCCGATAAACGCAAATTCCCGCAGCATTATGTAACGGGCGGGGTAGAACCCCGCCCCTACACCAAAGAATTACCGCCTACAAAAGAAAGGACATTGCTCCTATGGCAAAAAAAACACCCTCCGACCGTACCGTCCACCGCCCGGCCGACCCCAATGTAATGGGTCTGCGGGGCGCGGTGGTGGATCAGCCCATCACCGCTACGCTGGACGAAAACTATATGCCCTACGCCATGAGCGTTATCGTCTCCCGTGCCATTCCGGAGATCGACGGCTTCAAGCCCGCTCACCGTAAGCTCCTGTACACCATGTACAAGATGGGGCTTCTCACCGGCAGCCGCACCAAGTCCGCCAACATCGTGGGCCAGACCATGCGTCTGAACCCCCACGGCGATCAGGCCATCTATGAGACCATGGTGCGTCTGGCCAAGGGCAACGAGGCCCTGCTGCACCCCTTTGTGGACAGCAAGGGCAACTTCGGCAAGGTCTACTCCCGCGACATGGCCTACGCCGCCAGCCGCTATACCGAAGCCAAGCTCTCCCCCATCTGCGCCGAGCTGTTCCGCGATCTGGACTGCGACGCCGTGGACTTTGTGGACAACTATGACAACACCATGAAGGAGCCGTCCCTGCTGCCCACCACCTTCCCCAACGTGCTGGTGTCCGCCAATCAGGGCATCGCTGTGGGCATGGCGTCCCAGATCTGCGGCTTCAATCTGGGCGAGGTGTGCGACACCACCATCGCCTACCTGAAAAACCCCGACCACGATATTTCCTCCACGCTGCTGGCGCCGGACTTCCCCACCGGCGGACAGATCCTGTGCGATGCGGACGAGCTGCGGGAGATCTACCGCACCGGCCGGGGCGGCGTGAAGATCCGCAGCCGCTACCGCTACGATAAAAAGGAGAATTTGATCGAGGTCTACGAGATCCCCTACTCCACCTCCATCGAGGCCATTCTGGACAAGGTGGCGGAGCTGGTGAAGGCCGGCAAGGTGAAGGAGATCAACGACATGCGGGACGAGAGCGACCTCAGCGGCCTGAAGCTGGCCATCGACCTGAAGCGGGGCGTGGACCCGGATAAGCTGATGGCCAAGCTCTACCGCCTGACGCCCTTGCAGGACACCGTCAGCTGCAATTTCAACATCCTCATCGCCGGTCAGCCCCGTGTCCTGGGCGTGGGCGGCATTCTGGAGGAGTGGACGGCGTGGCGCACCGAGTGCGTCAAGCGCCGTGTGTACTTTATCCTGAAGAAGAAGCAGGACAAGCTGCACCTGCTGCAGGGTCTGAAGCGCATCCTGCTGGACATCGACAAGGCCATCCGCACCATCCGGGAGACGGAGGAGGAGGCCGAGGTCATCCCCAATCTGATGATCGCCTTCGGCATCGATCAGGTGCAGGCGGAGTACGTGGCGGAGATCAAGCTGCGCAACATCAACAAGGAGTACATCCTCAAGCGGGTGGCCGAGACCGAGACCCTGGCCGACGAGATCGCCGACCTGGAGGACACCCTGGCCCGCCCCCAGCGCATCCGCCGCATCATCATCGACGAGCTGACCGACGTGCGGAAGAAATACGCCATCCCCCGCCATACCGAGATCGTCTACGGTCACGAGCTGCCCGAGGAGCCGGAGGAGGAGCCGGTGGACGACTATCCGGTGCACCTGTTCCTCAGCCGCGAGGGTTACTTCAAGAAGATCACCCCCCAGTCCCTCCGCATGTCCGGCGATCAGAAGTACAAGGAGGGCGACGGCCCCGCCCAGTATTTCGAGTCCACCAACGCCGCCGAGCTGCTGTTCTTCACCGACCGCCAGCAGGTCTATAAGGCCCGCGCCAGCGAGTTTGGCGAGACCAAGGCCTCGGCGCTGGGCGACTACCTGCCCGCCAAGCTGGGCATGGAGGACGGCGAGAACGTGATCTATCTGGCGCTGGCCGGGGATTACAGCGGCTTCATACTGTTCTTCTTTGAGAACGGCAAGGCCGCCAAGGTGCCGCTGACCGCCTACGCCACCACCTCCAACCGCCGCCGTCTCACCGGTGCCTACAGCGATAAAGCGCCCCTGACGGCCATTCTGGCCATGAAGGAGGACGAGGAGCTGGCGCTCTACACCAACGAGCCCCGGTGCCTGCTGATGCATACCGCTTCCCTGTCCCCCAAGACCACCCGCGCCACACAGGGCGTGGCGGTCATGACCATCAAACCCAAGTACCATCTGGAGCGTGTCGTCCCCGTGGCGGAGACGGGCATCACCAATCCGGCCCGCTATCGCACCCGCACCATCCCCGCCGCCGGCGCGCTGGTAAAGCCGGAGGACAGCGACGAGAAGCAGATCACGCTGCTTTAACAGCTGGCATGGCGATCCGTGCTCTTGCCTCCCCTGTGTAAGGGGAGGTGGCAAAAATCTTTGATTTTTGACGGAGGGGTTGTCGGATAACGGACAATCCCCCAGTCAGCTTTGCGGCTGACATGACCTGTTGCGGTGCCCAAAATTTCGCAGCGGCATTTAAGCCGCCGAAATTTTGACCGCTGCCACTCGTTCGCCGTGCTTCATCTGCCACTGGCAGCGCACGGCTCTCTCCCCCTTTACACAAGGGAGCCTAACCCCACCCCCACCCCGCCGAAAAGGAGGCCACCCTCATGAAACGCCGTATCACCGCCCTTCTGCTGGCCCTCGCCATGGCCCTGCCGCTGACAGGCTGCTCCCTGCTGGAGCGCAGCTACAGCAGCGTGGAGCGCTACAGCTCCTCCTATTACGAGAGCGAGGATCGCGACGTGCTCCAGCCGGAGACCTATCAGGAGCTGGTGAACGCTCTGCTGGTGCTGGTGGACGAGCACGCGGCGGAGGGCACCATCTGGCTCACCCCCGGCGATGATGAACTGACCCCGGAGCAGGCCATCGAGCAGGCCTGTCAGGAGGTGCAGCGTGAGACTCCCATGGGAGCCTACGCCGTGGAGTATATCACCTACACCGTCTCGCAGGATAACCGCCCCTACAGCGAGATCAAGCTGACGCTGGGCTACCGCCGCACCGAGGAGCAGGTCAAGAGCATCGTCCACGCCACCAGCATTTCCGCCCTGCACGCCCTGCTGACTGCTGCCGCCGAAACCAGCGCCGAGGAGCTGGTGGTGCAGGTGGGGTATTTTCAGGATCAGGCCCAGGAGGTGCGGGATATCGCTGTTCAGGTAGAGCAGGAGGTGCTGGGCGCGGAGGAGCCCACCTGGCAGGTGGAGTTCTACCCCAACGAGAGCGCCGCGGGAATTATAGAGATTTTGATGAAAAACTGAAAATGCGGGATTGACAAACGCCGATTCTTGTGCTACAATCAATCTTGCGTTTGCGGGCGTAGCTCATCTGGTAGAGCGCGACCTTGCCAAGGTCGAGGTAGCGAGTTCGAGCCTCGTCGCCCGCTCCAAAAACAGAGAAAACGGCGAACCTC
>URKW01000109.1 GCA_900548615.1 uncultured Eubacteriales bacterium | reverse complement strand
ATAGCTTATCATATTATTGCAATTATTTGAAGTGTTTTATTTGAAAATAGTATTATTGAGCGGAAAGGAGGTGGCGCAATGGACGCCCACGAACTGCACATTCAGCTGGATCCTGCCAAGCGGGCCAGCGACGATATTTATGAGCAGCTCCGCGCCCTCATCACCTCCGGCGCGCTGAAGCCCGGCGACCGGCTGCCCTCGGAGCGGGCCATGATGGCGGAGCTGCAGCGCAGCCGCCCCACCATCCGGGAAGCCCTGAAGCGGCTGGAGCAGGGCGGATACGTCACCTCCACCCAAGGTGCCTCCGGCGCGGTGGTGCAGGAGCTGAGCCTTCACGCCGCCGAGGAGCCGCTGAAGGACATGATCCAGCTGAGTCAGGTGTCCCTTTCCGAGCTGAACGAGTACCGCCAGAGCAACGACTCCACCATCGCCGCGTGGGCCGCCAAGCGCCGCACCGACGAGGATCTGGCCGATCTGCACCAGTGCGTGGCGGAGGCGGAGGCCTCGCTGAACGACTACGAGCGCTTTATCGAGCTGGACGTCCGCTTCCACAGTCTGCTGGCACGGGCCAGCGCCAATCAGGTGGCCATCATCGTCACAGAGGTGCTGGGCAACGTGGAAAAGGAGACGCTGCGCAGCAAAATGCTGACCCTGACCCCGGAGGGACGGATCGCGCTGGGCCGCCGCATTCTGGATACCCACAGCATCATTCTGGAGGCCATCCGGCAGCAGGACAGCCGGGCCGCCCGCAGCGCCATGCAGACCCACACTAAGGCCGCAGGCCGCGACCTGCAACTGTAAAGGAGGGCGCAGACATGACCTTGCAGCAGCTGAAATACGTATCCATGGTGGAAAAATGCGGCTCCTTCAGCCGGGCCGCCCAAAAGCTGTACGTCTCCCAGCCCAGCATCAGCAATCTGGTGAACGCGCTGGAGGCGGAACTGGGCATCACCATTTTCACCCGCTCCTCCACCGGCATTGCCATCACCAACGAGGGGCGGGAGCTGCTGAAGCTCAGCAACCGCCTGCTGCGGGACGCCGACTACATCAGCGAGTATTTCCACAGCGACACGGAGCAGGAAAAGCCCTCCTTCTTCCTCAGCAGCCAGCACTACGACTTCGTGGTCAGCGCCTTTGAGGAATTTGTGGGCGGCATCGACGCCGACCGCTATACGCTGGGGCTGAACCAGACCCAGACCGCCGCCGTCATCGAGGACGTGCGCAAGCAGTACAGCGACATGGGCGTGATCTTCCTGTCGGACGTGAACCGCCGCCACATGCTGAAGGTGCTGGAGGACAACAACCTGGAGTTCCACAGCGTATCCCGCGCCGCGCCCCACGCCTTTCTGTCGGTGGAGCATCCGCTGGCCAAGCGGGAGAGCGTGACGCCGGAGGAGCTGATGGACTACCCCTGCATTGTCTATGAGCAGGACGGCGACTCCCCCGGCTTCTTCTCGGAGGAGATGATGCTGCCCAATTTCTACCCCCGGAAGGTGGTCTACATCAGCGACCTGTACGTAAGCACGGCGCTGATGCGGGGCTGCAACGCCTACGACATCGGCACCGGCGTGATCTCAAAGCGGCTGTCCCGCGAGGTGGCCTGCGTGCCCATCGCCACCGATGACCGGGTGGATATCGGCTGGATCGGCATCCGGGACAGGGCGCTGCGGCCCATTGAACGCTCATTCCTGGACTGCATGACCCGGCAGCTCTACGCCGCACAGGGGTAAAGCTTTTTCTTATGGAGCGCCATAGGTTCACGGTATTTCCCTCCTGACGAAAAATGTGATATGCTGACAGGCAAGAAAACAAAGCTGCCTGTCAGCATTTTTTATGGAGGTGCGTTATGAGCCAGTTGATCCTGAAGCATCCGGATTTTCAGCCGGAGAACGTAAAATTTGACACGGTGGAGGTTCACGCCGGTGAGCCCCGCGATACCTACGGTTCCCTGATCCCGCCCATTTACCAGACCTCTACCTTCTACTTTGCCTCCACCGACGACGCGGTGGAGGCCTGCGGCGACTACGCCGAGAGCTTCGCCTACAGCCGCATCACCAACCCCTCCCTGGACTACATGGAGCAGAAGCTGGCGGCGCTGGAGCACGGCAAGGGCGCGGTGTCCTATGCCTCCGGCATGGGTGCGGTGGCCGGTGCGCTGTTCGCAGCACTGAAATGCGGTGACCACGTGATCTTCACCAAGGCCAAGTACTCCGGCACCGAGGACATTACCAGCGACTGGCTGCCCCGGTTCGGCATTGGGCACGACTCCTTCCAGGCCGATCATCTGGAGGAGCTGGAGCCCCTTATCAAGCCAAACACCAAGGTCATCTACGTAGAGACTCCCGCCAATCCCACCATGGTGCTGGTGGATCTGGCGGAGGTGGCGAAGATCGCCCACCGCCACGGCGCGAAGGTTTTTGTGGACAATACCTTTGCCACCCCCTACAACACCAATCCGCTGGATCTGGGCGTGGACGTGGTGATCCACAGCCTGACCAAATACATCGGCGGCCACGGCGACCTGCTGGGCGGCGCGGTGATCTCCAACGATACAGAATTCCTGCGCCAGTGCCGTCTGGGCACGCTGATGCATTTCGGTGCGGTGATGGCGCCCTTTACAGCGTTTCTGGTATGCCGGGGCATGAAAACACTGGGCGTGCGGATGCGGCAGCATAACGAAAACGCCCTGAAGATCGCCCGCTGGCTGGAGGCCGATCCTCGCATCGAGACGGTGCGCTATCCCTTCCTGGAGTCCAATCCCCAGTACGACATTGCCAAAAAGCAGATGCGGGGCGGCGGCGGCATGATCTCCTTCGACGTGAAGGGCGGCCTTGAGGCCGGCAAGAAGTTCATCAACAGCCTGAAGCTGTGCACGCTGGCGGTTTCGCTGGGCGACACGGAGACGCTGGTGGAGCAGGCGGCGGCCATGACCCACACCATGATCCCCAAGGAGGTGCGGGAGGCCGCAGGCATCACCGACGGCATGATCCGCATGTCCGTGGGTCTGGAGGATCCCGACGATATCATCGCCGATCTGGATCAGGCGCTGAGCCGCTGACAAGGAGGGTATCACATGGAATTTTTCGTACAGCAGGCCGTGCTGGACGCAGGCGTGAAGATCATCTTCCCCGTGATCCGGGGCATGGACAACACGGTGGAATCCGACGAGTGGAAGGCCTATCGCACCCGGAAGCTCCATGAGCTCTATGAACAGTACGCGGAGCTGGACGTACACGCTGACCCGGTACTGGAGGGCTTCAACATCCTCCACGACAACACGGGCGTAAAGCGCCGCAAGAACATCCCCGCCAGCGAGAACCTGATCAAGCTTCTGAAAAAGGGACAGGGCGAGATGTTCTACATCAACACGGCGGTGGATATCTACAACCTGCTTTCGCTGGAGAGTAAGCTGGCGCTGGGCGCCCACAACATTGACAAGGTGGACGGCAACGTGACGCTGCGGTTTACCGACGGCACCGAGCGGTTCGTGCCGCTGGGTCAGACGGAGCCTGTGCCGGTAGCGCCCCACGAGTACTGCTACTGCGACGACAGCAACGAGGTGCTGTGCCGCCTTGAGATCCGGCAGGTGAACAAGACGGCGGTGGACGAGACGGCCAAGAACGTGTTCTACATCGTGCAGGGCAACAAGGCGACGCCCGACGAGCTTTTGTGGGGCACCGCCCGCAAGCTGATCGCGGACACAGAGAAATACTGCGGCGGAAGCGGTGAGATCGTTGTGCCTAAAGTTTTAACATAAATGCGGGATGAGGGGACTTTTGTCCCTTCATTCTGCTGTTTTCAGGCCGGAAAACAATGGCGTATTGACGAAAAGGGCTTTTTGCACTATAATTCTTTCATATGCACCGCGCATCTGCCTCTGGTTTTTGCGCAAAAAAGGAGGAACCCCCGTGAAACAAATCAAGATCCCCGCCATGCTGCTGGCACTGGCGCTGACGCTGACGGCCTGCGCCGCCGGGCAGAAAACGTTCCAGCGCGGCAGCGTGGAGGGCCGGACGTATACCAGCGAATTTCTGGGCCTGACCTGTACCGCGCCGGAGGAATTCGCCTATCTCAGCGATCAGGAGATCGCAGAAATGAACAGCATTACGCTGGAAAGCGGCGAAGATCTGGCCTCTGCCATGAAGCAGCGGCTGGAGGACGGCGGACAGGTGCAGGACATGTATCTGATGACCGAGGACGCGCTCCACCGGGTCGGCATCACCGTGGACAAGGTGACGGACGGCAAGACCGCCGTGGACATGGCAGCCTTTATTGAAAACGGCATCGCCCAGGCGGAGGAATACTACGCCGCCATCGAGGGCATGACGGACGTGGGCGCCGCCGCCCAGACCACGAAATTCCTTGGCGGCGAGTATGACAGCATTCTGACCACCGCCACCTACAACGGCTTCCCCACCCAGTCGCTGCAGGTCTGTATCCCGCTGGAGCAGTACATCTGCGTTGTCACCTTCACCAGCTATGTGGAGGATCGCACCGACGAGATGATGGGCTTTTTCAGCACCATCGCCGCAAGTAAATAACGCACGCAAAAGGGACTGCTTCGGCAGTCCCTTTTTGCGAAAAAAGCGCCCTGCGGAGAAATTCACCGTTGACCACCGCGCCCCTTTACGATACACTGGTCTTACAGGGTTTCCCAATTTTGTGATTCAGGAGGAGAGACGATGGAAAATTTACTTCCCGCATTGATCCTGCCGCTGGTGATCGCGCTGATGGTATGGCTGGGGCTCCGCAGCCGGAAGAGCGCCATCGCGGGCTACGAGGACGACAAGCAGCGCTACACCGCCACTGCCACCATGACCGTGACCGATATCAGACAGGAGGACGTGGAGCGCTGGGAGGAGCAGGAGGACGGCACCAGCCGCCTGATGCGATATGTGGTCTATCTGCCCACCTATGAGTACACGGTGGACGGCAAGACCTACACCTATTCCAGTCGTCAGGACTGGGGCAGTCCCAAGGGCGTAGGACGGCAGAAAACGGGGTGGTACGACCCCAAAAGGCCCGACCTGATCCGGGAGGATAAGCCCAGAAAGCCGCTGCTGGGCGGCGGATTGTTCTTCCTTTTCGCGGCCTTCTGCCTGCTGGCGGAGATTCTGGTGATCCGGGATATAATCCTCTTTGGACTATAACTTATGGCAAAAAAGCACCGTGGACAGCGTCCACGGTGCTCTTTTATTCTTCCGTATACCGGCGGAGGACGTGCTCGCTGGTCAGCACCAGATCGTGGGGGATCACCGCCCGGTCGCCGGGATGGCAGTCCAGTCCCGTCACGTCCACCATGGTATGGGTCAGGCCCGGCGGCGCGATCACCGGGGCCTCCACCCCGTGGAAGAGGACGTATTTCCGCCGCTGCTTCCAGAAGGCCCGCAAGCCGCGGTCACGGTAGGTGAATGCGCCGTCGGAGGTGCCTGCCGCCAGAACAGCTACCTCGGTATCCCGCCGCAGCAGCGTGTCGCCGTAGCCCACGCGGTCGCCTTTTTTCAGGCGGCGCACGGTGCAGACCTCCGCCTCCAGCACGGCGGCAGGTGTGCCGCCGCAGCAGCCAGTCAGGCCAGAGCCGATGCGCACCGCGTCCAGCCGGTATTGGGGCACGTCTGCCGTGCGGGTGGCGGCGATGTGCCGCAGCCCCACGGGATAGCCGTCCAGCTCCAGCAACACCCGGCTGAACCGTGCAAACTGTTCCGGCGCGGCGGCAGCGCCCCGGAAGTGGGAGAAGATTCCCTGCACCCGCAGGTTGTCCAGCGCGAATACCCGCTTCATCTCCTCCGTCTGCTCCGGCAGAAAGCCGAAGCGGCCAAAGCCGGAATCCACCGCCAGATGCACCCGCGCATCCATGTGCAGCGCGTCGATGGCCTGGGCCTGAGCCAGACTCTCCACCGACAGAATGACCCGCCGCTGTAACAGCGCCCGCAGCAGCGGCAGCTCGTGAACGCAGCACAGAAGCAGCAGGTCGGTTTCCGGCTGTGCCAGTGCCAGCGCTTCCTCCGGCGTGGCACAGGCAAACAGGGTGACGCCCTGCCGCGCCAGCAGGTCCCGCAGCGGCTGTGCGCCAAGGCCGTAGCCGTTGCCCTTGAGAATGGGGATCACCTGTCCGGCATCGGCATAGCGCCGGTAATTTTGCAGGAGAGCCCCGGTATTGACGATCAATTCTGCCATGATAAGCTCCTTGTGGGGTATAGTGGATCACGTACATATGGTAAACGCGTCAGGCGGCGAAAATGTTTCGCCGCGCCGCTGTTTTCCCAGTATGCCTCGCCAGCGGGGAAATATGCCTTTATCCATCTACTTGCCGTTTTCCGCCCTTTGACGCGAAATTGGCAGAAAAACAGGAAAGACACGTCGCTGACGTGTCTTTCCTGTCAGCCTGTCAAAGAACGCCAGTTCTCGTTATGCGAGAGCTGGCGTTTTAGTCG
>URKW01000108.1 GCA_900548615.1 uncultured Eubacteriales bacterium | reverse complement strand
GTCCGTAATCCGACAATCCCCCAGTCAGCTTCGCTGACAGCCCCCTTTACACAAGGGGGCCGAAGGCCGACGACTCTGTCGGCCCTTACGAAGCGTTTATCATACCTGCCGCGTTCACCGTGTGGCGGGGCACATGGGCCCCGCCCTACAGGACTCTGTCGGCCGCTTTGCTGTTTATTCCTCCTGCGGTTCCAGAGGCACCGTCACGCGGATGGTCGTCCCCTGCCCCGGCGTGCTGTCCAGATGCAGGCCGCCGCCCAGATCGCCGACGGCGTGCTTGACGATGGACAGGCCCAGGCCTGTGCCGCCGCTCTGGCGGGAATGGCTCTTGTCCACCCGGTAGAACCGTTCAAACACCCGCGCCTGATGCTCTGGGGGAATGCCGATGCCGGTGTCGGACACAGTCAGCACCGCGCTTTCGCCGCAAAGGCCCACGTCCACGGTGACGCTGCCGCCGGGAACGTTGTACTTGATGGCGTTGTCGCAGAGGTTATACAAAATCTCCGACAGCAGCCGCCGCGCCGCCCGCACCGTCACATTCTCGCCGGTAACGGTCATGGTCACGTTCTTCGCCTCCGCCGCGTCGTGAAGGCCACGCACCGTTTCCTCCGCCAGCGGTAGCAGCTCCACCGGCTCCGCCGACAGCGCTACTCCCTCGTCCAGCTGGGACAGGCGGATGATATCCTCAATCAGTGACACCAGCCGGGCGGCCTCGTCATGGATGCGGTTCAGGAACACCGGCATATCCTCCGGCTTCACCAGTCCGTTCTGCATCAGCTCGGCGCTGCCCATGATGGATTGCAGCGGGGTTTTCAGCTCGTGGGACACATTGGCGGTGAACTCCCGCCGGTTGCGCTGTGCCAGCGCCTGCTCCGTTACATCGAAGGCCACCACCACCGCGCCGGTGACGGCGCCGTCGGACTGGATGCGGCTGATATCCAGCTGGTATTCCCGGCCATCCCGCTCCGTGTGGATCTCGCTGTGACCGCCGGTCAGGGCGGCGTGAAGGGCGCGGCTCACCTCTCCGCTGCGCTCGATGGTCAGGAAGTCCTGTCCCACGCAGCTACCGTCGGCACGGAACAGCGTTTGAGCCGCCGGATTGATGCTGAGGATCTCACCCCGCTCGTTCAGCAGCACCAGACCCTCCTGCATGCTGCCTGTGACCTGAGCGAATTCATCCCGCTTGCGCTGCAATTCCCGCAGCTGGGCATCGATCTGGCGGCGCTGCTGGTTGATGCGGCCCAGCAGGGGCGACAGTTCCTCGTAGGTGTCGTTATCCAGCGGGTGCTCCAGATCCAGCTCGTTCAGGGGCTTCACAATGTGGCGGGCCACACGCCGGGCCAGCAGCGCAGACAGAATCAGCGCCACCGCCAGCACCACCAGAAGCGGCTGGAGCATACCCAGCACCAGCACGCCCGCCGTGGCGCGGCTGATGGAGATACGTAGCACCGAGCCGTCCTCCAGACGCTGGGCCTGATAAAGCGTCTTTTCCAGCAGCGTGGAGGAGTAGCGGCTGCTCTCCCCCTGCCCTGCCAGCAGCGCCTGCTGGATCTCCTGCCGCTGGGCGTGGTTCTCCATGGTCTCCGCGTCAGTGCGGGTGTCGTACAGCACGGTGCCGTCCGCCGCCACCCAGGTCAGGCGGTAGCGGTCAGAATTCAGGGACTGGAGATAGGTCTCCCCCTCCCCCTGCTGCATGGCGGCTGCGGCAAGGCTCAGCTCGTCCTTCAGCTGCTGCTCCTGCACGCCGCAGAAATATTCGTAAAGACAGCCCATGATAATGACCAGCGTGGCCAGCAGCACCGCGCCCGCCGTGACGATCATGGAGCGGAAAATTCGTTTTGTCATGGCCGCGCCTCCCATCGATAGCCTACGCCCCGCACCGTTTCGATGCGGTCGCCGCACTCGCCCAGCTTCTGCCGCAGGGTACGGATGTGCATATCCACTGTGCGGGTCTCGCCTACGTAATCGGCGCCCCACACATCGTTAAACAGCTGGTCGCGGGTAAAGGCCATGCCGGGGTGGGCCAGAAACAGCTGCAACAGCGCGAATTCCTTGAAGGTCAGCGTCACCCGCTGGCCTGCCGCCGTGACGGTATGGCCGTCCAGATCCAGCGTCACGCCGCCGCTGGACAGCTGGCGGCTCTGCTTGACCGGGGCGCAGCGCCGCAGCACCGCCTTCACCCGTGAAACCATCTCCATCATGCCGAAGGGCTTTACCAGATAGTCGTCGGCTCCCATGTCGAGACTCTGGATCTTGTCGTACTCCATGCCCTTGGCCGTGGCCATGATAACGGGAATCTCCCGCGCCCGGGGCAGCTGCCGCAGATAGCGCAGCAGCGACACCCCGTCCTCGCCAGGCAGCATCACGTCCAGCAGCACCAGCTCCGGCGTCTCGGTCTCCAGCGCTTCCCGGAAGGATGCGCCGTCGGCAAAGCCCCGGGCCTCGAACCCGGTGGAATTCAGGGTATACACCTCGATCTCGCGGATGCCGCTGTCATCCTCCACACACCAGATCATGTCAGTTCTCCTCTCCTTCGTGAGCGCCGGTAACGGCGAACACCACCCAACCGGCAATGTTGGTGGCATGGTCGCCGATGCGCTCGAAATACTTGGCGATCATCAGAAGATCCAGCGCGTACTCGCCGTCGTCGGGCCGCTGGGCGATCCAGTCGATCAGCGTGGCCTTCACCTTGCGGAAATCCTCGTCCACCACGTCGTCCTTGGCGATGACCTGATGGGCCAGCGTCACATCCTGCCGCACAAAGGCGTCCACGCTGCCCGTCACCATGGAGATGGCGGCACGGGCCATGTGACCCACAAAGGCGCACTCCTCGCCGGAGCGGCCATTCAGGAAGCCGATGATCTCGGCAATATCCTCGGCCTGATCGCCGATGCGCTCCATATCCGTTATCATTTTCAGCGCCGCGCTGATCTGCCGCAGGTCGCTGGCCACAGGCTGCTGCTGCAATAAAAGCTTCAGGCACAGAGACTCGATGTCCCGCTCCTTCTGGTCAATACCCGCGGCACGGGGCGCCACCTGCGCTGCCAGCACCGTGTCACCCTCCATCAGCGCCTTGGCGGCGGCGGCGATGACCTCCTCGCACAGTGCGCCCATCTCGATCAATTCCCGGTTCAGCAGCGCCAGCTGCTGGTCAAAACGGCTTCTCATGCTTATCCGAACCTCCCCGTGATGTAGTCCTCTGTCCGCTTGTCCTGCGGCTGGGCAAAGATCTGCTCCGTGTCGCCGCACTCCACCAGCTCGCCCAACAGGAAAAAGGCGGTGCGGTCAGAGATACGGGCGGCCTGCTGCATGTTATGGGTGACGATAACAATAGTATACCTGTCTTTCAGCTCTATGGCAAGTTCTTCTATGCGGGAAGTGGAAATTGGATCCAATGCACTGGTGGGCTCGTCCATCAGCAGCACCTGCGGCTCCACCGCCAGCGCGCGGGCAATGCACAGCCGCTGCTGCTGGCCGCCGGACAGACCCAGCGCCGATTTTTTCAGCCGATCCTTCACCTCGTCCCAGATGGCGGCGCGGCGCAGCGCCTGCTCCACCATGTCGTCCAGCTTCACCTTATTGCGGATGCCGTGGGTTCGGGGACCGTAAGCCACGTTGTCGTAGATGCTCATGGGGAAGGGATTGGGCTTCTGGAACACCATGCCGATCTCCTTGCGCAGCTGGTTCACGTCCACCGACGGGGCAAAAATGTCCTGCCCCTGATAGCAGACCTGGCCGGTAACGCGGACGCCGGGGATCAGGTCGTTCATCCGGTTCAGCGTCTTGAGGAAGGTGGACTTTCCGCAGCCGGAAGGGCCGATGAGTGCGGTGACGCTTTTCTCCGGAATATTGATGCTGACGTCCTTCAGCGCCTGAGACGGGCCGTACCACAGGCACAGGTCGTTGACGGTCATGATATCGCTCATACGCTTCTCCTCCTTTGGAAGTATTTGCCCACCAGAGCGGCGGCAATGTCGATAATCAGGGCCAGCACCATCAATATGGCGGCGATGGCGAAGGCCACATCAAACTCGCCCTGCTCCTTGGCGTAGACATACAGGGCCACGGACAGGGTAGCGCCGGAGCTTTGCAGCGTCTCCCCCAGGCTGCTGTACAAAGTATGGGCGAAGCCTGCTGTATACAGCAGCGCCGCCGTCTCGCCCAGAATACGGCCCACCGCCAGAATGCAGCCGGTGATGACGCCGTCTACACAGCCCGGCAGCACCACCGTGCGGATGACCCGCCACTTGCCCGCGCCCAAGCCGAACGCGCCCTCACGGTAGCTCTGGGGCACGGTTTTCAGACTCTCCTGCGTGGTGCGCATGATGGTGGGCAGGTTCATGATGACCAACGTCATGGCGCCGGCGATCAGTGATTTCTTCATGCCCAGAAACTGGCAGAAGAACATCTGCCCCACCAGACCGTAGATAATAGAGGGAATGCCGGACAGGGTCTCGGCGGCATATTCGATGACCGCCACCACCCGCTTGTTGGCGGCGTATTCCGTCAGATAGACTGCCGCGCACACACCCAGCGGCAGCACGAAAAGCAGCGTGGTCAGCACCATGCAGACGGTGCTGATGATATCCGGTAGGATGCCGATGGTGTCGCTGAGGTAGCTGGGCTTGGTGCTCAGCAGCTCCCAGCTCAGGTGCGGCACGCCCTTGATCAGCACATACAGGATCAGGAACAGCGCCAGCGCACAGGTCAGCCCGGCGCACAGCACCATCAGGCCCCGCATCGTTCCGCCCCAGATGCGGCGGCGGGTAGAAAATTTCGTATCGTTCATGGTTTACTTCTCCTTACTGCGTTTCAGGAAGAAATTCAGCGCCGCGTTGATGAGCATAAAGAACAGGAACAGTACCAGCGCGATGGAAAACAGCGCCTGCCGCTGCAAGCCCGCCGCCGCGTAGCCCATCTCGCTGGCTACGGCGGTGGTCAGGAAGCGGACGCTCTGGAACAGGGACGGCATGTTGGGCACGTTGCCGGACACCATCATCACCGCCATAGCCTCGCCAATGGCGCGGCCTACGCCCAGCACCACCGCCGCAGCAATACCGCTGCGTGCCGCGGGAACGGACACCCGGAACCACGTCTCCACCGGCGTAGCGCCCAGCGCCAGCGAGGCATCCTCATACTCCTTGGGCACCGCCTCCAGCGCCGTCATGGCTACATTGATGATGGAGGGCAGAATCATGATGGCCAATACGATGATGGCCGCCAGCAGTCCGGAGCCGTCAGGAATGTGGAAGATCTTCCGGATGCCGGGCACCAGCACCAGCATACCCACAAGGCCGTACACCACCGAGGGGATGCCCGCCAGCAGGCTGACTGCCGAGGAGACAACGGTTTTCAGCTTTGTCGGCGCCATTTTCGCCAGAAACACGGCGGTCATAAAGCCGATGGGGACGCCCAGAACGATAGCGCCCGCCGTGCCGTAAATGCTGGTCAGGATAAAGGACAGAATGCCGAATTGCGGCGGCGTGCCGTTGGAGTCCCACACAGGGCCGAACAGGAATTTGATAAGGCCGATCTCCCGGATGGCCGGGATACCGGAAATAACGAGATATACGGTGATCAGCAGCACGCAGCCCACCGTTACCAGTCCCATCAGCAGGAACCAGCCGTGGATCACGTTCTCCCAAAGTCGTCTTGCTTTCATATACGCACCTCATACATGCAGGGGAAGGCGGCACCCCTCAGGGATGTCGCCTGTCCGCCCGTGGTCTTTCAGTTGGCAGCCACTGCGCCGGCGGCAGAGATGATGGACGCCGCGTCAGCAGAGAGGGCGTAATCGAAGAACGCCTGAGCTGCGGGAGAGAGGGCCTTGCCTTCCACGGTCACCAGCACGAAGGGACGCTGCACCAGATAGCTGCCGTCCTTGACGGTGGCCTCGCTGGGGGTCACGCCGCCTACGTTCAGGGCCTTGACGGTATCCTTGACGGAGGCCAGAGAAGCGTAGCCGATGGCGTCGGGGTTCTGGCTGACGGCGGTGATCACATCACCGGTGGAGGTCAGTTCCTGACGATACTGGCAAGCATCCTTGGTGCCGGTGATGGACTCGAAGCCATCGCGGGTGCCGCTGGCAGCCTCACGGCCGATCAGAACGACCTCGGCGTCATTGCCGCCCACGTCCTTCCAGGTGGTGATCTCGCCGGTGTACAGCTTGGCGATCTGCTCCAGGGTCAGGTCGGAGACGGGGTTGTCGGGGTGCACGATGATGGCGATGCCGTCATAGGCCAGGACGGTCTCCTTCAGGCCGGCTGCCTTCTCCTCGTCCTTCAGCGCACGGGAGGAAAGGCCGATGTCGCAGGTACCCTCCTGCACGGCGGTGATGCCGGAGCCGGAGCCGGTGGGGTTGTAGTTGACGGTCACACCGCCGTTGGCGGCCATGAAGGACTCGCTCAGTGCGCCGATGACCTTCTCCATAGAGGTGGAGCCGTCAGTGGACACGGTGCCGGTGATGGCGGCGGGGTCGCCGCCGGTGGTGTCCGCGGGCTTAATTTCAAAA
>URKW01000107.1 GCA_900548615.1 uncultured Eubacteriales bacterium | reverse complement strand
CTCCGACAAAAGTCGGAGCGCTTGTTTTTCGCCTCGCAGAGTTCACGCCCGCAGGCGTGTACGTGGCGAAAAATACTTTTCGGCCTGCCAGTGCCAAAGGCGCGCAGTCAGGCCGAAAGCCTGATTGGCAGAAAAGTCGCAAGACTTTTTGCCAGTGAATTATAAAACTTTAGACAAGAAATCCTGCAAACGGGGATCCTTGGGGTGGTCAAACAGCTCGCTGGGAGCGCCCTCCTCCAGGATCTTGCCGTCCGCCATGAACACCACGCGGTCAGCCACCTCACGGGCGAAGCCCATTTCGTGAGTGACAACGGCCATGGTCATGCCGTCCTTGGCCAGATCACGCATAAGATCCAGCACCTCGCCCACCATTTCGGGGTCAAGGGCGGAGGTGGGCTCGTCAAACAGCATGACCTCCGGATCCATGGCCAGCGCGCGAACAATGGCGATACGCTGCTTCTGGCCGCCGGAGAGCATGTTGGGATATTCGTTGGCCTTGTCGGCCAGACCGATACGCTCCAGCAGAGCGGTGGCCTGCGCCTTGGCTTCCTCCGCCGTCTTTTTCTTCAGCGTAACAGGGGCCATGGTGATGTTTTGCAGCACCGTCTTGTGAGGGAACAGGTTGAAATGCTGGAACACCATGCCCATCTTCTGGCGGTGGAGGTTGATATCCACGGACTTGTCCGCCAGATCCACGCCGTCAAAATAGATGGCGCCGGAGGTGGGCTGCTCCAGCAGGTTCAGGCTCCGCAGCAGCGTGGATTTGCCGCTGCCGGAGGGGCCGATGATGGCCACCACCTCGCCCTTGCGGATCTCCAGATTACAATCGTTCAGCGCGTGAACGGCGCCATGATTGTATTCCTTTACCAGATTTTGTACCGAGATCAGAACGTTATTGCTTGTCGCCACGACGCATTCTCCTTTCGATGGCCTCGATTGCCTTGGAGGCCGGGTAGTTGATGCAGAAATACACCAGCGCCGCCATCGTATAGGGCGCCAGGGAAATACCGGTGGAACCAGCAATGGTCTTGGCGGCGAACATCATCTCCGCCATGCCCAGCACAGAGCAGATGGAGGATTCCTTCACCATGGTAACGATCTCGTTGGCCAGTGCGGGCAGTACGTTCTTGATGGCCTGAGGCAGCACCACCAGACGCATGGACTGCCACGAGCTGAGACCCAGCGAACGGGCGGCCTCGGTCTGGCCCTTGTCCACCGCCAGAATACCGGCGCGGAAGATCTCGGCCACGTAGGCGGAGCTGTTCAGCGCCAGCGCTACCACGCCGGGGATGAACCGGCTGATATCCACAAAGCCGAACAGCGTGATACGGGGCAGGGAAATGGCGTAGAACAGGCCGTAATAGATAATGGACAGCTGCACCAGCATAGGGGTAGAGCGGAACACTGCGATATACGCGCCCGCCAGCCACTTGATGGGCTTATTCTTGCTCAGGCGCATCAGCGCCAGCAGCAGGGCGGGAACCACCGCCAGCAGCACGGAAACCACCGCCAGCAGCAGCGTATATTCGATGCCGCGGACAAAGGCGGTGCCGTACTTGGGGAAGAAGGAAAAATTGAAAAAATCGGACGGGCGCATGTTTTCAAACAGGCTGCTCCACCACATGGCGTCAGTCTCCTTTCGTAGTGCGCGAAAGTGCAAAGCCGTGTTTTCGCGGCTTTGCACCTCGCGTCAGGTAGGTAAGGTAGGTAGTTTAGTCAAGTTCGCTTCAGTTGGCGGAAACTTCCACGGCCACATCAGCCAGGCTGTCAGCGTCGGCGATGAAGGTCTCCAGCATGTTGGCCTCGTTCATCTTGGCGATGGCAGCGTTGATGGCAGGCAGCAGGCCCTTGGGGTCGCCCTTCTGCACGGCGACGCAGTAGGGAGCAGGCTCGCCCAGCTCAGCGGAAGCATCGGCGATGACCAGATCGGGGTTGGCTTCCGCATACTGCTTGGCCACGCCGCCGTCCACCAGAATGGCGTCCACCTTGTCATACACCAGCTCGTTCACCAGATCCAGCACGGACTGCAGCGCCACGGGGTTGACGCCTTCCATCTCATTGACCATATCCAGCTTGGTGGTGGCGGTCTGAGCGCCGATGGACTTGCCGTTGAAGTCGGCCAGCGTCTTGTACTGGTCAGCCTTGTCGGCCTTTACCAGAATGGCGGGAGGAACGTCAGTGTAGTAGGGATCGGAGAAGTCGGCGTTTTCCAGACGGTCGGGAGTGGCCTCCATAGCGGCCAGCACGATATCGAAGTCGCCCTTATCCAGAGAGGTCAGCAGGTAATCGAAGCCCATGTTCTCCACCTGCAGCTCCACGCCCATCTCGTCAGCGATGTACTGGGCCACGGACACGTCGATGCCGCCGTAAACCATCTCGCCGCTCTCGTCGGGATACATAAACTCAAAGGGAGCGTAGTCAGCGCTGGTGCCCAGCACCAGCTTGGTCATGGCGGCGTCGTCGCCGTCGTTTGCGTTGTTGTCGTCAGCGGCGTTATTACCGCCGCCGCAGGCCACCAGGCTCAGCGCCATCAGCATGGCCAGCATCAATGCGAGAAACTTTTTCATCTTTTTCATTTCCTTTCAATAAACTGTGTTTGCTCCGCTCCGGCCTTCCTAATTCCAAAGTCGGAGGAAAGTTGCCTTGCGGACAACTTCTGTTGACAGTGGATACTATACACCCAACATGCATATAAGTCAACTGCTTTTTGAATATTTTTTCATAAAATCCCACGCTTTTGGTGGGAATGCCCGTTTTAGACGAGGGAAATTTACAAAATGACGGCGATTTCGACAAAACGAAAAATGCATAAACGAATAAATATACGCATATACCGTAACTGGAAAGAAACTGGAGAAACAGAGGGTTGCACATTTTGCCTGCTGCGTGCTAATATAATGGCAAAACATGCGGCGGAGGACAAAGCAATGGAACCGTTACAATATGAAAAGCGCGGCTATCTCAACGAGCCGTTCCGGCTGTTTCATCTGGCCGACGGATCGCATCAGGAGATCGCCTATCATTACCATACCTTTCATAAGATCATCATTCTGCTGGCGGGGCGGGCAGGCTACGCCATCGAGGGCGAGGGGTATGCCCTGCAGCCGGGGGATTACGTGCTGGTGGGCCGGGGCAGTATCCACCGGCCCATTGTGGAGCAGGGGGATTTCTACGAGCGGGCTATCCTGTACATCTCGCCGGAGTTTTTGCAGGAGCAGTCACGGGGCGGCGACGATCTGGAGACCTGCTTCCGGCAGGCCCAGCGGGATTTCCGCTACGTGTACCACTCCGGCGGCAGCGACCGTGTGAGGGAGCTGTTCGGCCTGCTGGAGCAGTCCCAGCAGGAGGCGGGGTTCGGCGCGGCGCTGCTGCAAAGGGCGCTGTTCACCCAGCTGATGGTGGAGGTGAACCGCATTTCACTGGCGGGTGATACCGTCAGCGCCGCTGCGGGAGACAGCAAGGTGGTGGCGCTGCTGCAATACCTGAACGCCCATCTGACGGAGGGACTGACCATCGATGAGCTGGCGGCCCGGTTCTACATCAGCAAGTACCACATGATGCGGCGGTTCCGGGACGAAACGGGCTACACCATCCACGGCTACGTGACGGAAAAGCGGCTGCTGCTGGCCCAGCAGCTTCTGGAGCAGGGCATACCCTCCGGTGAGGCGGCGCTGCGGTGCGGCTATCAGGAGTACTCCACCTTTTCACGAGCCTATAAGAAGCAGTTTGATCGTTCGCCCTCCGAGAGATAGCAAGATTTGCAATATGTAAAGGCAATATTTCCGATTTACATTTGAAAAAATGCTTATATAATGGTAGCAGTAACCATCGTGTGAGAGATCGAGGAGGATCAACATGAAGAATTTTCTGAAAAACTACTGGTTTATCCTGTGTATGCTGACCGGCATTATTGCCGGCTGCCTTGTGGGCGCTTTTGCGCCATCCTTCGGTAAGAAAATCGAATTCCTGGGCACCGTGTTTATCAACATGATGTTCTGCGTGGTGGTGCCGATGGTGTTCTGCTCCATCAGCTCCGCCATCGCCAATATGAAAAGCGTCAAGCGGGCCGGTAAGATCATGGGCGTGACCGTTGCCACCTTCCTTGTCACCGCCGCCATCGCCGGCGTGCTGATGTACATTGTCTGCCGCATCTTCCCGCTGGTGGACGGCAGCTATACCATCGTGGAGGGCGAAGTCGGCGAGGCGCTGGGCTTCGGCGATATGATCGTCAACTTCTTTACCAAGCCTGACTTTACCGAGCTGCTGAGCCGCCGGGCTATCCTGCCCCTGATCGTGGCGGCCGTCCTGTTCGGCTTTGGCGTGCAGATGAACGGCGGTCCGGAGACCAAGACAGCCCAGTTCCTGGAGGATATCACCAACTGCATCATGAAGACCGTGAAGCTCATCACCTACTACGCGCCCATCGGCTTCTTCGGCTTCTTTGCCAATCTGGTGGCCACCTACGGCCCCGAGCTGATCCGCGACTACAGCCGCACGCTGGTGATCTATTACGTCATGAGCTTTGCCTATATGTTCATCTTCTTCCCCATTTATGCCCGCTTCGGCGGCGGCAAGGGCGGCGCGAAGATCATGTTCTCCAAGCTGTTCCGCCCGGCGGCGGTGTCCTTCGGCACCTGCTCCAGCGTGGCCACCATCCCCACCAACATGGAGGTAGCGGAGGAGACCGGCATCAGCAAGGACGTGACCGATATCGTACTGCCTATGGGCGCTACGATGCATATGGACGGCTCCGCCATGTCCGCCATTATCAAGGTGGCCTTCCTGTTCAGCGTGTTCGGCATGGACTTCTCCACCGATAAGGCCATTCTGGCTATCATTGTGGCGGTGTTCTCCTCCGTTGCCATGAGCGGCATCCCCGGCGGCGGCGGCACCGGTGAGCTGGTGGTCTGCACCATCTTCTTCCCCGACCAGCTGGCTATCGCCTATCCCATCGCACTGGCCATCGGCAATCTGGTGGATCCCCCTGCCACCATGGTCAATGCCGCCGGCGACTATGTGGTGTCCTTCATCGTGTCCCGCTATGTGGACGGCAAGGATTGGCTGCAGAAGAAGCTCCACGGCAAACAGAACGGCGAAACCATGTGATCCTCTTCTTACTGTATTATGGGAGAGGGCGCTCTTCAAGGAGAGCGCCTTTTCTCATTTCGGTTGAACGTCAATATTCTTACGAAATTCCTTGCAAATCGTGATAAAGATTGCTATAATTTTACAAGACACGGCGAAGTGAAAATTTTGCGTGAAGAGAGGAGTCATTATGAAACAAACGCATTCCACCACAAAGCTGCTTGCTGCGGCGATTTTTGAACTGATCATTGCGATCGACCTGCTGTTCCCCGCATGGCTTGGGATGGATGTATATCTGGCCAGCGGCAGCGCGTCCCTGTGGCGCGTGGGAAAGCTGATGAGCACGCTGGCAAATTATGCCGGCAGCGATTCTAATTTCCTGTATACGCTGATCTCCATCATCATCTACATTTTGCTGGTGCTGTCCCTTGTTGCTGTTGTCTTGACCGGCCGCAGTCTCTATCAGGCTTACAAGAAGAAGGATACGCCGGTGAAAATGGCGGGCTTTGTGATCCCCGCTGTGCTGTCCGTTCTGGTGATCCTGGTTGTGGTCATCGGAAACGCCATCGTCAGCTCCGAGAGCGACGGCTGGATCACCTCCGTTTTCTTCCTGAAGGGCGCGCCCATCATCAATCTGATCCTGGCGGTGCTGGGTATCCTGCTGCTGAAAAAGGCGCCTGACGCGGCGTTTTCCTCTGCGGATCAAAAGCTGCAGAGCGCCGGCACAACGGTCAGCGAGGCCGGAAAGGCAGCGGCAGCCGCTGCGGTCAAGCCTGCCGCCGCGCAGGCACGCAAGTGCCCCTCCTGCGGCGCTGTGTGCAGTGACCGCAACGCCGTTTTCTGCCCCACCTGCGGCAGTAAGCTGTCCCAGACCGTGAAGTGCAGCGACTGCGGAAAGGAGCTGCCTGCCTACACCAAGTTCTGCCCCTATTGCGGCAAGCCCGTCCAGAATACCGGAGCGGCCGCGAATAACGGCGGCGCGGGGCAGTAAGGATTTGTTGATACGCGAAAAACAAAGGAGTCGGACTTACCGACTCCTTTGTTTTTACGATTCTATGCATGGTTCGCTGCTCCACCGCGTATGGCGGGGCAACGTGAAATTTTGACATTTTCCGCAAAAGGCCTTGCAAAGTGTCATGAGACTTGCTATAATTTGGTTGAAAAACAAAAATGCGGCGGTATGTGGGTGTTGGCGCACCCACATACCTGAGCAGGTGTTAGCCCCACCTACACAATGACCTTACGGTCGCACCGCATGGGATATTATACGACATTTTCCTCCTTTACGCAAGGGGGTGGTTTGCCGTTTTTCCCACGTGCTTGTGTTGCATCAGGAAGATCATCTCTTCTACGCTGTGTAGGCTATGTCCTGCACAGCGTTTTTGTTTTTCGCCCGTCCCCGGAGGGGCGCAAGCCCCTCCGGGAAACCC
>URKW01000106.1 GCA_900548615.1 uncultured Eubacteriales bacterium | reverse complement strand
CGCATATGAAGCGGATTTGAAACGAGCTACGGCTTCACATGCCCACAGGGCATTAAAGCCGGGAGCAACGTGCCACCGGCACGTTGCGTCAGCGAGAATCGAATCCCTTTCGTTTTGCCGCCTCGGTGGCGGCAAAACGAACCGACGCGCAATAAAATGTTAGGCTCTTTTGGAAAATAAACTCCGGCCCCTAGGCCGGAGTTTTAGTCTATTCTATCTCACGCCAGAATGTCCGTCAGGTCGTCCAGTCCCGTGGCGCGTGTCACCACCACCACGTGGTCGCCGTCCTCAATGGTGGTCATACCGCTGGGGATGATGGTGTGAAGATCCCGCACGATGGCAGCCACCAGCAGTCCTTTCCGCAGCGGCAGATCCTTCAGGGGCCTGCCCAGCACCTCGTGGCTGGAAGCCGCGGCGGTGAAGGACAGCGCCTCCACGTGACCGCCCAGCATCTTGTAAAGGCTTTCCACCTTGCTGCCCTCGGCATTACCCAGTGCCCGCACATACCGCAGGATCTGGCTGGAGATAATGTCCTTGGGAGAGATAATGGAGTCGATGCCGGTGCTGTTGACCAGCTCCATATAGTTGGGGCGGGTCATCTTGGCCAGTACCTTGGGTACGCCGCTGCGCTGGGCGTGCATGGCCATCAGCAGGTTCTCTTCGTCCCGGTTGGTGACGGCCACAAAGGCGTCCGTATCCAGAATCCCCTCCTGCTGTAAGAGGGTGTTGTCGGTGCCGTCTCCCTGAATCACCAGCACGTGGGGCAGCTGGGCCGACAGGCGCAGGCACTTGTCCGGATCCATTTCCACGATGCGGACGCTGGTGTTGGTCTTCTGCAGCTCCCACGCCAAATACATGGCGCTGCGGCTGCCGCCCAGCACGGACACCTTTTTCACCTTCTGCCACGTGCGGCCCATTTCCTTCAGCATCCGCTGCAGCTCCGGCTTGGCGCCCAGCATGTACACCCGGTCGCCTGCCGAAGGGGTGAAGCTGCCGTCGGGAATGATGTATTCGCCCTGATGCTCCGCCGCGCAGATCAGCACCTCCGCCTGGCGCAGACGGTGGGCCTGACTCAGGGGAGTGCCGCAGATGGTGTCGCTCTCCATTACCTGAAAGCCGATCATGTCGATGCGGCCCCGGGCAAAGGGCTCCACGCTGAAGGCGGCGGGGAAGGCCAGTATCCGGGCGATCTCCTGCGCCGCCGCAAGGTCGGGATTGATGACCATATCCAGACCGATCTCCTTTTTCAGCATCTCCTCGTCCCGGCGGTAATCGGTGTTGCGGACACGGGCGATGGTATGGCCCGCTCCCAGCTTTTTGGCGATCAGGCAGCAGACCAGATTGATCTCGTCCTGATTGGTGACGGCGATCACCAGATCGGCGTCGCGGACGCCGGCCTCGATCAGCACACTGATGCTGGCGCCGTTGCCCTCCACGCACAGCACGTCCATGGTGCTTTCCGCTTTCCGCAGGGCGCTGGTGCTGGCGTCCACCATGATGATATCGTGATCCTCCTGCGCCAGCGAATTGGCGATGGCATATCCCACTTTGCCGTTGCCGACAATAATAATTTTCATATCGTTCCTCCCGTGAAGCGATTTTCTCTTCACGGTTACATATTTTAACACAGACATGTACAAAATAAAAGTGGTTTTTCCAGCGCAAAGCAACTGCGGCATACATTGCGGTCAATTGTAAAAAAAGTGTTAAATTTCATCTTATATCTTGCTAAAAAGTGAAGCCGTGGTATAATGTTAATTGCCTAAAATTGGAAACTGCACAACCGAAAACGTTAGAGTAAAGGACGGGAGACAATGGATAATCTGACGAGAATCATCCGTGAAGAGATCGGCAAGCAGTATAAAAGCGTGCGCCAGTTCGCTTTTGCGGTAGGCGTTCCCCTTTCCACCGTGAACAGTGCGCTGCACAACGGTGTGGGCGGCTCCAGCTTTGACACGGTATTGCGCCTGTGCAAAGTGCTGGGGATCAAGGCCCTGGGTGACGACGCCGCATTCTATCTGACTGACGACACGGAAAAGCTGCTGACGCAGTATGCCCGGCTGGATGACTATGGCCGCCACACCATCTCCGCAGTGATGCAGGTGGAGTATGACCGCTGCACCGAGCTGAGCAAGCCCGATCTGGAGGAGCACAGCAGCGTCAATATCTGACGCGCCGCACCTCTCGCTACGTGCAAAAAAGCCCGCCGCATGGACAAGCCATGCGGCGGGCTTTTCTTCAGTGCAGACAACTCTTTACGTCCTCAAAGGCGCTGTCCATGGCCTTGCCCATGCGCTCCATGGTCTTGCTGACGGCGCGGCGGGCCTTCCGGTCAGATGTCATGCGATCCACCGTGGCGCCGGCCACCATGCCGATGCACAGGCCGCTGACAAATGCGGCAAGCTTCATGATTTATCCACTCCTTTTTTATCTTGTCTACTGCCAGTTTTCCCGGAAAAACGGCGAAAAACACGGAGCATTACTTGCCAAAACAGGCGTGAAATGGTACAATATGATGATTGAAAATTTTGTGACAAAAGGAGCACCCGCCATGTCCGTTGAGAGATTGCAGGCCGCCATCCGGGAGAAAAAGACTCCCGTGGCGCTGGGTCTTGCCCCGGAGATCGATAAAGTCCCGGTCAAGATCCTGAAAAATTTTGAAGATATGTTCGGTCCCGGCATGATGGCCAATGCCGAGGCGCTGCGGTTCCACGGCTGTCAGGCCATGGACGCGGCCCAGGGCAAGCTGCCCGCCGTGGTCATCAGCGCCGAGCACTATCTGCGCTATGGCATGATGGGCGCAGATGTTTTGAGCAACCTTACCGGCGCGGCGTCAGCACGGGGCCTGTACGCCATCGTGGACTGCCGCACCACCCGCCCGGAGCTGTGGCTCACCAGCCCCATGGCAGGCGACGGCTTCACGGTGATGCCCTACGTGGGCGGTGACTGCGTGCCGGAGAACACGGGCAAGGGTATCTTCGCCGTGGTGCGCACCGCCAACGAACGCTCCGGCGAGGTGCAGAACCTCATCGCCGGCGACCGGCCTCTGTACGCCGCCGTGGCCCAGCAGATGGCCCGCCGCGGCGCGGCGCTGGTGGTGGAGACCGGGTACAGTCTGGACGTGAAGGAAGTCCGCAAGCGGGCCGGGAATGCCTTTTTGCTGCTGCCTGACTGCGACGGACAGAATGCCCTGCCTGCCTTTGACGACATGGGTCACGGCGCTATGGTGGTGGACTACAGCCTGCAATACGGCGGCGATGTGGACGCCGCTGTCAGCGAAATGAAAGCGTGGGTGAACGTACTGTGACAACTGTTTATCTGATCCGCCACGCCGAGGCGGAGGGCAACCTCTACCGCATCGCCCACGGCCAGTACGACGGCCTGATCACCGACCGGGGCTATCAGCAGCTTCGGGTGCTGAAAAAGCGCTTTGACGACGTACCCATCGACGCGGTGTACAGCAGCGACCTGTTCCGGGCCCGCACCACCGCCCGGGCCATCTATGAGCCGAAGGGGCTGGAGCTGCATCTGGAGCCCGCCTTCCGGGAGATTCACATGGGCTGCTGGGAGGGCCGTCCCTGGCAGGAGCTGAACACCGCCTATGAGGAGCAGATGTTTTACTTCAACCGCCAGCTGGACAAGTTCCACGTGGAGGGCAGCGAGACGGCACAGCAGGTGCTGGATCGCTACATCCCCGCCCTGAAGCGGGTGGCGGCGGAGAACGACGGCAAGACCGTCGCCGTGTTCAGCCACGGCGCGGCCATGCGGATGGTGCTGGGCACGCTGAACGGCCTGTCTCTCGCCGAGGTGGGCGAAACGCCCCACGGCGACAACACCGCCGTCTCCCTGCTGGAGATCGACGGCGATGATATCCGGGTGGTCTATAGGAACGACAACAGCCATCAGGTAGAGGCGGGGCTGTCCACCTTTGCCAAGCAGACATGGTGGCGGGACAAGCGGATGATGAGCGGCGGCCAGTACTATAAGGACATGGACGAGGCCACAGCGGTACGCTTCGGCGTTCCGGCGGAGGGCAAGCGCATCGCCGTATGGTTCGAGGACCAGCCGGTAGGCGCGGTGACGCTGCTGCCGGACAAGGCCGGCGACGCCGGCTGGATCGGCTACTACTATCTGGAGCCCACCATGCGGGGCCGCAACTACGGCATTCCGCCGCTGGGTCAGGCGGTGCAGTTTTACCGCGCCCGCGGTATCGACCGGCTGCGGCTGCGGTGCGAGGACGAGAAGACGAGGGGCTTTTTCGCCCACTACGGCTTCTATCCCCTGGAGGGCGACGTGATGGAGAAGTATATCGGCTATGAGCCGCGGGAGATCGTATGGTAAAGGGAACGGAATTTTTGCCGGTGAGCCGGGACGAGATGATCCACCGGGGCTGGTACTACTATGACTTCCTGGTGGTGACGGCGGACGGCTATATCGACCATCCCAGCTTCGGCAGCGCCATTATTGCCCGCCTGCTGGAGAGCGAGGGCTACCGGGTGGCGGTGCTGGCCCAGCCGGACTGGCACGATGCCGAGGCCTTCCGCGCCATGGGAAAGCCCCGGTACGGCGTAATGATCGGTGGCGGCAATCTGGACTCCATGGTGGCCCACTACACGGTGGCCAAGCGCCGCCGGACACAGGACTTGTACAGTCCCGGCGGCAAGCTGGGCTTCCGCCCCGACCGTCCCACCATCGTGTACGCCAACCGTGCAAAGGAGGCCTTCCCCGATACGCCCATCATTATCGGCGGGTTGGAGGCCTCGCTGCGGCGGTTCGCCCACTATGACTACTGGGATGACAGGGTGCGCCGCTCCATCCTGTTTGACGCGCCTGCCGACCTGCTGGTCTACGGCATGGGCGAGAGCGCCACGGTGGAGGTCGCCCGCCGTCTGGCGGCGAAAACGCCGGTGGGCGATATCACCGACGTGCGGGGCACCGCCTGCATCGTCACCGACCCGGCGGTGTGCCGGTACCACGAGGTGACGTGTCCCTCCTTTGAGGAGGTGCAGTCCGATAAAATTGCCTACGCCCAGGCCACCAAGGTGCAGTATGACGAGCACGACCCCATCCGGGGCAAGGCCATTTTGCAGCAGTGTCAGGGCCGCTGGCTGCTGGTGAATCCCCCCCAGCGTCCCCTGAACCGGCAGGCGCTGGACAGGCTCTATGACCTGCCCTTCACCCGCGAGGTGCATCCCATGTACACCGAGGGCATCCCCGCCATCGAGGAGGTGCGGTTTTCCATCTGCCACAACCGGGGCTGCTTCGGCGGGTGCAACTTCTGCGCCCTGGCCTTCCACCAGGGGCGGATGGTCACGTCCCGCAGCATCGAATCGGTGCTGGCCGAGGCGGAGCTGCTGACCCACGACCAAAAATTCAAGGGCTACATCCACGATGTAGGCGGCCCCAGCGCCAACTTCCGCCACACCTCCTGCCGCCAGCAGAAGGAACACGGTATGTGCAAGGGCAAGTCCTGTCTGGCCCCGGAGCCCTGCAAGAATCTGGACGCCGACCACAGCGAGTACACGGAGCTTTTGCAGCGGATGCGGAAGATCCCCGGCATCAAGAAGGTGTTCGTCCGCAGCGGCATCCGGTATGACTACATGCTGCAAGACAGGAACAAGGACTTTTTCAAGGAGCTGGTGGACTATCACATCAGCGGCCAGCTGAAGGTGGCGCCGGAGCACTGCGTCAGCGCGGTGCTGGACTACATGGGCAAACCCCATTTCGACGTGTTCCTGAAGTTCTGGCGGCAGTACCAGAAGCTGAACGAGTCCGACGGACGGGAGCAGTATCTGGTACCCTACCTCATGTCCTCCCACCCCGGCTGTACGCTGAACGACGCGGTGGAGCTGGCGGTGTTCCTTAAGCGCACCGGCCACCAGCCGGAGCAGGTGCAGGACTTCTACCCCACCCCCGGCACCATGTCCACCTGCATGTACTATACCGGCATCGACCCGCGGACGATGCAAGAGGTCTATGTGGCCCGCGATCCCCACGACAAGGCGCTGCAAAGAGCGCTGCTGCAATGGGGGCGGGGCGATAAGCGGGCGCTGGTGATCGAGGCGCTGGAAAAAACGGAGCGCACTGACCTCATCGGCTTTACGCCGGATTGCCTCATCCGTCCGGTAAAGGGGGAAAAGTACTTTGGCTTGAAGCCGGAGGAGCGGCAGCAGCCGCCCAAAAAGAAAAAGGACGGCCGTCCGCCCAAACCGGAGGGCACCGTCCACCGGGGCCGCCGTACCGACGGCCAGAAGGGCAAAATGTCCCCCAAGAAGAAGGTCGCCTTTGCCAAGCAGCGGGCGAAGAAAAAATAGCGCTTCGCTGAACTGGTTTCTGCCGAAGGCAGCGCCCTTCGGCGCTGCCTTCGGAATTCGTTTCGACTCCCACGATACCAAAAAAGAGATGCACCCTTTCAGGGTGCATCTCTTTTTTGGTCCAGTCTGTCAAAAAACTACCCAAACGCCCCTGTTTCTGCTATAATAGAGGAAAAGGGGGTGTTTACATGGAAGGCTGGAGAAAAGACGCACGGCATGAGCCAATCATCGTAGATTTGGAG
>URKW01000105.1 GCA_900548615.1 uncultured Eubacteriales bacterium | reverse complement strand
TGCAGTGTAGATAAGGTAATCGAACTGCCCGCCCAGCGGTTCCAGCAGTTCAGCCATGCTCTGCTGGCGGATTATGATTTCATCGCAGAGAACAAAACTGCCATTCGGCATGATACTGATTCACGTCACTGTTTGCTTATTCTCAATGCGAATGGGACGGATGGTTTTCTTGTTGACCCGCAGGGCTATAACTACGCCCGGTACAGCGCATTTGTTCCGAACGCCCGCAGTTTGCTGACACCGGATATGGCAATCGACCGCAGTTACCTTTCACCGGCAGAGCCTTGGCGAGACGAGAGCCGGAATGAAATGCTCCACATGACATTGCGCATCGATGGAAAGCCGGACTACACCCTCGTCCTCCCCGCTGATGAGAAATACCTCGATGCTGTGAAGGCTTACCTTGATATCGACGTTTTCACGGATGCGATGCTTCGTGATATTCGTTTCAAGGCACCATACATCGGTGAACTGATCTGCGACACGGACTGCCCCGCTGTAGAGGATTACAACGACTTTGCAGAAAAGCTGGAGGCCATCTGGCAGAAGGGCGGGATGCTGCTGACCTATGCGGCCATTTTGGATGCTGAACGACCCGAAACGCTGCACCGGGCGCGTGAGCTCTTGCAGGAAATGGATAATTACCAGCGCATCGTAGATACCTACGGCTATGGCCAGCAGCGCTTGCAGGAGCGGCTGGGACTGGATGACGAGACCATCGCAGAGCTGGAGGGCAACATAGATTTTGAACGCTACGGCGCGGACTGCATGGAGCACGACGGCGTGGTAGAAACGGAGTTCGGTCGGCTGCGGCGACTGGAGCCACCGTTTCCGAAGCAAGCGCAGGAGCAGCAAATGCTTCAGTAGCTATCATGGGAAGCATAGAATGCTTGCCTTTATCAGACAAAGGAGAAACTATTATGGCTCTAAATGCAAAAAAAGAAATGTTTGATCACATCGAGTTGTTCGGAAAACCAGCGCTTTTTACCAACTTCCGCATTGATCGTTCTACCGTGCCGGAAAACTGGTACTGCTACGACTTTCGAGGCTCAGACAGCGATCCTGGCAAGCTGAATTATGTGGAACCGCGGGTGGGCGTCAACCACGCCGGCGCTGTACTCCTGCCGGAAGAACTGGATCTGAAAGGAAAGGATTACCGACGTGTGCGTGGGCAAATCAACTTTCTTGGCAGCCGAATGACGTTGGAGACGTTCTGCGAGGTGCATGATCTCCCATATCCCGCAGAGGAGGAAAAGTATCATACTGGCAGCCAGCGCGCTGCTGCTCCTCACGGCCTGCGGTCAGGTGGAGAGCACCCCAACGGAGATCACCCTGCCACCGACGACCATGGTACAGGAGGATGCCCAGCAGCCGCAAGTGACACCTGAACCTACCACAGCGGTAAAAGAGTCAGACACGGTATCGGTCACGGCGCAGGAGCAAACCCAAGAGCAAAAAGCTTCTCAGACGGAAACTGTCCCACAAGCAGCTCAGCCCCCTGGGCCGGTCAAGGAGCCCACACCCGCAGAGAATATCCCCTCCGAGACCGTCCACGCAAAGACGGGATATGTGGAGCCGGAACCTACGCCAGAGCCGGAACCCACGCCCGAACCCACAGCCCCGGCAGACCGGCAGGCGGCTATCGACGCGGCTAATTCTTACGCGGTGACACAGTACGGCGTGGTCACTGATAGAAACCTGACGCTGGACAACAGCGCCTACCGCTTCCCCGCTGCGGTGCCAACGGACGCTTCACAGGAAACATTGGAGGCCAAGGCACGGGACATGGTGGACTTCACCTTTAAGCAGCTTATGATGCAGGCGGGGCGTGACAGTGTGGCAGACGCCGGTTTCCACTGCAACGTCTGCATTGTGGAGGACGGCGGGAGCCTGCTGATTTACGTTCTCTATGACTAAAACTTGATACCCTAAACGCAAAGCTCCTCTGGCAACAGAGGGGCTTTACCTTTTGAAAAAAGGAGGATTTTCATTGAAAACATTCAAACGCTTTACAGCCCTTGTACTGGCGCTGGTCATGGCGGCGATGCTGGCGGTGTCCGCCTATGCTGCCACCGTCGTGGTCAAGTATAAGGTGTATGTCTATACCAGTCAGTTGACTTTCAAACAGTATGACTACAGCTCCAGCACCACGCCCAGCACACGGAATCTGACCATTCTGGCGGATAGCAGACTTGGCAGCGGCAGTGCGCTGTACCACCTTAAATATGTCAACGGCACAGTGGCCTACTGCATCCAGCCGGGTGTTCGGTCGGACGACAGCAGCAATTATGTGCAGGGCTCCAGCGGCTGCTGGTACAACCTGCCCGCCTCGGTGCAGAGCGGCATCGCGCTGGCTTTGGCCTGCGGTTATCCCAGTGCCGAGTATGGCACTGCGTATGGCGATAGTAACAGCAGCGACATTATTGGTGCTGAAAAATGGGCCGCTACGCAGGCAGTTATCTGGGACTTGATCTGCGAGTACAGAAGTCCTTATGACTACCGCTCTTGGGGCAGTAGTCCATTTTATAACTGCGTCGATACGTCCCGCTATGCCGATGCCGTGTCGCTGCTGCTGTGTAATGGGCAGGTCTACGAAAGGCCAGCCCCATCGTCACCTAAAAAATTCGCTCTGCCGACCGCCAGCGGGAATATGCGCCGTGTGTTTGCTTACCTGACACAGCATCGACGCATCCACCGTGAGGTGGTCGCATTTTTTGCCCACGCCCATCTGCTTTACGAGGATGAGACGCACCACAACTGCATATTCGTCGGTGTGGATGAGAACGGCACGGCCAGACACGCACACCTACGGAGTACAGCCAGCCAAGGAAAAGGCTTTTGCCAAACCGCAGAGGGAAGCGACGCACGGTACAGCTTTCACTTCGCGGGCGGCGGTGAAGCGCTCTATGTGTTTGAGCCGCCCATCGACCTGCTGTCCTACATTACCCTGCATATGGATGACTGGCAGACGCAGAACTATGTGGCCTGTTGCGGCGCGGCCTTCGCGCCGGTGGAGCAGATGCTCCGTGCCTACCCGCAGATCCAGCAGGTGTATCTTTGCCTCGACAATGACGAGGCAGGGTACAATGCCTCACAGCGCATGGAAGGCTATCTCCGTGCGGAGGGCATCTCCGCCATGCGACTGGAGCCGGTGCAGAAGGATTGGAACGAGGACTTGATGGCACAGGAGGTGTCAACATGACCGGAAACCTCTGGATTCTGCTGGCGGCGGGCGGCGCGGTGGTGGCGGTGTTCGTCGCGCTGTCGTTGCTGGCGGATAACTATAATCTCAACAACATTAAGTCCAGAACCGTAGGCGATGGCCAGCACGGCACAGCCCGGTGGGCCACGGAGCAGGAGATTCGCAGCAGCTACGCGCTGGTACCATTCCAAGTAGCCGACTGGCGGGCGGGCAAGAACCTGCCGGAAGCCCAAGGCTTGGTGCTGGGTAGCCGGGACAGCAGAAAAGGCGGCATCACGGCGCTGGTGGACAGCGATGACATCCACTGTCTTATGATCGGCGCGTCCGGCGTGGGCAAGACCGCCTACTTCCTGTACCCGAATCTGGAGTACGCCTGCGCCTGCGGCATGAGCTTCTTTGCTACTGACACAAAGGGAGATCTCGCCCGCAACTACGGTGCGGTGGCGAAGAAATACTATGGCTATCGCGTCTCTGTGGTAGACCTGCGAAACCCTACACGCTCGGATGGCTACAATCTCATGACGCTTATCAACCGCTATATGGACAAAGCGCTCCGTGAGCACAGCATTGAGGCGTATGGCAAGGCGGAGAATCTGATCAACATTCTGGCACACAGCATCATCTCGCCGAAAGACGAGGAGAGCCGCGGCCAGAATGAATATTTTTATAAAGCCGCCGAGGGTGTGGTGGCCTCGGTGCTCCTGCTGCTGGCGGAGTTCCTGCCGCTGGACAGTGAACATCCCACAGAGCGTCGGCATCTGGTGTCGGTGTTTATTCTGATCCAACAACTGCTGGCGCCCTCTGGTATGCGGGGACAAAGCTATTTCAAGCAACTGATGGATATGCTGCCTGCTCACCACAGGGCGCGAAATCTGGCTTCGTCCGCTTTGGAATCATCGGATCAGGCAACGGCTTCCGCCATGTCCACAACGCTGGCACAGATGAATACATTTATGGATATCGCGTTGGAGCAGGTGATCTGCTTCGACAACAACATAGACGCGGAGAAATTTGCAAAAGAAAAGACCGCCCTCTTCCTTATACTTCCGGAAGAAGATAGGACGAAGAATTTTATGGCAGGACTTATGATACAGAATCTGTCCAAAGAACTGTTTGAGCTGGCGGAAAAAGGCAGCGGGCGCTTGCCCAACCGTGTTGTTTTTTATTGTGATGAGTTTGGCACCATGCCGGCCTTCGATGTGGAGGCCCTGTTCAGTGCGGGCCGCTCCCGTGGTATCACACTGGTACCTATCATCCAATCGCTGGCGCAGCTTGACAAGAACTACGGTGACAAAGGTGCGGAGTCAATCATTGATAATTGCCAGGACACGATCTTCGGTGGCTTCGCGCCCAACAGTCAAACGGCGGAGAAGCTCTCGAAAGCGCTGGGCAGCCGCACGGTACTGAGCGGCTCTGTCAGCAAAGGAAAAAACGATCCCAGCCAGAGCCTGCAAATGATAGAATGGCCCTTGATGACGGCGGACGAGCTGAAGTCGCTTCCGAAAGGCAACTTCGTGGTAATGAAAACGGGAACACACCCCATGCAGACAAAGCTGAAGCTGTTCTTTGATTGGGGCATTACCTTCGGTGAGCCATATACCACCCCGGAACACGCCGTGCGAAAGGTGGCCTACGCCAGCCGGGAAGAACTGTTCCGGAACGTCAGGAAAGCACAGCAGGAGCAGACCACTCAGGCCGCACAAGCGAAACAGCCGGAAAAGGCTGATGCACGCAAGTCACCGCAACCGGCCATGAAACTCTATGACGATGGAGGAGAACAATGAGTTATTTTGATACCATTTACGTTGACCACCTGCTGCCCCACAGGGCGCGGACGGTCTATATGTACCTGCGGGATCGGGGCGATGCCCATCAAAAATGCTGGCCCAGCATCAAGACCATTGCGGCAGATCTTCACCTGTCCCGCAGTACGGTCAAACGGGCGTTGGGGGAACTGGAACAGCACGGTTATCTGGAACGCCTACCCTGCTACCGCCCCAACGGCAGCAGCACCTCCAATCTCTATACGGTGCGATAAAAAAACAGGCACAGCCGCCAAGGGGCGACTATGCCTGCTTGCTGAACCGAGGAGGGGTTCATGATAAACCACCCAGAAGGACTCACTCTATCGGAGGTGTTAGTGCAGAGAAAAGAATGAGGACAGTCTCTTGTAGAAGAACAGCATTCATTTTCGACTTGCCTTTTTCTGAAGCGCGATATAATCTCGCACCGCTTTGCGCCCGTTGACATCAAGAGAAAGTATATCAGCAAGCATTGCGTCTGCGGTATAGCTTCCAACAATTGGCCGTTTGTAATCGTTGGGACAAACGCTGTACTCCGAACGGCCAAGGATGTAATCAGTAGAAACTCCATAAAAGTCTGCAAGTGCTGTTACGCAGTGGATCGGCATCTCATATTTGCCAGTTTCGTACTTGGAGTAATACTGCTGCGAGGTACCCAGCACCTTTGCCACATCAGCTTGTTTCAAGTCTCTATCTTCACGTAGTTCTCGGATGATCTCGCAGAGAGTTTTCATGTAGGCTGTCCTCCATTCTGTGGTAAAGGAATTATAGCCTACATCAAATATGACTTATTGACAGCGAGTTGAAATTGGCTTATTATTTGTTTTATATAAGTGAAATATAATGTATGTTGTGATGGAGATACATCGGAGATAATGTGTATGAGCAACCCTATCCGCTGTGCCATCATCGGTCAAAATCCCCTACGATTCCCGTGGGGCTTTGACGAAGAAGATGACCGCTGCCGAAAACTGAAAAAGGAACTGGCGCAGCAGATCATGGTGCTACGCCAAAGTGGTGTGTCTCAGTTCCTGACCGCCTGTGACTGCGGTGTGGGACTATACGCGGGCGAGATCATCAATGGCCTGCGGATGACTGACCGTGACCTGATGCTCATTTGCTATACGCCACACGAGGAGCAGGCTACAAAATGGGCGCCCTACCTGCGGGAACGCTACTTTGCTATGCTGGAGAAATGCACCCTTATCTCCGCTGTGTGCGAGGTCGGCGCGCCGGACGCGCAGTTCCAAGCCTACAAGAAGATCATCGACCTTGCGGACGTGGTGCTGGCGGTCTATGACAAGGACACGTCGCCCACAGGCGGCGCGGAGGACAGCGCCTTGGCCTACGACGCCATGGACGTGGCCCGCAAGCCTGTGCTGGCGCTGGCCCCGCCGAAATAAAATGGCCGCTGCGGCAATTTCCGGAATAATTCCGCACGATTTTCCAAAATCCCCTTGTTTTCCGGTTAGGCTTCCGCTTCGTTGTAAGTAAAACTCAGCTGCTCCATGACCATCTGCTCCGCCTGCTCCGAGGAGCGGCCAAACAGCTTCTTCTTGGACAGCTTCAGCTGCTC
>URKW01000104.1 GCA_900548615.1 uncultured Eubacteriales bacterium | reverse complement strand
GCAGCGGCGGCAGCTTTGTTATCGGTAGTTTACTTGAGACCCGCCTGCTCCAGCAGCCCGGGAACCTTGGATTCCCAGCCCAGAGACATGATGTGGACACCCTGACAGTAGGGCTTGCACTCACGGATGATGCGGGCGGCGATCTCCACGCCGGTGATACCGGCCTTGGTCTTTTCCTTGTCCGCCTGCAGCTCGGCGATCAGCTCGTCGGGGATGTGAACACCGGCCACGTTGTTGTTCATGAAGCGGCACATGCCCACGGACTTGGGGATGATGATACCCACCTGTACGGGCTTACCGAACTGCTTGGCGGCCTCCATGAACTTGATGAACTTCTCCGGCTCAAAGACCGCCTGTGTCTGGAAGAACTCAGCGCCGGCCTTGACCTTGCGCTCCATCTTCACCAGCTGCGCGTCCACGGAGTCGGAGCAGGGGGACACCACGGCACCCTTGGCAAACTTGGGGGGCTCGCCCACCAGCTCGTTGCCGCCCAGATCCTTGCCGGTCTCCAGCAGGCTGGCTGCGTGGAGCAGCGACACGGAGTCCAGATCGAACACAGGCTTGGCCTGGGGATGGTCGCCCAGCTTGGTGTGGTCGCCGGTCAGGCACAGAATGTTGTCGATGCCCAGCATGGCGGCGCTCAGCAGGTCGGACTGCAGCGCGATGCGGTTGCGGTCGCGGCAGGTCAGCTGGAAGATGGGGGTAAGCCCCGCGTCCTTCAGCACCTTGCAGGTGGCCAGACCGCCCAGCCGCATGACGGAGGACTGGTTATCGGTCACGTTGACGTAGTGGACGCCGGTGAGGTATTCCTTCGCCTCCTCCACCAGACTGTCGATGTGGATGCCCTTGGGAGGGCCGATCTCGGCGGAAACGACGAATTCACCGTTATGAAACAGATCTGTAATTTTCATAGCATTACTCCTGATTAGTCAGATTCTTTGGCGGCCATGGTCGCCTGATCCGTGTTGAAATCGTGCATTTGCGTGGGGCAGCGCAGGATGTCCAGACGGCCCTGTGCCTTCAGCCGCTGGATGATCCGTTCCCAGCCGCAGTCCATCGTGGGGGAAACCTCGCATTTGCCGTCCTTCGTGCCGCCGCACGGGCCGTTGACAAGGCTCTTGGAACAGGCGGTGATGGGGCAGATGCCGCCGGTCAGGTTCAGGAAGCACTCGCCGCACTGGTCGCAGTCGTACTCCAGCGGCGTAACGCCCTGGAAGCCCGGCAGCTCCACCGTGTCGCAGCAGGCGTAAACAGGCTTGTCGTCCAGCAGGCCGGAGATGGTCTGCACGCCTACGCCGCAGGAAAACACCAGAACGGCGTCCGCCTCGGCGATTTTGGGCATGGGGCCTCTCAGCCGCAGTGCCAGCTCGTCGGGGTTGCAGACATAGTCGGTGGTCAGCGTGCCCACTACCTTACCGGCGTCCGCCAGCTTCTTCTGCAGGGCGTGAGCCTCCACCTCGGGAAAGCCGACCTCCTTGCAGCCGTGGCAGTTGATGATAAACACCTTGCCGGTGCAGAGGGAGGTAATGGTTTCTTCGGATTTCAGTCTTGTGATCAGCATATGTTCTCTCCCTCCCTTATTTCTTCAGCAGAGGCATGACCAGACCCTTGGCCTCGTTGATCTTGGAGACCAGCGGGATCTTGGACGAGCAGATGTACTCGCAGCACCGGCAGGAGAAGCAGTCCATGACGTTCAGCTTCAGCAGCGCGTCGGTGTCGCCCAGCTGGCCGTACTTATAGATCTCCAGCGGCTGCAGCTCCATGGGACACACGTCCACGCAGCGGCCGCACTTGATGCATTCCTTCTCCTCCGTGTGGTCGGCGGGGATGGCGATGACGCCGTTGGAGCCCTTGACAATGGGCACATTGGTGTCGTGAAGGGGAGCGCCCATCATGGGGCCGCCCATCTTCAGCACCACGTCGTCGCCTGTGATGCCGCCGCAGTGGTCGATGATGGCCTGCACGCTGGTGCCCATCTTGATCATGTAGTTGCCGGGGTTCCGGATGAACTCGCCGGTCACGGAGACGGCGCGCTCAATAAAGGGCATGCCCTTCTGGATGGCATCGGAGACCGCCTTGGCGGTGGAGGCGTTGCTGACCACGCAGCCTACGTCGGCGGGCAGCTTTCCGCTGGGCACGTGACGGCCCATGACCCGCTTGATGAGCATCTTTTCAGCGCCCTCGGGGTACTGGGTCTTGGCGGCCACCACGCGGATGTTGTCGTAGGGTGCCACCTTTTCCTCCATCAGCGCCACGGCGTCGGGCTTGTTGTCCTCGATGAGGATCACGCCCTCCGGCGCGTCTACCGCCTTCATCATGGCCCGCAGACCGTAGAGGATCTCGTCGGCGTATTCCAGCAGCATCCGGTGATCCGCCGTCAGGTACGGCTCGCACTCGGAGCCGTTGATGAGCACCGCGTCAATGGGCTTGCCGGGCTTCAGCTTGACATAAGTGGGGAACGTAGCGCCGCCCATGCCCACGATGCCCTTTTCCTTGACGATCTCAACGATCTCGTCAGGCGTCAGTTCCTCGAGGGGCTTGTTGGGAACCACGGACTCGTGCAGCGTGTTCTTGCCGTCGTTCTGGATGACGACGCTCAGCACGCCGGGGCCCTTGTTGGGGTGGGTGTGAGGCTCCACCGCCAGCACAGTACCGCTGACGCTGGCGTGGACAGGCGCACTGACAAAGCCCGCCTGTTCGCCGATCAGCTGGCCGACCTTCACATAGTCGCCGGGCTTCACCACCGGGGTGGCGGGAGCGCCGATGTGCATCGACAGGGGGATGACCACGGTGTCCGGCTCCGGGAACCTCTGGATCGCCAGATGCTCGGTGAACTCCTTGTTCTCCGTGGGATGGACGCCGCCGTAAAAGCCTTCATAGCGCCGTGCACGAGCCTCGGCCACGTAGGCCTTGATCTCCTCCACACCGGCCAGCGAGTAGTCCCGCAGCTGAATGGGCTGCTCCAGGAACTCCTTCGTCCGGCCCTGCTTCTCAAGGCGCTGATAGATGTTTTCCCACGCGCAGTCCTTCTTGGGGTCGATCTCGCACTTGCCGTTCTTGGCGCCGCCGCACTGGCCGTTCACCAGGCTCTTGGAGCAGTCCGCGATGGGGCAGATACCGCCGGTGGCGTTCAGATAGCACTGGGCGCAGGCACCGCAGGTCTTTTTCGTCAGCGCCATGCCGTGATGACCCACATAGTTCAGGGAATTGGTGGCGGTAAACGTGGGCACCTCCGCAAGGTCGGCCACCGTCTGCACGCCCAGACCGCAGGAGATGACCACCACGTTATCCGTCCCCGCGGGGACGATCCCGGCCAGCTTCTTTTCGGTCTGCACCTTGTTGCACAGGAAGTCCACCTTCACAGAGCCCGTGATGTGCTTGCCCTTTTCGGCGGCGATGGCGGCAAAGCCGCCGCACTCCGGCTCCTCGGTGGTGTCAAACTCCTTGAAGCACTTGTTGCAGGCAACGACAAAGAAATTGTCCTTTCCTGCCATCATGCAGTCAAGCTCTTCCGCGCTTTTCAACGCATACTTGGTATAATCCAAAAAATATCACCCTCTTACAGTTGTTCTTAGTTTCTCTGCCAATGTTCTCCATAAGGATTATAGTATACATCATGTGTAAAAGTCCAGTATTGTAGAGAAATTCTTTTTGGAAATTGTGTTTTTTGTCACAAAAGTTAGCTTTTGCTAACTATTTGAAGCCGGTTTTACGCCGGAAACCAATGGCTTGCGGAGTCGATAAAAGCGCCCATTACTGTCTTGCAAATGCCGCCTCACAAGGGCAAATTCGGAAGGGAATATAAGACGGAAACGCGAAAGGCTCCACAGCAGCTGTGTCATTTTTCGGTATCGTGTATTCATCGAACGATAAAACCCCCAACTGTGCCGTTGGACAGCACAGCTGGGGGTTTACTGAAGGTTCATCGCCGCATAGCGCGGCAGGGAGGAGGGGAAAGCCTCTTACTCGTTGGTGTAGTTATCAAAATAGCCCTGAATGTAGATGATGGGGGTGCCCTTGTCGCCGCTGCCGGAGGTCAAGTCGCACAGGGAGCCGATCAGGTCGGTGAGGTTGCGGGGTGTGGTGCCCTCGGACACCATGTTGCCCACCAGACTGACGGACGCGTCCTTCTGGCGGATCTTCTCGGCCACGGCCTTCTGCAGCGCCTCGCCGGTCAGGTCGCCGAAGTCGTGGTCGGCCAGATACTTCAGCTTCAGCTCATTGGGGGTGCCGATCAGACCGGCGGTATAGCCGGGGGACACCACGGGGTCGGCCAGCTCCCAGATCTTACCGGCGGGATCCTTGAACGCGCCGTCGCCATAGACCATGGCCTCGATCTGCTTGCCGGTGGCCTGGCTCATGGCCTTGCCGATGCCCTCGGCTACCGCCATGGCGTCACGGGGGAACAGCTTCACCCGCTCATCGTCGGCCTTGTTGCTGCCCAGCAGGCCGTACTGGGGGTTGTAGCCGCTGCCATCCACGGGAGCGGTCAGCAGGTCGTCCAGACCCAGCACCGTCTTGGTGCCGGCGGCCTTCAGCAGCCGCTTGCTGCGTGCACGGGTGTGGATATCGCAGCAGATCACGGTGTCGGTGTAGTCCAGCACCGCCTGCACCCGGTTGGCGAACACGATCTCCGCTTCGGCTCCGGCCTTCTCAATGATGGTCTTGTAGTAGTCCACATAGTCCACGCCGGTAAAGGGGTGGATCACCGCGCCGAAAGCGTCACGGAAGCGCTTCAGATCCAGCACGTCGTGCCAGGGGTCGATGCCCGCCTCGTCCAGCTGATCCATGGACACCAGATGGTTGCCCACCTCGTCGGAGGGATAGCTGAGCATCAGCACCACCTTCTTGCAGCCACCGGCGATGCCCTGCAGCAGCAGAGAGAAGCGGTTGCGGCTGAGAATGGGGAACACCACGGCCACGGTCTCGCCGCCGGTTTTGGCGCGGACGTCGGCGCTGATCTGCTCCACGGTGGCGTAGTTGCCCTGGCAGCGGGCCACCACGGACTCGGTGATGGCCACCACGTCCTTGTCGTGAGCCTCGATGCCGTTTTCGCGCAGCGCGTTCAGCACGGTCTCCACAGTCACGGTCACGGCGTCGTCGCCCTGACGGAAAATCGGCGCGCGCACGCCCCGTACAACAGTTCCCAACGTTCTCATATTTCCTTCATCCTTTCACGGTCTGTCAATTGCGTTTTGCAATTCATTATATCAAAGGAGGATATATAAGTGAAATAGTTGTTTTTAATATTCGACATAAGCGATACTTAACACAATTCCCTCTTGCATTTTCGAAAAAACTGTGTATAATGTAAAGGTACGGGCTTGTAGCTCAGCTGGGAGAGCAAGCCTGACATACCGCGACCATACAACTTCATATTCGGGCTTGTAGCTCAGCTGGGAGAGCGTTCGGTTCGCATCCGAGAGGTCGAGGGTTCGAATCCCTTCAGGTCCACCACGAAAAGCTGTGAAATTTCATATTTCACAGCTTTTTTGCAACTTTTTGAGGAGATTTATATGGATGCGAACCGAGCGTTTCCGGCGGATTTTGGAAGCTGCCGGAAGTGCTGACCCCAAGTGGTTCGCATCTGAAAAACAACATATAGAAAACAAGAGCGTCGGTTTGTTGGTTTCGTAGAACCATCGAACCGGCGCTCTTTTTGCGTTTCAGGACAGATCAAAGGCGGCAGCCCGGAGAGGAGAAAGCAAACGAAAGGAAGAATAAATGTTTGGCCTGCACTCCATGTGCGTGGGAGCCGATGCCCACTTCTTCAACGGGCATAAAGATGTGGGCGAAACGCCCATGATACAGTGTCAGAAATGCGACCATCGCTGAAAAAGAAAGCAGCAACCACCATGACCTACAACTTTGACGAGATCATCGACCGCCGCCACACCAACGCCCTGAATACCGACGGCTTCCGGAGCTACATCTTCCACGCCGGCCCGGAGAAGGTGTTCCCCTACAAGGACGAGGAGTTCGTCCGCATGTGGGTGGCCGACATGGAGTTCGGCGTGGCACCGGAGATCCTGGACGCCCTGCGGGGCCGCATCGACCGCCGCATTTTCGGCTACACCGGCCTGTACGATGACGAATATTATAATGCTTTCTCCCAGTGGTGCAAGGATCACTACGACTGGGGCTTTCCTCAGGAACAGCTGTGCGTGACGCCGAGCATCATCCCCGCCTGGGCAAGTGCCTGCCGGAGACCACCGACCTACCGGACTTCTTCGCCAACAAAGCGAGCGTGCTGCTGGAGGGCGGCAACGGTCTGTTCGTGGGCAACGCCGCCGGGTACATCCGCCTGAATCTGGCCATGCCCCGCAGCATCATCGAGACCGGCCTGACCCGCATGGTGGAGGCCATCCGCAAGGAACAGGAGTAAATCAGAAATCGTATACAAGCCATCAGAAAATATCTCCCCGGTATGGCGGTGCGCCTTGCCACCGCCATGCCAAGCTAAAATAATGAGCTGTAACGCCACCGTATGATCCTTCATACGATGGCGTTTTGATTGCCTGTCAGCTGTTTTGAGCCGTACCGGACTGCTGGCTGCCGGGTCTTTCCGGCGGCTGGCCGCCGCCGGAGAAATCGGGAGCCTGCTGG
>URKW01000103.1 GCA_900548615.1 uncultured Eubacteriales bacterium | reverse complement strand
CCCCTCCGTCAACGCTTCGCGTTGCCACCTCCCCTTACACAGGGGAGGCTTTGGATACGGATTGCCACGTCGGGCTTACGCCCTCCTCGCAATGACAGAAGGGCGGGGTAGAACCCCGCCCCTACGAAACGGCCACCGACCATGCTCCGCCGAATGACAAGCCTAAAAACAAAAAGACGTGCTTTCCATGGGAAAGCACGTCTTTTTTTGCTCGATTAATAATAGCGCTTATTGCGGTTCTTGCGGGCAGCCTCGGACTTCTTGCGGCGCTTGACGCTGGGGCTTTCATAGCACTCGCGACGGCGCACCTCGGCAACGATACCGGCCTTAGCGCAGCTTCTCTTGAAGCGCTTCAGAGCGCTATCCAGAGATTCGCCTTCCTTGACATGAATTTCGGACATCTATTTTTCCCTCCCTCCGATGCACCCGGCTCGATCCAGGGCGCTCTTTAAGAGTCATTAGGCATGACTTAACGAATGATATTATACTGATTCGGGCATATCTTGTCAAGATGCTTTTCACATTTTTTGCGCAAAAACACGAAAAAGCGGGACGATCTTATGGATCGCCCCGCTTTTTTGCCGTGTTACTTGGCGGGCTTCACGATCAGGTTGATGAGCTTGTTCTTTACCAGAATGGTCTTGACCACGCTCATACCCTCGGTGGCCTTCTGCACCTTCTCCACGGACTTGACAGCCTCCAGCACAGCGGCCTCGTCGCTGTCCATGGGAACGGTGACGGTGCCCTTCAGCTTGCCGTTGACCTGCACGGCCATCTCCACGTGGCTGTCCACGGTCTTGGCCTCGTCGTGGGCAGGCCAATCCATCTGCATGGCCATCTTGCCGTACTTGGCGGCAAAGCCCATGTTCTCCCACATTTCCTCTACCATGTGAGGGGCAAAGGGGCTCAACAGCAGGCAGAGCATTTCCATGTCGCCCTTGGAGCAGCCGTTGGCGTAGAACTCGTTGACCATGGTCATCATGGCGGCGATGGCGGTGTTCATCTTCAGCTCGTCAATGTCCTGAGAGACCTTCTTGATGGTCTTGTGGACGATGGATTCATTCTTGGCGGAGATCGCCTCCTCGCCGGTAGCGATATCCTGCAGGTTGAAGCAGCGATCCAGGAAGCGCTTGGAGCCCTTGACGGCCTCGTTGCTCCAACTGACGGCCTTCTCGAAGTCGCCGATGAACATGATGTGCAGGCGCATGGTGTCGGCGCCGTACTGGGCCACTATGTCGTTGGGGTTCACCACGTTGCCGCGGGACTTGGACATTTTTTCGCCGCCTTCGCCCAGGATCATGCCGTGGCTGGTGCGCTTGGCGTAGGGCTCCTTGGTGGGCACCACGCCGATATCGTACAGGAACTTATGCCAGAAGCGGGAGTACAGCAGGTGCAGCGTGGTATGCTCCATGCCGCCGTTGTACCAGTCCACGGGAGACCAGTAGTCCAGCGCTTCCTTGCTGGCCAGCGCCTTGTCGTTGTGGGGATCCATATACCGCAGGAAGTACCAGCTGGAGCCGGCCCACTGGGGCATGGTGTCGGTTTCCCGCTTGGCGGGGCCGCCGCAGCAAGGGCAGGTGGTGTTGACCCAGTCGGTCATCTTGCTGAGGGGACTTTCACCGTCGTCGGTGGGCTCGTAGCTCTCCACCTGAGGCAGCACCAGCGGCAGCTGATCCTCAGGCAGCGCCACCCAGCCGCACTTTTCGCAGTTCACCAGAGGGATAGGCTCGCCCCAGTAGCGCTGGCGGGAGAACACCCAGTCACGCAGCTTGTAGTTGACCTTCTCCTTGCCGAAGCCCTGCTCCACCACGTACTTCTTCATGGCGGGGATGGCCTCCTTCACGGTCATGCCGTTCAAGAAACCGGAGTTTACCATGATGGCGCTGTCATCCTTGGCCACGAAAGCCTCCTTGGTGACGTCGCCGCCGGAGACCACCTCGATGATGGGCAGGCCGAACTTCTTGGCGAACTCCCAGTCGCGCTGGTCGTGGCCTGGCACGCCCATGACGATGCCGGTGCCGTAGCCCATCAGCACGTAATCGGAGACGAACATGGGCAGCGCCTGGTGGGTGACGGGGTTCATGACCTCGATACCATCCAGCCGGACGCCGGTCTTGTCCTTGTTCAGCTCGCCGCGCTCAAAGTCGGACTTGTGAGCGGCTTCCTCCTGATAGGTGGCCACCTCGTCCCAGTTCTTGATGAGGGGCTGCCACTCCTTCAGCAGAGGATGCTCGGGAGAAATGACCATATAGGTGGTGCCGAACAGAGTGTCGGCACGGGTGGTGTACACGGTGACGTCGGTGCCCACGTTGGTCTTGAAAGTGACCTCGGCACCGGTGGAGCGGCCGATCCAGTTGCGCTGCTGGATCTTCACGCGCTCGATATAGTCCACGTCGTCCAGATCGTCGATGAGCCGCTGGGCATAGGCAGTGATCTTCAGCATCCACTGGCTCTTTTCCTTGCGGATGACCTCGCTGCCGCAGCGCTCGCACACGCCGTTGACCACTTCCTCGTTGGCCAGCACGCACTTGCAGCTGGTGCACCAGTTGACGGGCATGGTGGTCTTATAGGCCAGACCGTGCTTGAACATCTGCAGGAAGATCCACTGGGTCCACTTGTAGTAGTTGGGGTCAGTGGTGTCCACGCAGCGATCCCAGTCAAAGCCATAACCCAGCATCTTCAGCTGGCTGGTGAAGTTAGCGATGTTATTCTTGGTGATGACAGCGGGGTGGATATGGTTCTTGATGGCGTAGTTCTCCGTGGGCAGACCGAACGCGTCAAAGCCGATGGGGAACAGGACGTTATAGCCCTCCATTCTCTTTTTACGGGTGACAATATCCATGGCCGTAAAGGGACGGGGATGACCCACGTGCAGACCCTGACCGGAGGGATAGGGGAACTCGATCAGACCGTAGAACTTGGGGCGCTTGTCGCCGGTGACGGCGGCATAGGGCTTGGTCTTTTCCCAATTGGCTTGCCATTTCTTTTCAATGGCCGCAAAATCGTAATTCATGGTTGCTTCTCCTTATATCCGAATTTGTTATGGCAAAATATAAAGTCCCTGACTTCCGAAGAAGTCAGGGACGTGAAAACGTGTTACCACCCTGATTCCGCCGCCGGTCGCCCGGCTGGCGCTCAGTTCCCCTCTTTTTATAATGTAAAAGGGGCGTCGCCTGTAACGGGGCGCGGCCGTTCCGCCCTGTTCAGGCGGAAAGCTCCGGGGCCAGTATCACGGAGCGCTTCCACCGGCTCGCACCAGACCGCCGGCTCTCTTGCGTAAAGCATGCTTCCGCGTTTTTCCCATCATCGCTTCTGTTTCATTTTGCAAAACATTGCTCACATTGTACCCACTTTGCCGCCGTTTGTCAAGGGATTTTCACCTTATATGAGCCATTTTCATACAATATACCATATCACATTCCGCGGCGGCTCCGGGCCGCCGCCCACAGGAGGTTTTTTATGGCAACGCAGGATTTTTCTTTACAGCAGCTTCAGCCGTTTCTGGAGGGCAATCCGGAGCGGGGCGTGCTGCGGGTGCAGGTATCCACGGCGCTGGGCGCCTTCCCGGTGAACCGGGCGCTGGTGGAGGTGGCGGTGATGCTGGGCGGCGGACGGGTGCCCCTGTACCGCAGGCGCACCGACAGCAGCGGTATCGCCGACGGCTTCATCCTTCCAGCAAAGCCCTTTTACGAGTCCCAGAGCCCCAGCACCGCTGCCGAGAGCATGGCCAATTACGTGGTGTCGGTGAGCCATCCCAGCTACGAGACGGTCACCGACCTGCCGGTGGGGGTGTTTATCGGCACAAAAACCATTCTGCCGGTGGTGCTGACCCCGGCCACAAAGTAAGGAGGGGAGAGCCATGCCCACCTATCCGGTCGTTCCCACCTTCATCACCGTTCATCTGGGCCTGCCCGACAGCAGCGCCCCCAATGTGACCGTTCCCTTTACCAGCTACATCAAGAACGTGGCCTCCCACGAGCTGTACCCCACCTGGCCGGAGGCGGCGCTGCGGGCCAATATCATGGCCCAGATCTCCTTTGCCCTGAACCGGGTGTACACAGAGTTTTACCGCAGCCGTGGCTATGACTTCGATATCACCAGCACCACCCAGCGGGATCAGGCCTACGTGTCCGGCGGCAATGTGTTTGAGAATATCAGCCAGATCGTGGACGATATCTTCAACAACTACATCGTGCGGCAGGGGAATATTGAGCCGCTGTTCGCCGCCTTCTGCGATGGGGTGCGTACCCGGTGCAACGGCTTGAGCCAGTGGGGCAGCGTGGATCTGGCAGAGGCGGGGTACATCCCCTATGAGATCTTGCAGTACTACTATGGAGACGATATCAACATCGTCTTTGACGCCCCGGTGGCCGACAATATCCCCTCCTACCCCGGCCGACCGCTGGAACGGGGCTCCTACGGCCAGAGCGTCCGCACCATTCAGCAGCAGTTGAACCGCATCCATGAGAACTACCCCGGCATCCCTGTCATCTCCCCGGTGTCCAACGCCTATGACCGCAATACCGAGGACGCGGTGCGGGAGTTTCAGCGGGTGTTCAATCTGGATACCGACGGCATCGTGGGTAAGGCCACATGGTACAAGATCAAGGAGGTCTGGACAGGGGTGAAGCAGCTCAGCGAGCTGGCCAGCGAGGGCCTGACCCTGACGGAGGTACAGCCCACCTTTCCGGAGGTGCTGCGGTATGGCGACGAGGGGGTGACTGTCAGCACCGTGCAGTACTATCTGGCGTTTCTGGGCTACTTTCTGCCGGAGCAGCCGCCGGTGGCTCTGACCGGCGTATTCGACGACGATACCCGTGACGCGGTGTACACCTTCCAGAGCAATTACGGTCTTCCCGTGGATGGTATCGTGGGGCGGGATACCTGGAACCGGCTGCTGAATGTCTACGACCAGCTGCTGCGTGATCTGCCCCAGGACTATCAGAACTACATCGAGCAGGTGTACCCCGGTCGCTTTCTGGTGCTGGGGGACGAGGGGCGGGCCGTCCGGCAGTTACAGGAAAACATCCGCAAAATCGCCGCGCAGGATCCGGCCATCCCCACGGTGGAGGTGGACGGCGTGTTCGGCCCGGCCACCCAGCGAGCGGTGCTGGCCCTCCAGCGGCAGCAGGGCATCGACCAGAGCGGCGCGGTGGGGCCGGTGCTGTGGACCCGCGTGGCAGAGCTGGCGTCGGGCTTGTGAAAAAATTCCCGCCGCCGCTTTTCAAATGGCGCCTGCGGTGTTATACTACCACTGATAAAACATTCTCAAAAAGGAGCGATTACCTATGAAAAAAACCGTATTGCGCAGCTATGCCCGTCTCATTGCCCGTGCCGGCGTCAACATCCGGCCGGGGCAGGAGGTCTTTATCGAGGCGGATCTGGATCAGCCGGAGTTCGTGCAGATGCTGGTGGAGGAGTGCTATAAGTGCAAGGCCAAAAAGGTGGTGGTGGACTGGAATTACCAGCCCCTGCAGAAGATCCACTACCGCTATCGCACCCTGACCACTCTGGGCAAGGTGGAGAACTACGAGGAGGCCCGCTGGCAGCACTATGTGGATACCATCCCCTGCCGCATCTACCTCATCAGTGAAGATCCCGACGGCCTGAAGGGCATCAATCAAGAGAAGATGGCCAAGGCACAGCAGAAGCGCTATCCCATCGCCAAGCCCTACCGGGACGCCATCGAGAACAAGTACCAGTGGTGCATCGCCGCCGTCCCCGGCAAGGCGTGGGCCAAAAAGCTGTTCCCGGAGCTACGGCCTGCCGCCGCGGTGGAGAAGCTGTGGGAGAACATTCTGGCCACCTCGCGGGTGGACGACGATCCCATCGCCGCGTGGGAGACTCACAATAAGGATCTCCACGACCGCTGCGCCTACCTCAACAGCCTGCATATCGAGAAGCTCCACTACACCAGCGCCACCGGCACCGATTTCACCGTGGGCATGATCCCGGAGGGACGCTTCTGCGGCGGCAGCGAAAAGAGCCTGCAGGGCATCGTCTTTAATCCCAACATCCCCAGCGAGGAATGCTTCATCTCCCCTAAACGGGGTCAGGCGGAGGGTATCGTCTTCGCCACCAAGCCTCTCAGCTATCAGGGCCAGCTGATCGACAAGTTCTGGATCAAATTCCACGAGGGCAAGGCAGTGGAGTGGCACGCCGACGTGAATAACGAGCTACTGACCAAGCTTATCACCATGGACGAGGGCAGCGCCTATCTGGGCGAGTGCGCGCTGGTGCCCTACGATTCCCCCATCCGCAAGTCCGGCATCCTGTTCTACAACACCCTGTTTGACGAGAATGCTGCCTGCCATCTGGCGCTGGGCATGGGCTTTGCCGACACCATTGAGAATTTCCACGAAAAGACGCTGGCCGAGTGCCGTGCGCTGGGTGTCAACGACTCCATGATCCACGAGGATTTCATGATCGGCTCTCGAGATATGAACATTGACGCTGTGTGCGCCGATGGAAAGACCGTTCCAATCTTCCGCAGCGGCAACTGGGCGTTTTAAGTGACTAGCAAAAAGGAAGTGATAAAAAGGACGCTGTTCCGATGGAACAGCGTCCTTTCAGCCTGTCAAAAAACTACCCAAACGCCCCTGTTTCTGCTATAATAGAGGAA
>URKW01000102.1 GCA_900548615.1 uncultured Eubacteriales bacterium | reverse complement strand
CGGGGCGGCCTTATGTGAGCGCGGCGCTTACACAGAGCCGCCGCGTGTGACATGACGGAGGATACCGCCGATGCACAAAAGTCCTGTGACGCAGGCCAGAGAAACGGTGATATAGGCCAGCGCGGAGACCTGGGGGATCAGGAAGCCGACAACGGTGCAGATCAGGCACAGCACCACGCCCGCGGCGATGGGGAACAGGTTCTTCATGGCGATACTCCTTTCAAAGTGTGAACGATTTTTTCTTTCTTACCCTTTGCCTATAGTATATGCGAAATAAATAAAAACATCATTACGATTCCGTCTCGTATTGGTTACAACTTCGGCAACAAAATGGTTACAGAAATGCGGGATTTTTTTCCTTGTTTTCATGCCGGATATTTGCTATAATTAGACTGTTATTGGTAATTTGGCATATTAGGCCTTTTTCGATAGGAGTGACCCCGTTTGAACTATCTGCAAAACCTTTGGAACGCGCTGGATCTCGGCTCTCTGCGGGACACGCTGCTGCGTGTGGCGGCGGTGCTGCTCTGCCTGATTTTGCACGAGACCTGCCACGGCATCGCCGCCTTTTTTCTGGGCGACCCCACGGCCAAGCGGAACCACCGCCTGTCCCTGAACCCTCTGCGGCACATTGATTGGATCGGTCTTGCCGCCATGGTGCTGACCGGCGTGGGCTGGGCAAAGCCTGTGCCGGTAAATCCCAGCTACTTCAAGCATCCCAAGCGGGGCATGGCCATCACGGCGCTGGCCGGGCCTGTGTCCAATCTGCTGCTGGCCCTGTGGCTGCTGCTGGGCGCACGGCTGATGTATACCCGTGCGCTGACCACCGGCGATATCAACGAGACGCTGTTTGAATTCATGGTGAGCACGGCGCTGCTGTCCATCGGTCTCGGTGTGTTCAACCTGATCCCCATCCCGCCGCTGGACGGCTCCAAGGTGCTGGCGGCGCTGCTGCCGGACAGGCAGTATGCGTGGCTGATGCGCTACGAGCGGTTCGGCATGCTCATTATCATGGCGCTGGTCTGCTTCGGCGCCCTGTCCAATGTGCTGGACGGCGCCATCGGCTGGGTGTTCCAGCTATTCTGCCGCATTGTCGGCTTTTATTGAGGTAACGACCATTGGATAATCCCATTTTCAAACTGGAAAAGGTGGTGCAGGCCAAGGGCAGTGAGCCGCTGGAGGATTTTGAGGGCCCGCTGGATCTGATCCTGTTCCTGCTGAGTAAGAATAAAATCGAAATACAGGATATCCCCATTGCGCTGATCCTGGATCAGTATCAGGAATATCTGGAGCAGCGCAAGCAGATGGATTTGGAGGTAGCCAGCGAGTTCGTTGCCATGGCCGCCCATTTGATGTACATCAAGACCCGCATGCTGCTGAATCTGGAGGACGAGGAAGCCCAGAGCGAGATGGACGCCCTGATCAAATCGCTGGAGGAGCGCCAGCGGGGCGACATATACGCCCGCGTTAAGGTGCTGACCGCGCGGCTGGCTCCTATGAGCGAATTTGGCCGTGATATCCTGACCCGCCCGCCGGAGGTAATGGAGCGGGGCAAGATCTACGAATATGACCAGCAGCCTGGTGATCTTATCATCGCCATGCAGGAGGTGTCGGATCGTCGGGGTCAGCTGGACGCCCAGCCGGATCTGAAGCCCTTTGACGAGATCGTGCGGCGTGAGCCGTACTCCGTGGAGACCAAGGCGCGGGAGATCTTCCGCCGGCTCAAGACCGGCGGCATCACCCGCTTTTTGCTGCTGTTCCGGGGCAGCCGCAGCCGCAGCGAGATCGTGGCGACCTTTATGGCGGTGCTGGAATTGTGCCGCAGCCGCATCATCCGTCTGGCCTCCGGCGTCAACGACTGCACCGTGGAGTGCAGCGGCGATATGCCGGATGACTGGCAGGGCGATGTTTGAGGGAGGTAAGATATGGATACGCTTGAAATGAAGGAAGTTGAGGCGGCCATCGAGGGCATCCTTTTTGCCTCCGGCGAGCCGGTGGCGGTGGATCGCATCTGCATGGCCATGGACATGGATCGCCCCACGGTGGAGCTGGTGCTGCAGAAGCTGACGGACTACTATGCTTACGAGCGCCGGGGCATGCGGCTTTTGAAGATGGAGGACAGCTATCAGCTTTGCTCCGCGCCGGAATACGGCGACATCATCCGCCGGGCCTTTGAGGTGCGCAAGCCCGCCAAGCTGAGTCAGCCTGCGTTGGAGGTGCTGACCATCATTGCCTACTACCAGCCCACCACACGGGCTTATGTGGATCAGATCCGTGGTGTGGACAGCTCCTACACGGTGGGTCTGCTGCTGGATCGGCATCTGATTGAGGAATGCGGACGGCTTCAGGTGCCGGGACGGCCCCGGCTGTACCGCACCACCCAGGCTTTCCTGCGGGCCTTCCATCTGCGGTCGCTGGATGATCTGCCGGAGATGCCCGGCATGGAGGGCGACGGCCAGCTGCGGCTGGACGAGCGGGGAAACCTGCTGGAGCTGCCGGAGGAGTTGTCTGCGGAGGACTGATATTTCCCGTGAAAGGAGGCGCGTCACATGGTAGGATGGATCATATTGGGCGTTATCGCGGCGCTGATCGTGGTGATCCTGTGCCTGCGAGTCAGCGTGACCGCCAGCTTCGGCGACGAGCTGCATGTGACGGCTCAGATCGGGCCGGTGAAGTTACAGGTGGTTCCGCCGCCGGAGAAGAAGCCCAAAAAGGAAAAGCCAAAAAAAGAGAAAGCGGCGGAGACAGGCAAGCAGCCGGTCAAGGAGAAGAAAAAGCTGAATCTCCACCTGACCGCCGCCGATATCCGCGCCGCGCTGAGCGCCGTATGGCGCGCCATACAAGGGGCGCTGCGCCGCGCCGGACGCCGTATCCGGATCGATCCCATGCGTGTGAGCATCGTGCTGGGGGACGAAAATCCCGCCAACACGGCGGAATGGTACGGCTGGGTCAACGCCGCCGTGTGGACGGTGATGCCGTGGCTGGAGAAAACGGTGCATATGCCGGATCCCCAGGTTCATATGGAGATGGATTTCAACGCCTTTGAGACGAAGGTCTCCGGCACAGTGGGGATCAGCTATCGGATCGGCGATCTGCTGGCCATCGGCTTCGCGGCGGCCGGGCCGCTGCTGCGGTTCCTGCTCCCGTTCCTGAAGCGGCAGAAGGCCATGAAGAAGGAAGCGGCCAAAAAGGCGGCGGAGCAGGCGGCCGCTGAAAAGAAAGCGGAGACTGCGCCTGACAAAGCGGCTTGAACAATAAACGATTTACGATACAGAAAGGAATACGACCATGGAAATGAACGAGAAGAAGAACTCCATTACGGCAGTCATGGAAGCGTCCATGGCAAAGATCCGCGAAATGGTGGATTCCAACACCATCGTGGGCGAGCCCATCACCACGCCGGACGGCGTGACGCTGATTCCGGTGTCCCGGCTGAGCTTCGGCTTCGGCTGCGGCGGCGGAGACTACGGCAAGCAGACCAACCAGATGGGCGCCGGTGCAGGAGCAGGCGTCCGAGTGGAGCCCATGGCGTTTCTGGTGGTCAAGGACGGCGTGACTCGTATGCTGCCGGTGGCCGCACCCGCCATCAGCACGGTGGATCGTGCCATCGAGCTGGTGCCCCAGGTGCTGGATCGGGTAGAGAGCTTTATCGACCGCAAGAAGGCGGAGAAGGAGTTCTCTGAATAAGGGGAAATTGGAAAGCTAGGGACAAACCGTCCCTGCATAGGATGGTATCCGGGGTGATACCATGTGGAAAAAACTGTGCGGGGCGCTGCTGACCCTGACGATGCTGCTGGCGCTGCTGCCCTGCCGGGCAGAGGCGGTGCAGCTGTCCGCCGCGGCGGCGATCCTGATGGACGCCGACAGCGGAGAGATATTGTTTGAAAAGGACGCAGGACGGTGCATGCGCATTGCCAGCACCACCAAGATCATGACGGCGCTGGTGGCGCTGGAGCGCGCCAAATTGACGGACACCATCACCGTAACGGCAAGCCACATGGTGGAGGGCTCCTCCATGTATCTCAAGCCGGGAGAAACGGTGACGGTGGAGGAGCTGCTGTACGGCCTGATGCTGTGCAGCGGCAACGACGCGGCGCTGGCGCTGGCGGACTGCTGCGGCGGTCTGGACGCGTTCGTGCAGGCCATGAACGAAAAGGCTGCGGCGCTGGGGATGAAGGACACCTCCTTTGCCAATCCCAACGGGCTGGACGACGAAAACCATTATTCCACGGCGCGGGATATGGCAGTGCTGGCGGCCTACGCGGCGGAGGATCCCACGTTCCGCCGTATCTGCTCCACCAAAACCGCCACGGTAGGCGGCAGGAGCATGACCAATCACAATAAGCTGCTGCGGCAAATCGAGGGCTGCATCGGTATGAAAACCGGCTATACCAAGGCGGCGGGACGCACGCTGGTGTCCTGCGCAGAGCGGCAGGGCCGCCGCCTTGTGGCGGTGACGCTGTGCGACGGCAACGACTGGGTGGATCACAAGACCCTGTATGAAATGGGCTTTGCCGCCTATGAAACGAAAAACACGGAGGAAGCATCATGACGGAACGGCTGCAAAAACTGATCGCCCGCTCCGGCCTTTGCTCCCGTCGGGCGGCGGAAGCGCTGCTGACGGAGGGACGGGTGACGGTCAACGGCGCTGCGGCCCGGCTGGGCGACAAGGCCGATCCGGAGACGGACGCTATCGCCGTGGACGGAAAGCCGCTGACGTTTGCCGAACCGATGGTGTACCTGATGCTCAATAAACCCCGTGGTTATGTGACCACCCTCAGCGATGAGCTGGGCCGCGCCACCGCCGCTCAGTTGGTGGCGGACTGCGGCGTCCGGGTCTTTCCGGTGGGACGGCTGGACAAGGACAGTGAGGGATTGCTGCTGTTCACCAACGATGGGGCGCTGATGCAGGCCATGACCCACCCCCGTCATCAGGTGGACAAAACCTATGAGGTAACGGTCGGCGGTACGCTGGACGGTGCGGCGGAGCGGCTGTCCGCTGTGGACGAGCTGGACGGTGAGCCTATCGTTCCCGCACAGGTGACGCAAGTGTGGCGGCGGGGCGGACAGGCGCTGCTGCTTGTGACCATCCATCAGGGAAAGAACCGCCAGATACGGCGTATGTGCGCCAAGGTGGACTTGCAGGTGATGCGGCTGCGCCGCATTGCGGAGGACACGCTGACGCTGGGCAGCCTGCCGCCGGGACAGTGGCGGTATTTGACAGAGGCGGAGGTCTCCGCCCTAAAAGGAAGCGAGAGAGAATGAAACAGAACGTATTACATACGATACGTGCCAGCCGAGACAGCTTCTCCAAGGGACAGAAGCGGATCGCTGACTATATCCTGAACAACTATGACAAGGCCGCGTTCATGACCGCCGCCCGTCTGGGACAGACGGCGCAGGTCAGCGAGTCCACGGTGGTACGCTTTGCCGCCGAGCTGGGCTACAGCGGCTATCCCGCCATGCAAAAGGCCTTGCAGGAGATCATCCGGGGCAAGCTGACCTCGGTGCAGCGGATCCAGGCGTCTCAGGATCAGATGACCGGCAATGACATTCTGGCCACGGTGATGCAGCGGGATATGGACAGCATCCACAACGCCATCGAGCAGGTGGATCGCGGCGAGTTCCAGCATGTGGTGGAACTGTTGCTGCATGCCCAGCACATCTATATTCTGGGGGTGCGCTCCAGCTCATTTCTGGCGGGCTATCTGAATTTCTATTTCCACCTGCTGTTCAAAAACGTGATCTATGTGCAGAACACGGCGGCGGGCGAGATCTATGAGCAGATGATCCACATCGGCCCCGGCGACGTGATGGTGGGCATCAGCTTCCCACGGTACTCCAATATGGGCATTCACGCCATTCAGCTGGCTCATGACCGTGGCGCGGATGTGGTGGCCATTACCGACAGTCAGCTGTCGCCCCTGTATCCGTTGGCGACGGCGGCGCTGCTGGTGCGGTGCGAGGCGCTGTCCTATGTGGATTCGCTGGCGGCGCCGCTGAGCCTGATCAACGCGCTGATCCTGGCGGTAGGCCAGCGGAAGCGGGACGAGGTGGCGCAGGTGTTCGCCGACATGGAGCAGGTGTGGTCAAAATACAGTATTTTTGGAAAAGCGGAAGATGAATAAGATAACGGTGATCGGCGGCGGAGCCGCCGGTTTGATGGCCGCCATCGCCGCCGCAAAGAACGGTGCGCAAGTGAGCCTGATAGAGCCTAACGAGCGGTTGGGTAAGAAGATCAATATCACGGGAAAGGGCCGCTGCAACGTCACCAACGACACGGATCTGGAGGGCCTGATGGCCCACATTCCCCGTAATGGCCGATTCCTTTACAGCGCACTGTCCCACTTTACCAGCCGGGATACCATGGCGTTTTTCGAGGGCTGCGGCGTGCCGCTGAAGGTGGAGCGGGGCGACCGGGTGTTTCCGGTGTCCGACAGCGCCTTTGACATTACCGACGCGCTGAAACGGCAGGTCAAAACGCTGGGCATCCGCTGGATCCACGACCGTGCCGCGTCGGTGGAGACGGCGGACGGCCGCGTGACGGCGGTGACAGGGGAGAAGGGAACCTACCCCGCCGACGCGGTGATCGTCGCCACCGGCGGCATGTCCTATCCCGGCACCGGCTCCACGGGAGAAGGCTATCGGATTGCCCCCCGGCCGGGGCCCTACTGCTCTT
>URKW01000101.1 GCA_900548615.1 uncultured Eubacteriales bacterium | reverse complement strand
CCCCGACGCCCCGCGGCAGGGTGAGGTCACCCCGCCCTACGTATTGTTTGTAAGGGGGATGTAGGGCGGCCTGCCCCCAGGCCGCCGCGAACAATTCTCTCTAATAAAGACCCCCGCTTTCGGTTCACACCGAAAGCGGGGGTCTTTCTATCAATTTTTCTGCCGGAAGGGGAGCGTTACTGGATCTTCTCGCCGGCGGCTTCCTTGGCGGCGATTTCCTTCATGGCGTCCTTGTGGGACAGGTTCCAGCGACCCTTCTCGTCGATCTCCATGAACTTGACCCACATCATATCGCCCACCTTGCAGGCGTCCTCCACCTTCTCGATGCGCTTGTCGGCCAGCTTGGAGATGTGCACCAGACCGTCCTTGCCGGGCGCGATCTCCACGAAAGCGCCGAAGGTCATCAGGCGTACGACGCGGCCGTAGTACAGCTTACCCACCTCGGGGACGAACACGATATCGTCGATGAACTTCTTGGCCTTTTCGCAGCTCTCGGCGTCGGGGGAGGCGATGTGGATGGTGCCGTCGTCGTCAATATCCACCTTGGCGCCGGACTCGGCCACGATCTTCTGGATCACGCTGCCGCCCTTGCCGATGACCTCGCGGATGCGGTCGGGATCAATGTGCATGGTGATCATCTTGGGTGCGTAGCGGCTCACCTCGGGGCGAGGCTCGCTGATGACAGGCAGCATCACCTGATCCAGGATCTGGCAGCGGGCGTCATAGGTGATATCCAGCGCGTTGCGGATGATCTCCATGGTCAGGCCGTCGTTCTTCAGGTCCATCTGGATGGCGGTGATACCCTTCTTGGTGCCGGCCACCTTGAAGTCCATCTCGCCGTGGAAGTCCTCCACGCCCTGAATGTCGATGAAGGTGGTGAAGCCGCCCTCGTCGTCCTGGATCAGGCCGCAGGAGATACCGGCAACAGGCGCGGAGATGGGCACACCGGCGTCCATCAGCGCCAGCGTGGAGCCGCAGATGGAGCCCTGAGAGGTGGAGCCGTTGGAGCTGACCACCTCAGACACCACGCGGATGGCGTAGGGGAACTCCTCCACGGGAGGGATCACGGGCAGCAGGGCCCGCTCAGCCAGCGCGCCGTGGCCGATCTCGCGGCGGCCGGGGCTGCGGGCGGGCTTGGCCTCGCCCACGGAGTAGCCGGGGAAGTTGTAGTGGTGCATGTAGCGCTTCTCGGTCTCCTCCCAGATGGTGTCCAGCTTCTGGTTGGCGGAGAGGGTGTCCAGCGTGCAGACGGACAGCACCTGGGTCTGGCCGCGTGTAAACAGGCCGGAGCCGTGCACGCGGGGCAGCACGCCCACCTCGGCGTCCAGCGGACGGATCTCGTTCTTCTGGCGGCCGTCCACGCGGTGACCCTCCAGCAGCCATGCCTTCACGATCTTCTTCTGGAACTTATAGGTGATCTCATCCAGATACTGATCCATGTTGGGATAGTCCTCCAGGAACAGCTCGTGCCACTTTTCGATCAGCTGGTTCCAGCGGGCCTCGCGGACGTTCTTGTCGTCGGTGTCCATGGCGGCCTTGGCGTCCTCCATGGTGGCGGCCACGATCTTGTCAAACAGCTCCTGATCGAAATCGGCGTGGGGATAGTCGAACTTGGGCTTGCCGATCTCGCTGACCATCTGGTTGATGAGGGCGATCTGCTTCTGGTTCTCCTGGTGAGCCATCTTGATGGCCTCGAACATGGTGTCGTTGGTCACCTGATTGGCGCCCGCCTCGATCATGACCACCTTCTTGCCGGTGGAGACCACGGTCACGTCCAGATCGCTGACCTTGCGCTGCTCGCTGTCGGGGTTCAGCACCAGCTTGCCGTCCACCAGACCCACCTTCAGGGCGCCCACGGGGCCGTTCCAGGGAATGTCGGAGATGGCCAGCGCGGCGCTGGTGCCGATCAGGGCGGCGATCTCAGGGGAGCAGTCGTGATCCACGGCCATGACCGTGCACATCACGGACACGTCGTTGCGGAAGTCGTAGGGAAACAGGGGACGGATGGGGCGATCGATGACGCGGGAGGTCAGGATGCCCTTTTCACCGGGGCGGCCCTCGCGGCGGTTGAAGCTGCCGGGGATGCGGCCCACGGAGTACATCTTCTCCTCAAAGTCCACGCTCAGGGGGAAGAAGTCGATGCCGTCCCGGGGACGGGCGGACGCGGTGACGCAGCACAGCACGCGGGTGTCGCCATAGCCCACCATGACGGCGGCGTTGGCCAGCTCGGCCAGCTTGCCCACCTCCAGCGTCAGAGGACGGCCGGCCAGATCCATGGTGTACTTGTGGTACTGGGGGAATTGGCGATGAGTGATGATAGTCGACATGTCGTTTCTCCTTTTTGTAAAAATATGGCTCTGCCCTCCATGCCGCCACCACCGTTTAGCACTTGAAAACGCCCCGAACTCCGCCGTTTCGGCGCGTTTTCAACTGCTAAAGGCCAGTCTTGGCACAGACGGCAAAACGTGAAAGAAGGGTGATGCGCGGCGCACATCACCCTGTTTCAACAAATTACTTACGCAGACCCAGCTTGGCGATCAGGGCACGATAGCGCTCGATATCCTTCTTGGCCAGATAGTCCAGCAGGCGGCGGCGCTTACCGATCATCATCTGCATACCACGGCGGCTGTGGAAGTCGTGGGGATGAACCTTCAGGTGAGCGGTCAGCTGGCTGATACGCTCGGTCAGAATGGCGACCTGCACCTCGGGGGAGCCGGTATCGGTAGCGTGGGTGCGATTGTTCTCAATGATCGCGGTCTTTTGGTCTTTCAGCATCATAGTGTGTATCCACCTTTCGATAATTTTGCCGCGCCGCTGCGTCGTGGGACAGGTGAATGATCCGCATAACGAAGCCGGACGGCCATAAGCTTGCACATTAACATGCTTGAATAGCATACCACAGAAAATCAAACTTGTAAAGCATTATTTTGCGGGAGGTGGGGAGATTTTTGGGGTAAAACTTCGTAGGGCGGGGTGCCCTCACCCCGCCGCACGATAATTGCAAAAGTCTGTCATTCCGAGCCAGTGACCGATGTCACTGGCGTGGGAATCCGTATCCTTCAATGATGGCCAAAAGAACGGATTGCCGCACCAGTGTGCGCACTGGTTCGCAATGACAGACGTGTAGGCAAAGCCCTTTACCCCCGGATTTCGATGGCCCCGGTGGGGCAGCTGTCGGCGGCCTCCTGCGCCGTCAGGCGGCAGTCCTCCGGCACGGCGTCGGTAATGGCGTGGGCAGGTGCGCCGTCGTCCAGCGAAAATACCTCCGGACAGATGCTGGGACACAGCCCGCACTGGATACAGGCCTTCTGGTTCACGTTTGCGTACATAGCAGCACACTCCTTTATCAAAATAGAGAATAGCTGCATTATGTCCATCGGGGCGGGAAATTATTCCGGCAGCGGCAATCCGTGCATCATCACCCGGCCGAAGCAGGTCAGGCTGCGGCCGCTGCCCCGGTGGAACACCACGTCCATGTCGGCGCACCGGCGGTTCAGGGAGAAAAGATACACCATGCCCAGCGGGTCGCGGTAGTACTGCTTGCACAGCATGTCGCCGTCCACGCAGAAAATGCCCACGTCACCGCTTTGCAGCGGGTCGTGGTTCACGTACACCACCGAGCCGTCGGCGATCCACGGAGCCATGGAGTCGCCCTGAATCCGCACCGCCAGCTCCGCCCCGGCGGGTACGTCGCCGGTGACGGGGATCAGGTCGTAATCCTCCTGAAATACCGGCGCGGCAAAGCCTGCGGCGGCGGGGGAGGCGTACAGCGGAATGGTGCGGATGCTGTCCTCCGTTGTGTCCTGCCGCCATTCCTCCTGCATTTCGGTCAGACTGTCCAGCACGCTGTGGATCATCTGCCGTCCGGACAGCGGCAGGGCGCGGTATTTCTCCACCATCCGCCGCTCCTCGTCCGAGTAGACAAAGGTGTGGCGGAACGTGTCCCGGTACAGATAGTTGGGATCCACCTGCAGGGCGTCAAACAGCCGCAGCAGCACGTCCTCCTTGGGGGTGCTGACGCCGGTCTCGTAGTTGCCGATGGCGCTGCGGCTGACGCCAAGCTTCTCCGCCAGCGTGTCCCGGCTCATGCCCAATTCTTCCCGCCGCTTCCGCAGCTGCTCACCAAAGCTCATAGCAGACCCTCCCAAACAAGAATCTTGTTTTCTTACCACCATTTTACTGGTGTTGTAAAAATATGTCAAGAAGAAAAAACAAGAAACTTGTTAAAATACACTTGACAGAACAAGAATCTTGTGATATTGTAGAGACAATCTCAAGATTCTTGTGCACAGGAGAGGGGAGGTGATACCGGCGGAGCATATCGGCCCGTGTAATAAACGGTGTGTAGGGGAGGGGGTCTACCCCTCCCACCGGTAGACGAAGGTACTTCCGTTATGCGGCGAAAAAAGAAAACCGCCCAGAGGGCGGTCACGACTGGCGGTTCTTGGCGGTGTTCAAAGAAGCGATGAGGAGACGGCGGATCACGCCGCAGTCGTGCAACAGAGGAAGCACGGCAGTTGATTCGGCAAGGTGCGCAATATGAAATTGCACGTAAAGCGTGCAAAGAAATCCTCGCTGCGCTCAGATGAAATCAAATCCGCCCGTCGCCACAGCGATTTCATCCGCGTCAGCGGATTTCATCAGCCGAAAGGCTGATCTCACCCGCCTGCAAAGCGGATTAAATTGAAAAAAGCACCGACAAAGTCGATGCTTTTTTCTGGTGGGGGATGGTGGATTCGAACCACCGAAGGCGTTGCCAGCAGATTTACAGTCTGTCCCCTTTGGCCACTCGGGAAATCCCCCATATGAAATTGGAGCTGGTGGACGGATTCGAACCCCCGACCTGCTGATTACAAATCAGCTGCTCTGCCAGCTGAGCTACACCAGCATTTGCTACCAGCGAAGATTATATTAGCAGAAGTCACTTTATTTGTCAACAACAATCTTCACAAAAAGACGCATTTTTCCGGGAAAATTTTTTGAAAATGTCCCAAAGAGAGAGGAGAGATTCCATGACGCTGCAAGAATTATCGGAAAGCTACGCCTATTCGGCGGAGCTGCTGTCCCACCGCCTTGCCCAGCTGCGGCAGGAGGAGAGAGAAGCGCGGGACGAGAGCCAGCGCTTTTCCCTGCACCGCCGGATACTGGATTTGGAGCCGCTGCTGCGGCAATGCCGCCAGCTCCGCCGCCTGACGGCCCACTACTACGACAGGAGCTATTACCGGGATGAACGATTTACTGTTTGATTACGCCCAGCTGGCCCAGTGGCAGCAGGGAGACGAGGACAACAGCCGCCGCCTGCGCCGTCTGCGGCGGCGTCTGCCGGACGCCATGGCGGAGCTGACGCCCCGCCAGCGGCAGATGGTAGACATGCAGTTTCAGGAGGAGCTGACCGTCACCGAGATCGCCCGGCGGCTGGGGGTCAACAAATCCACCGTGTCCCGCTGTCTGCGGCGGGCAAGGCAGCGGCTGTACAGCCGCCTGCGGTTTACCCTCTGAAAAGCGGGGAAAGCCTTGACAAGCCGGAGGTGATATATTATAATCGCCTCGCAAATGTGAAAAATGACGCGGAATTCTGCGGTTTTGCGTCTGAAACAGACAAAATCCGACCATACTACTTATATATAAGGAGGGTCAGCGTATGTTGCAGAAGGTGCAGCAGAACAAATGGCTGCGGCTGGGCATGGGTGTGCTGGGCGGCATCCTGATGGCGGCGGGCATCAACCTGATCGTCGTGCCGCAGGGCATGTACAGCGGCGGCCTGTACGGTCTGTGTCAGGTGATCCGTACCCTGCTGGTGACGGCGCTGGGGTTGGAGACCTCGGTGGATCTGGCGGGTATCTTCTACCTGCTGGTGAATCTGCCGCTGATCGTGCTGGCGTGGCGCACGCTGGGCCGGGACTTTGTGGTGGGCATGACCACTGTGACCATCATCAACTCCATCGCGCTGGCGGTGATCCCGTCTCCCGCCACGCCGATCATCGCGGACAAGCTGACCTCCTGTCTGGTGGGCGGCATCATCAGCGGCTTTTCCGGCGGCATTATCCTCACCTGCGGCTGCTCCACCGGCGGACTGGACGTGCTGGGCCTGTACCTCAGCAAAAAGGGGAAGGGTTTCACGGTGGGCCGGTTCTCCATCACCTTCAACACAGCGCTGTACGCGCTGTGCGCCGTGCTGTTCGACCTGACCACCGCTATCTATTCTGCCATTTACGTGGTGTTTCAGGCACTGTTTCTGGATCGGGTGCACCAGCAGAACATCTCCGTCCAGATGCTGATCTTCACCAAGGAGGATCCCGAGCGGCTGAACCAGACCATTCTGGAAAAGCTGGATCGCAGCTTCACCTTGTGGGAGGGCCGGGGCGGCTATTCCCACGATCAGGTGCATGTGCTGTGCGTGTGTCTCAGTAAGTACGAGGTGGTGTCGGTGCAGATGGCGCTCAGCGAGATCGACCCCCATGCCTTCACCATCATTCAGGAGGGCATCCGGGTAGGCGGAAACTTCGGCCGTCACCTGTCATCGTAAACGCAACCACCCCATTGCCGGACAGGCAATGGGGTGGTTTTTTACGGGGAAGTTAGATATCCCATACGCACGGACTGCCGATAGAACTTCGTAGGGGCCGACGACTCTGTCGGCCCTAACGACGTGAGATAGTACCTTCAAAACCAAGATAGATGCTAAAGAGGGACAGACCCCCCCCCCACACACGCACCCGGTA
>URKW01000100.1 GCA_900548615.1 uncultured Eubacteriales bacterium | reverse complement strand
CTATCTGGAAATTCTGGAAGAAAACGGTGCCTTCGGGCTGCACCTGAAGGGGTGAGCCTCATGCCGGATCGCACGCGCCCCATCCGCAAGGAAATCTGCCTGAACGAGCAGGAATTGAATCTCATCCAGCACAAGATGTGCCAGTTGGGGACGCACAACTTCGGCGCGTATGCCCGGAAAATGCTGATTGACGGGTACATCATCAAGGTCGATTACACCGAGCAGAAAAAGCTGGCCGCTGCCGTCAGCAGAGCCGCCTCGAACATCAACCACGTCTGCCGCCGCATCAACAGCACCGGGCGCTGCTACGAGGACGACGTTGCCGAGCTGAAAGCGCGGCAGGCCGAGATCTGGGAGCTGCTGAAAGTGCGGCAGAAAGATGAGCTTTGACCACAACGGGATTTTCCATGTGTGGGTTTTCCGTCACCGGTTTTCCGGACGGTGGACAAGCTGACGCTCCGGAGCGTTCCGCAACTGGATTTCAGGACGACGGTTTTCGTGCCGTTCATCGGGGCTGAAATTCATCCTCTAACTAATAAGAAATAAATCAAGATACAAGAGAATCAATCTATCAATCAATCAACACAAAAATGGATGGATTGATGGATGGGATAGGAGGTCAGATGAAAGCTTTTTGCAAGCTCACGATGCAGAGCCCAGCAGCGTCCTATGTGCCGCTTCCGAGGTTCCTTCTCCAAGACGAAGCTCTGCGGGACATCAGCAACGACGCGAAGGTGCTCTATGCGCTGCTGCTGGATAGAGCCAGCATCTCCCGGCAGAACGGCTACGTCGAGCCGGACGGCACGATTCGGCTGTACTTCACCTTAGAGCAGGCACAAACCAAACTCCACCGCAGCCGCCAGAGCGCCACGCGGATCTTCCGGGAACTGGAGTACAGTGGTTTGATTGTTCGGCGCAAGCAGGGTTTGGGCAAACCCGCCCTCATTACGCTAAACTACCCAGCGGACACAAAGCTCATCGTAAAGGAGGCCGAAGATGCACAAGCTTGACCCCATCGAGCGGTTGCCGGACGGCACGCTCTTCCGCCTGACGCCGGGGCAGCTCCGCAGCGTGCGCGGCCTTACAAAGCGCTGCTGCAACTTCTTGGATGGCGACTGCCTGCTGCTGGACGGTGTCTGCCCGCAGTTTATCTCACGTAGCCTGATCTGCCGGTGGGTCCGCCGCGCCGTGCTGCCCCAGCAGCCAAAGCTGGAACAGGCCATTCTCAGCCCCAAGAAGCTGCGCCGCTGCAAAGTTTGCGGCACGGGCATCCTCGCCCGCTCCGGCAGGGCAAAATACTGTCCCGCCTGCGCCAAGGAGGTTCACCGCCAGCAGAAGGCGAAATCCGCCCGCAAACGGCGGTCCGGTGTAGACAATTCAGGGTCAAAAAGCCCTTGAATTGCAAACATTCCCGCACCGCCAAAGCCGCGCGGCAATACGATTTCCCTCACAGCCCTGAAATTGAATTCTATTTGTCTACATAGCCACCGGAACACACGCATAGATTGAAGCAGCAAACGCTCTGGAAAGGAGGGCAGCCATGGAAGTATTTCTGATCTTCCCGAAATCAAAGCAGGCACAGCAGGAGCTTGGGCAGGAGCTGGCGAAGTTCCAGTCCGAGCAGGCGCTGAAATCCATCCAGAAGCTGCCCTGTTCCACGGAGCAGAAGCTGGAGCTGGTAGACGCCGCCGTGAAGCATCTGAAAGCGCACCAATAATACATAGCAAACGAGCAGGCCAGCCTCAACAGCCGGTCTGCTCGTTTACTGCTATGGTTATGTCTGTCTGAAATACTTCTCCCATGTGGATTTGAAAATCTGCTTCCGATTCTGCTCCCACTGTTTCAGGCTGCCGAGGCTGATGCCCAGCTTGTCCGCATACTGCCTTTGCGTCAGCCCCAGCTTCATTCGGATTGCCTTAATCTGGTTGCCTTGACCATTCCTCAAAAATAGATTGTAGTCATCCAGAAGCATATCGACCGGCACTTCAAAAAGCTGCGCGATTTTCTCCATGTGCTCCGGCGGATAGAGGTCTTTTCCATATTCTTCATAGTGGACATAGGTACTCCGGTCTATCCCGGCGTAGTCTGCAACATCTCTCTGGCGCAGGCCTTTCTGGTAGCGAAGCCAGCGCAGCTTGTCCGCTGTTTCGGTGATTTCTGAGAAGTCTGAGAACTGCAAATTGAACTTTTCCGCGTCCTGAAACTTGTGCGGCAGCACCACCGGAAATTGAAGAATCTGGAGCGGGGCTACTTTTACCGCACCTGATACATTGGAAATCAGAATATAGCAGCGGACTCCCACTCTCGCCAGCAGGCGCCATTTTGCCTCAAAAGGCGTCCGTTCCGCCACCTGCAAGGCCGTTTCTTCCGTTAGGTTAGTATAGCATTTTCAATACATCTGCTCGCATAAGTTGCCAGCCGGATGCCTTTGTCGGCCTTGAAGGTGTTCACCGCCTTGATGAGCCCGATGGTGCCGATGGAGATCAGGTCCTCCTGCTCCTCCGCCTGGGTGTAGTATTTTTTGATAATATGCGCCACAAGGCGCAGGTTGCGCTCTACCAGCACGTTGCGGGCGTCCAGATCGCCCTTGGCGCACAGCTCCAGATACTGCCGCTCCTCCTCCGCCGTCAGCGGCCGGGGAAACGAACCGCTGCCGCCTGCCAGATGCAGCGACCAGAACATGCTCTGGCACAACAGCAGCAGCGCCGCGTTCAACATAACCACCCCTCCTCTCCCTGTCAGGCTATGCGGCCACGGGAAGTCCCTATACCAAAAGCGGAGACGCAGTGCGTCTCCGCTTTTGGTATAAGGGGGATGTATCATGTTGTATGACAACGCCGCGGAGCCGCCCCACAGGTGTGGAGAAGGGTCGTGGAGCACTCCGAACGTTATGAATGAGGTGCGGCGAACGGTGTCGACACGTTAAGAAAATATGCCAGTGGCATATTTTTAGTGTCGATCTCAGCGGCTATGCCGCTGTAGCATCCTTCTTGGGTTATGCCGCACATATTGAGGTGCGGTGGGCGGGGTCGGCAAACCCCGCCCACCTGTCTATGGAAAGCTGCGGCTCTGCGCCGCGTTCGGCTGCGGGAAGAAAAAAGGCGCACAGCCATACCCAGCCGCGCGCAAAAGAGAAGCGCACGGCCAAAGCAGGTCGTGCGCAGATAACACTTCGTGCTTCGGCTTCGGGAATGGCGAAAGCCCAGGAGCAGCGCATTGCGTACCTGACTTATCCCGTCCGGGCGGGCATCACAGTGACCTTCTCGCGGGGACTCTCACCCCATTCCGCCGCCAGTCCCGCAAGACCGGCGCGCCGTCCTGTTATTCAGTTCTCTTCTATTGTACGACATGTCGCGGCAAATTGCAAGAGGGAATTTGCCCTGCGGCGGTTTTTTTCATGTGCCGTGGGGCAGAGGCTCTCCCCTGCCCCACGGTCAGCGCTTACTTCACCACCAGCTGGTTGGCGGCGGAGCCGAAGATGTCCTGCCACGCGGCGTCCACCTTGGCGGCCTCGTCCTGCGCCAGCTTCGCCTCGTCGGCGGTGCTGTCGTCAGGCCCCTGCCCCAGGATCAGCAGCGCCACATAGTCGCCGCTGACGAACAGACGGGCCTGCTCCACCTGCGCCACGTTCATGCTGTACATGCGGCAGTAGTCCAGCACCTGCTGATAGCCGGTTTGCAGCAGCGCGGCGGCGTCCTGGGCGTAGCCGTCCTTCACCTTCAGCACAACGGCGGTACTGGGGTCGAGGGCGCTGTTCTCGCTGCTCTCGGCGGCCCAGCTGTCGATCTTGCTCATGTCCAGCTCATAATAGCCGGTCATGCGGCTCTCGTCCTCGGCCAGATCGCAGCCGTAGCTGTCGCCCAGCTTTTCCTTCAGGGCGTCCAACACCTCCTGCGCCGTCATGTCCACCGCAGCGGGCTGATCCTTGCCGCCGCTGCCGTTGTTGTCGCTGTTACCGCCGTTGTCGGTCTTGCCGCCGCAGGCGGCCAGAGACAGCACCATCATCAGCGCCAGCAGCAGCGCCATTACCTTTTTCATCGTTTTCATGGGAAAAACCCTTCCTTTCTTGCTGATTACGTCCCTTTAGACGCAGCACAGAAAGGAAAGATTCCCGCTTTTTTCAAAACTTTTTTACGCCGTGTGGCGGTGGGTCAGGTGGTGATGCTTGGCCATCACGCCCTCTCTGCGGTACAGCCGGCGCATCATGATGACCAGACACACCAGATGGGTCAGGAACGTCAGCGCCCACGAGATGGGGTACGACCAGTAGATGGTCTCCGGTGTGTGGAACCGGGGCACCTGGAAAATGGTGGCGATCCACACCACCCGGAAGGCGCAGGCGCCCAGCAACGTGACGATCATGGGAGTGATGGAATAGCCGATGCCCCGGATGGAGCCAACGATCACGTCCATCAGGCCGCACAGAATGTACAGGGGGAACATGATGGCGATGCGCGCCATACCGGCGGCCACCACCGTGTCGCTGTTGGAGTAGATATGCAGCAGCTGCGGCCCGAAGACCCAGCACAGCATGCCGCCGATGACCGCCACCGACGCCGAGCAGGCGGCGGAGCACAGGGCGATGGGCTTCAGCCGTTCCAGCTTACCCGCGCCGTAGTTCTGGCTGGTGAAGGCCATGTTGGCCTGACAGAAGGCGTTGCAGGCCACGTAGATAAAGCCCTCGATATTGCTGGCGGCGGTGTTGCCGGAGATCACCGTCTCGCCGAAGCCGTTGATGGAGGCCTGAATGATGACGTTGGACAGAGAGAAGGCCACGCCCTGAATGCCGGAGGGAATGCCGATCTCCAGAATCTGTCCCAGCCGGGGCAGAGTGATGCGCAGCTCACGCAGCTCAAGGCGGATATCGCCCTCCTCGTGCATCAGGCAGCGCACCACCAGGAAGGCCGACAGGCACTGGCTGACCACCGTGGCGATGGCCACGCCCGCCACGTCCAGCTGGAACACGATCACCAGCAGCAGGTTCAGCGCCACGTTGACAATGCCGGCGGCGATCAGGTAGTACAGGGGACGCCTTGTGTCGCCCACTGAGCGCAGCAGCGCCGCACCGAAGTTATACAGCATGGCGGCGGGCATGCCCAGAAAGTAGATGCGCAGATACAGCGCCGCCAGCGGCAAGATCGAGTCCGGCACCTGCATCAGGTGCAGCAATGGCCGGGCGGTGATAACGCCCACCACCGCCAGCAGAATGCCGCTGAGGAAGGCCAGCAGCATGGAGGTGTGCACCGTCTGGCGCAGGCCCTCCCGGTTTCCCGCGCCGGTGTAGCGGGCGGCCAGAATGTTGGCGCCCACCGACAATCCCACGAACAGGTTCACCATCAGGTTGATGAGGGCGGCGTTGGAGCCCACGGCGGCCAGAGAGTTATCCCCGGCGAATTTGCCCACCACCACGATGTCCGCCGCATTGAACAGCAGCTGCAAAACGCTGGAGCACATCAGCGGCAGGGCGAAGGTCAGTATTTTCGGCAGCAGCTTGCCGCTGCACATGTCGATCTCATAGCGGCCGGTACGAGCCATGGGGGTGATCCTCCTTTTGTTTATCGTGTGGGGCAGCGGCGGGGTACAGACCCTTGGCTCTCCCTTTGGGAGAGGCAAGGGTACGGTGTTGTTCCGTAGGGCGGGGTATCCTCACCCCGCCGCACAAAAAAGGTGCGGCAGAACTCTGTGGGGCGCGAAACACCCCCAATCAGTCCAACTATCATATCATCTTTTAACAAAAAAGCAACACCTTTTTTGTATTTCTTGACAAAATATCCCAGTATCTCTATAATAATGTCACTACTGCTGACGCGTGAGGTGCCCCTTATGAACTGGACGCTGCTGTGCCAACTGATCGTGCTGTACTTTGTGTTCTCCGTGCTGGGCTGGATGATGGAGGTCACGCTGAAATACATCCAGTACCACCGGTTCATCAACCGTGGCTTCCTCATCGGCCCCTACTGCCCCATTTACGGCAGCGGCGTGGTGCTGGTGACGGTACTGGTGGGCGGTCTGGTGGGCATCCGCGGCGGCACGCCGGGCGAAATCTTTCTGGCGGGCTTTTTCATCTGCGGCGGACTGGAGTACTTCATCAGCTGGTACATGGAGAAGGCGTTCCATGCCCGCTGGTGGGACTACAGTCAGAAGCCCATGAACCTGAACGGCCGGGTGTGGATCGGCAATCTGATGCTGTTCGGTCTGGCCAGTGTGGTGATCGTGGTGTGGATCGACCCGGTGTACTTCCGGCTGATCGAAAAGCTGCCGCTGTTCTGGCTGCACTTTGCCGCCATCGCCATCGTGACGCTGCTGGTGTCGGACTGCGTGGTGTCCCACGTGATGATGGACATTGTCCGCAGAGAGATCGACGCCCAGGAGGGCGACAGCACCGAGGAGATCAGCCGCCGCGTCCACGAGCTGCTGCGTGACCGGAACCTGTTCCTGCGCCGTATCCATCAGGCGTATCCCGAATTGCAGGCCCATCCCCGCGCCATGATGGAGCGGCTGAAGCAGGCCCGCCGGGACTTCAAGGACGCCCAGCGCCGCACGAAGGAGCTGCTGAACGAGCAGGCCCGCCGCCGCAAGAACGGCGAGGCCATGGAGGAGCTTGCCGCCCGTCTGGAGGCCGCTTCCGCCGCCATGAAGGAGCGCCGCGCCAAGCTGCGCGAGCTGGAGCGCAAGCTCCGCCGGGAAGAGGACTGAGGGCTTTTCCGTGTTATTGATTCCATTGATAAAAAGAACCGCCTTTTTTCAAAAGGCGGTTCTTCAGCCTGTCAAAAAACTACCCAAACGCCCCTGTTTCTGCTATAATAGAGGAAA
>URKW01000099.1 GCA_900548615.1 uncultured Eubacteriales bacterium | reverse complement strand
ATGCCAGTGGCATATTTTTAGCATCCGATCTCGGCGGCTATGCCGCCGTAGCATCCATCTGGATTTGCATCGCACATCTTTTATTCTCTCCCTCAGTCACCTTCGGTGACAGCCCCCTCTCAGAGGGGGCCAAGGACAGAAGTGTTACAGCAGCGTCACGCCGAACTCCGCCAGCATGCGGCTCAGCAGCAGCACCGGCAGACCCATTACGTTGAAGAAATCGCCGTCGATGCGCTCCACCAGCAGCGCCCCGAGACCCTGCACGCCGTAAGCGCCCGCCTTGTCCATGGGCTCGCCGCTGCGGATGTAGTGCTTCAGCTCCTCCGTGGCGGCTTCCCGGAACCACACCTGCGTGGACTGGGCGCGGGTCAGCAGCCGTTCGCCTTGCCGCACCGTCACGCCGGTGCATACCGTGTGGTGCCGCCCTTGCAGCGCCGACAGCATCCGCAGGGCGTCCGCCTCGTCGCGGGGCTTGCCCAGCCGCCTGCCGTCCAGAAACACCATGGTGTCGGCGGTGATGACGATATCCTCCGGCTCCGCCTGTACCGCGCCGGACTTCTGCCGGGAGATATGGCAGACCGTCGCCTCCGGAGTCAGGCCCTCCGGGCACACCTCGTCCACCTGGGGCACGGACACCACGAAGTCATGAATGCCCATCCGACCCAGTAATTCCTGCCGCCGGGGAGAGCCGGAGGCCAATACGATGTTCGCCATATGCGTCACCTTCCCGTGGAGCCGAAGCCGCCGGCGCCCCGCTCCGTTTCGTCCAGCTCGTCCACGAATTCCAGCGTGGGCTGCACCACCGGCAGCACCATCAGCTGGGCGATGCGGTCACCGTCGTGGATGACGTAGTCGGTGTCGGACTCGTTGTAAAGGGCCACCCGCAGCTCGCCGCGGTAGTCGCTGTCGATGACGCCCACGCCGTTGGCCATGGTGATGCCGTGCTTGGAGGCAAGGCCACTGCGGGCGCAGATCAGTGCCACATAGTCGGCGCTGGGCAGGGCGATGGCGATGCCGGTAGGCAGCACCTGCCGTGCCCCGGCCTTCAGGGTCACGTCCCCGTCAAGGCAGGCGCACAGATCCATGGCGGCGCTGCCGGGGGTGGCGAAACGGGGCGCGGGGATGGCGTCGCCGATCTTGGGCGACAGGGCTTTTATTTGTAGGATCATGGTCGTTCTCCTGATGTTTGATTACGAGATGTAGAAAATGTATTGGATATTACAGAGGGGAGAGGATTTTGAAAGCCACAAGACCAAGCCCCCTTGTGTAGAGGGGGCTGTCACCGAAGGTGACTGGGGGATTGTCAACGAAAGGGGACAGCCCCTCCGTCAACGCTTTGCGTTGACACCTCCCCTTACACAGGGGAGGCTTTGAATGCGTTCCGTGCGGCGCGATGCCCACATTGCCCCGCCGTACAGCGATTCATCTTCTGCCGTTGCAACGCATGAGCGGCAGCGGCGCAAGAAGAAAGTCGATGCGTCACATGAAACGAAAGCAACAGAGTCCTGTGAACGTGCGGTAAAAGGTATAAGAGTTAAATGGGATATAGCGCGGGCGGATTCTTAAACCGCAGGTTTAAGTTGTCCTTTTGGGTACTTTTGGGACAACGGCCAAAAGTACCTCGTGGCCACAGCCACGAAACACCCCTCACTCCACCCCGCGGTAGAACAATCCCCGCGTAAACTCCTCTGGCATCCACTCGCCCTCGCCCAGATACCGCCGCAGGGCGGCGTCGCACTGTGCGGGGCTTTCGGTGGTGAACCGCAGCCGGGCGTAGGTCAGGCCGCAATTGCGCCACTCCAGCTTGTCCGCCAGAAACAGCGTGCGGCTGTTTTCAATCTCGCAGCGGCAGCCATACTGCCCCAGCAAAGGGAACCGGGCTCCCGTGCGGTCGGTGAGATAATTCTCCCCGTCGCACAGCCGCTTGTCGCCGCGGCAGTTTCCGGCGTTGCCGGTCATGCAGTTCTCCGTCACCATCAGCGGTAGGCGGCCGTACACGATGCCCTCGCAGGGCAGATACTTCCGTAGCTCCCGCACCTGCTGGTGCCGCAGCTCGAAGGAAACGGTCACGCTGTCCAGTCCCTGCTGCCGCCAGAAGTCCACGGCGCGGGAGTTGAACACGTTCAATCCGAAGTCGCCCCGCTTTTCAAGGGGCAACCCCTCCACGATGGCCATATGTCCCGCGTTGCCGATGCTTACCGCCGACAGAGCGGGGGTGGTTTCCAGAATTTTCCTAAAAACTGCCTCGTCGCCGTCCCGCCACACACGGGGCAGCACCGCGCAGAGCTTCGCCCTGCCGCGATAGTCCGTCAGGTGGGGCAGCAATTCAATGGGCACGTAGACCAGTTCCACAGTCTCGGCCACGGCGTCCGTCAGCTGATCCAGCCGGGCAATGGAGCAGGTCAGCTTGGGCGCGGCGGGGGAGAAGGTCTCACGTTCCGGAAGCGCCGGGATGGGCAGGCTTCGCCGTTCCGGAACGGCCGTCCGTGCCGCCGCCAGCGCGTCCAAAGCGTCGCGCCGCAGGCCGTTGATGGCCGACGCGCTCAGCATCAGGCCGTCGCCGATAGACACCTCCGCCGTCTCGCAGCGGAACACGGTGCCGCCGGTTTTTTGCAGCCGATCCGCCGTGTCCTCCGCCGTCAGTGCCCGGTTGCGGGCAACTTCCGGCACAGGGCCGGTGACAGTGACGGCATGAGCGCCATCGCTGACCGTCAGCGCGGCGGGCTTGCCCGGGAAAATGGCGGCCTGCATGGTAATGGGGATCCGCTTGTGCTCCCCGTTTTCGTATAGCTTCCGGGTCTCGTTGAACAGCTCCTTCGGCTCCGGTGCATTCTCCGGACGGGTGCCAAACATGGCGGGCCCTTTTCGATGGCGATAGTAGCCGTCGGTGAAGCCGCTGCGGGAAAAGGCCTGCTCCAGCGCCTGGGATTCTGCCGCCGTGGGGCCGCGCTTTTCGTCGATAAGCCGCCGGTAGATGGACGTAATGACCGCCACGTACTCCGGCCGCTTCATGCGGCCCTCCAGCTTCAGGCAGGCCACCCCCATGTCGCCCAGCTCTTGCAGATACGCCGACAGATTGGCGTCCTTCAGGCTCAGGGGGAACTGGTTTTTGCAGGAGCCGTTGACGCCGTAGGGCAGGCGGCAGGGCTGGGCGCAGGCGCCCCGGTTGCCGCTGCGCTGGCCGATGAGGGCGCTCATGGTGCACTGGCCGGAATAGCACATGCACAGCGCGCCGTGGACGAACACCTCGATCTCCGCGCCGCAGCTGCGGCACACGTTGGCAATGTCGTCGCGGCTCAGCTCACGGGCCAGCACCACCCGCTCCATGCCCAGGCGCTCCGCCCAGCGTGCACCGCCGGAGGTGAACAGGCTCATCTGGGTGCTGGCGTGAATGGGCAGGTCAGGCGTCACCGCCTGTGCCAGCGTCAGCACGCCCCAATCCTGCACCAGCACCGCGTCCACGCCCATCTGGGAGGCCTTCCGCAGTACCTCGGCGGCTTGGGGCAGCTCCCGGTCGGTCAGCAGAGTGTTCAGCGTCAGGAACACCCGCACGCCCCGCAGATGGCAGTAGGCCACCGCGTCGGCGAACTCCTCGTCGGTGAAATTTTTGGCGTTGCGGCGGGCGTTGAAGGTTCCGAAGCCCATGTACACCGCGTCCGCCCCGGACTGCACCGCCGCCTCAAGGGCGGCGCGGGAGCCGGCAGGGGAGAGCAGCTCCATCATTTGTTGTTATTGCTCCGCTGCTGGGCCTTGAACAGCTGGCGCTTCAGGTCGCTGGCCTCGTTCTTGGCGGCGGTAGCCTCGTCCAGATAGGTTTTCAGCTGGCGGCGCAGATTTTCGCTGCCGTCCTGCTGCTTGTACAGCTCGTCCGCCAGATTGATGGCGGCCAGCACCGCCGCGTCATAGCGGCTGACGTGGGCGCTGTCCATCAGCTCGGTCATTTTCTGATCCACCAGCGCGCCCACCTTCTGCATATAGGCGGCGCTTTCATCGGCCACAAGGGTGTAATCCTGGCCGCAGATCGTCATCGTCACACGGTTTGCCATGATAAAGTCCTCCTATGTTCATTCTTTCCGAAATTATTCATACTGATACAGAATCCATTATACCACAAATTCAAGGCGGTGGAAGAACTTTCTGTAAATTTCCGAAAATCTCGCTGCGGCGCTTTACGAAAAGAGAGTTTTCGTGTAGAATAGGGGGGAATTATGATGATCCCCGGAACACTCTGGGGATTGATTGTAGGGGCGGACGACTACATGCCGCAGTAGCCCTTTTGGCAATGAAATCGCCAGATTTCATTGCCAGAGAATCAGAAAGGAGGAGATCACTATGGCAGGCTATATCACCCACGGGCAGGAAAAGAGCGTGGTGCTCTCCGCCTCGCAGGTGGACGCGCTGGTTGCCGGCGGCAGCGGCGACGCGGCGCTGCTGTACCTGCTGCTCCAGCGGCTGGACGGCCCTGTCACCGCCGAAACGCTGGCGGCGCGGCTGAACTGGAGCCAGCTGCGGCTCAGCGCGGCGGAAACGGCTCTGCAGGACATGGGCTTTCTGCGGCGCAGTCAGCAGCCGCCTGCCCCGTCGGAGGAGCACCGGGTGTACTCCGGCGCGGAGCTGGCCGATCTGCTGGAGGCCGACAGTGGCTTCCGCATGCTGGTGTCCCAGACGGAGGAAAAGCTGGGCAAAAAGCTGAAAACCGCCGACTTGCAGATTTTGGCGGGACTGTATGACGATCTGGGTCTGCCGGTGGATGTGATCTATCTGCTGGTGTGCCACTGTGTGGAGCGGGCACAGCGCCGGTTTGGCGAGGGCCGCCGCCCCACCCTGCGGCAGATCGAGAAGGAGGGCGCCTACTGGGCGCGGCTGGGCCTGATGGATCAGGACAGCGCCGGGCGATATCTCAAGGACTACGCCCGCAAGCAGGAAAAGACCGCCGCCTACATGCAGGTGCTGCAATTGCACGGCCGTCCGCCGGTGGAGAGCGAGCAGCGGTACATTCTGGACTGGATCGACATGGGCTTTCCGCCGGAGACGGTGGCGCTGGCCTATGATAAGACGGTGTTTTATAAGAAGGAATTGAACTGGCGCTACCTGAACGGCATCCTGCGCCGCTGGCACCAGCAGGGCTGGCACACGGTGGAGCAGGTGGAGGAGGGCCAGCAGCGTGCCCCGAAAAAATCCGGCGCGAAGCCCGCCAAAACCGACTGGATGGACGAGTATATGTAGTGGTTGGGGAGTGTTTCGCGCCCCGGCGCGACCTACTTTTGCCAACAGTGGCAAAAGTAGGCAAAAGCACCGGAAAGAACCTCCGGTTCCTTCACCTCCGGGCGCGCTATCGTGCGTACAGATTTGTAACTGCCTGCCACACGTTCACGCAGAATTTCCTTTTTCGTTTCGTTAAAAGGATCGCTTTTGCTCCTGCGCCGCTGCCGCTGATGCCTACGCCGAACAACGCTTCTGTGTCTACTGTCGCACCGTATGAGCGGCAGCGGCGCAAGAAGAAAGTCGATGCGTCATACATAACGATATCTACCATGTACTGTGAACGCGTGGTATACGGTATCAAATTTGTAAAAGGGACAGCGTGCAGGAAGTCCAGAAACCTGGGTTTCTGGTTGTCTTTTTGGGTACTTTTGGGACAATGGCCAAAAGTACCTCGTCCCCGCAGGGACGAAAACTCTTCAAAAAAAGGAGGTATCCCATGTCATACGACGGAAAGATCATGCGGCAGGCGCTGGCCCGCTTCGAGGAGGACAAGCAGCGACGCGCGGCGGAGTTCGCCCGGCGGCGAGACCGCCTGTACGAGACGGAGCCCCGCCTGAAGGAGATCGAGCAGCAGCTGCGCGCCACCATGCCCAAGCTGATCGCCTCGGCGCTGCGCCGGGGCGCCGATCCGCTGCCTGCCGTGCGGGTGTTGCAGGACGAAAATCTGGATTTGCAGCGCCAGCGGATGCAGCTGCTGACCGGGATGGGCTACCCCGCCGACTATCTGGAGGAGAAGCCCGCCTGTCCCCTGTGCGGCGACACGGGGTATCACGACGGGCAGGTGTGCCGCTGCCTGCGGGAGTACTATAAGCGCGCCCAGCTGTCGGAGCTGTCCCGGATGCTGGATCTGGGCAACCAGAGCTTCGAGACCTTCTCCTTCGACTGGTACAGCGACGAGCGGGGCGAACGGAAGCGCTCTCCCCGTGAGAATATGGAGCGGGTCTTTGATATCTGTCAGGACTACGCCCGCCACTTCTCGCTGGCGGCGGACAACCTACTGCTGACGGGCCAGTCTGGTCTGGGCAAGACCTTCCTCTCCGCCAGCATTGCGCGGGTGGTCAGCGACCGGGGCTTCAGCGTGGTGTACGACACGGCGGAGCACATCTTCTCCCAGATGGAGGAGGAGAAGTTCCGCCCCGATGATTCCTCCGCCGCCTGCGAGAATGTGCAGCGGTATCAGAACTGCGATTTGCTGATCGTGGACGATCTGGGCACGGAGATGGTCACCAGCTTCGTTCAGAGCGCCCTGTACCAGCTGATCAACGGGCGGCTGCTGGCGGGCAAGAAAACCGTCATCAACACCAATCTTGCCCCGCGTCAGCTGGGCGAGCGCTATTCGCCCCAGGTGCAGTCTCGTCTGGAGGGCGAGTACCGGGTGCTGCCGTTTTTCGGCGAGGATATCCGCAAGCTCCGCCGCAGACAGCAGATGTGAAGCGGCACGGTAGAATTCCGTAGGGGCCGATGTGGGCATCAGCCCCTACAAAATGGAGGGTTTCTTTTTTGCGGTGGGGTGAGGGCACCCCGCCCTACGGAATTCTATCGGTGTTATGCGTAGGGCGGCCTGC